>DUVM01000134.1 GCA_012841045.1 Tissierellia bacterium | reverse complement strand
CAAATACGACGGCTCGGTCTCCGTTTGAACACAGTTTGACGATGTCTTTATCTCGAATGCCAAATCTTTCGGCATCACTTGTGTGCAGATGCATATGACGAGCGGCAACAATCACCCCTTCAGAAATCTCCACTTCCCCTTTCGGGCCGCGAAGAATCGCTCCCGGGGTTCCCTCGACATTTCCTGAGTTTCGTATCATCGCCGGCACTCCGAGCGTAAACGAATCGCTGATGGAGATTTCCACCTGCGTTCGACTTCGCACAGGACCTAAAATGCGCATCGTCAAACTTCCTTTGGGACCGACGACTTCTACTTTTTCTTCGCAGGCGTATTGCCCAGGCTGGGATAAATCCTTCATATTGGTCAAGACGTATCCTTCACCGAAAAGTGTGTCAAGCGTCTTTTGGTCAATGTGAAGGTGTCGATTCGACACGCCGACGGGTGCGTGTGGGTTACTCATGTACTTCCTCCTCAATAATGGCAATATAGGGCAAATGCCGGAACTTTTGTGCATAATCGATTCCGTATCCTACGACAAATCCGTCTTCGATATCAAAGCCGCAATAATCGACCTGTACCTCTGTTTCTCGTCTGGCACTCTTGTCAAGGAGAGCACAGACCGCCAGAGAAGACGGAAGGCGTTGATCGAGCGTCCGACACAGATAACTCAGTGTCAGTCCCGTATCAACAATGTCCTCAACTATTATAACATCTCGGCCTTCGATCGCAACATCGAGGTCTTTGGTCAACGCCACGACGCCGGAGCTGGTCGTCGCATCCCCATAACTGGAGGTGGCCATAAAGTCGACTTCCAAATCCATGTTGAGTTCGCGGATCAGATCGCTTAAGAAAACAAAGCTTCCTTTCAAGATCCCAATCAGCAGTGGCTTTTTTCCTTCATAGTCTCTTCTGATCTCAGATGCAAGTTCTCGCACACGTGTCTGAATCATCTGCTCACTTAATAATTCTCTCATCACTATCCTCCAAAAGAACTATTACCCCAAAGAGAAAGGACCTCTCATAGAGGCCCTTTTAAAGGGAAAAACAGCCGATAGATTACCCCATTTTTCTCAAAGTGCTTGCCAGCGACCACATACTCGCTCACATCAAAAACCAGCAGCATTCCGCGAAGCCCCGGCACATATTTCGGGGTGATATAAAATACGTCGGAAGCGCGCGAGGTATTGAAGCGGAGCTTTGCATACGAGACGTAATACAAGAGTTCCACGCTGTTGCCGCGAAGAGCAATTCCTTGGCGCATCACTGACCGATCGAGCGAATATTGATCTCCACATTGGAGATATCCTGTAGAAGTGCGCTGGCATAATCAGCGATAAACGTCTTAAATAGGAGCGCTAGCCCTATGAGAATCGCTGTAAGGATGACCAGTTCTACCGTTCCAAATCCATCTTCCCATCGTTCCATCATTTTCATTACCTCCAGATAAATTCTGCAAGAAAAGGGACAGCGACATAGATGATCATGATGAGCATGTTCGCGCTCATCGGCAAGAGAATCAGATTCTCTCGCTTTTCCAGTTCCAGTTTTTTTGCCCTTGCGTATCGCTCAAAAAGCTCAGAGGAGACCTGGGCAAAATCCATACTCAACGACTCTCCGGTAAAGTGCTTTCCTCTCTCCAGTAGAATGATCACCTTCTTGATCACCATCCATTTGCTCGCCTGAAAGAGTTTCTCCAGTTCCTGCGCGTATCCTTCGACATCTTCTTTCGCATCGAAAAGAGCCAGTGATTTTGCCGCTTCACGAATCGCCAGGTATTGGTTTTGACCACCCAATAGCGCCATCTCATAGCGAAAGACAAAGCTGCTCATCTCCTCAATCAGGCGATGCTGATTTTGTTGCACTCTCGAGTGTAGTTTTAAAAGACCGGCGAGCAGTGTGAAACAAAAGGCTCCCAAGATATAACCGGTGGAAATATCCAGCAGAGTCAAAAGCCCAGCCGATAGAAGAAAGACAGAACCCATGTCTATCAGACGCATCACCCAGCTAAAGAGAAAAAGCTCATGCACACTCTCCTGTGTACTGTATGTGAGGCGAAACAGGAGGTCGGCTCCCCTATTTCCCCTGAGGGAAAAGAGTTCACTGATTTTTCGAAGGAGAGCGCCCTTTACTAAGCGAAGAAAGACAAACGACGTGATACCTATCATGACGGCTTCTCAAGTCGTGTTGCCACGTGATAGTTGAGCAGAAGACCCACTCCACATCCGATACGAAGGGCAAGAGGTGTAATTCTTCCGCTGAACCCTTCGAGCATCAGCATAGAGAGAATCGGAAGATACTTCATAATGCCCATTCGAAGCCTTGAGGCGGCAAATTCTGCGTCAAGCTCTTCTTCCAAAAGAAGCTTTTTCTCAAACAGTCGAAATTGCTTTTCATAGATCTCCAAAGAAAAATGCTCCGCTTCAGGATGGATGAACTCCCGGGGATAGCTCTGGACATTCGCTCTTTCCCAAGCATGTACCGGCGCGTCACCTTCTCTTAAACGATTCCCAAAGGAAGCCAATTGCTCTAAGAGGACTCGCTGATCTATGCTCCCTTTTCCTTCTTTGTATACATTTACCAGGCTGATGATTCCCTCGAGGAGAAAGAGCACATTCCACCACCCGCCCCGTACAAGAAGCAAAAGACCCAATCGGAAGGTGACCGTCTCGAGCATTTTAAGCGATGTCATCGATCTTTACCTCCCCCGCAAAAAAACTCACCGCACTGATGCCTTCAATTCTTCGCTCACTCTTTCCACGCAGTTGAATGATCGCATCAATTCCTCTTCCTAGATACCTCTGCGCCGCTTCATAGGGAATGCCCGCTTCCATCAAAAGCATCTCAAGGCGAGCCATCATATCTTGCGGAGAGTTCCCATGACCGGTACACAGACTTCCCTGGTGGCCGGTGTTGATGGCGTGGAGAAAGTCCACCACTTCTTCTCTTCGGATCTCCCCCAAGATAATGCGATCCGGCCGCATGCGCAGCGACGTCTTCACCAGATCTGACGTGTTCACCTCCTGCAAAAGATGCGCCTTTGCCTTTGTGCGAAGATATACGCAATTGCTGCCCACAGGAGCCTTAATCTCTGCCGTATCTTCAATAATGACGAGTCGCTCGGAGCGATCGATGTCGCCAAGGAGAAAGTTCAGCAGCGTCGTCTTACCCGAGCTCGTTTCCCCGCTGATAAAAAGCGTCTTTCGCTCGCGCATCAGCCGCATCAGAAGCTGCCTCTGCTTGCGACTCATGAACCCTCCTTCTAAAAAGTCTGCCTCTTGAAATCGCTGACCGCCCCCTTTTCGCACTGTGACCACCACATCTGCGCCTGTCAGATGGCTGTTGATGACATTGACGCGATAGCCTTTGTCAATATCAAAGTCAATGATCGGTCTGTCGACACTCAGGCGCTGATTGTAATAGGACAGGAATCGGGAGACACTTCGTCGATACTCTCCTCGGGAGGCGAAAACCCCTTCCATGGCGCGGATTCCCTGATCATCTTCCAGGAAAATCTCATTCCAGGCGTTGATCATGATTTCCGTGAAATCCTCCTCCAATAGTCGGTTGATCGTGTTCTCTCTTTTTTCGAAGCTCTCGGGAGAATATCTCTCCAGCCATTGACGAAGCTGAGCGTTCATGCCTTCCTCCTACAAAAAGTGTAGAACAAAAAAAGAAGCTCTCCTAGGAGAGCTTCGAATCTTTCCAACTAGCAACCAGGTCTATAAGCCGATTTCTGTCGAGGATGATCATCTATCTGGACACCGCGTTGCCGACGGTGT
>DUVM01000133.1 GCA_012841045.1 Tissierellia bacterium | reverse complement strand
TTTTTTGAGCTAAAGGAGGGATTGGCCATTCATCCTCTTCGCTACGAACACCCTCTTCGCTTGCATTACTGTATCTATGGTGACGCATCGGAAGGGGAAAGGCGGACGCTTCAAGCTCTCGCCAAAGCGAATGGGAGAAATCTCGAGGCAGAGACAAGGGTCTCATTCTTTTCTTCTTGGGAAGCGCTACAGGAGGCCATGTATGACGATTGGACTGATTAATGGAAGCATCCGCTCTCGGGGCGTATCCGCGAGTCTTATGAATGAGATGTCGCATCTTCTTCAGGGAGAGAACGTGATCCTTTCCCACTGGGACGATGCCGCGAAAGCGCATGCATCGATCGACGAGCTCTTAGAAGCCGATGCGTGGGTGCTCTTCTTCGGCGTGTATTTTGATGGACTCCCCTCGCATCTTCTTCGCTGTCTAGAGGACATCGAGCGAAGCGTGAAAAACGCTCAGAACAAGCCGCGAGTGTATGTGCTGATCAACTGCGGATTCCCTGAGCCGGTGCATGCAGAGCTGTCCTTTTCGATCGTTCGCCACTGGTGCGAGCGAGCAGACCTTGAGTTTTCAGGTGGGATCCTCTTCGGCTCAGGCGGCGCCTATCTTGCCTTTCTAAGAGTTCCCATGGGGACGGGTGAAAAGAAACACCTAGCTGAGGCGCTTTCTGAGCTGGCTTCTTCTATCAGGGAAGAAAGAGAGCTCCCTGCCATGACGACGGACTTGGGGTTCTCACAGGAAGCGTATTTCGAGTTGAGCAATGAAGGGTGGCGTCAAGCAGCCAAGAAAAGAGGGTTGGCAGTGGAAGATCTGTATGCGACGCCTCGCAGGGAGCCGAGGAGATAGAGTAATGACATCTACCAAGGCGATTCGTGTGCCTGCGCAGAAACAATACCTGCTTTACGAGGCCGTGCTCGACTTCATACAAGAAAGAAAGCCCGGCGTACTGGTCATCGAAGGGGAGATCGCTGCCGGCAAAAGCACGCTGGCAAATGAACTCTCTTCTCGGGTGATCTCGATGGATGACTTTTATCTGCCCGCGGATCGGCAGCCTCTTGACGTGTGTAAAGAGCCGGGAAGCCATATGGATCTGGCGCGCTTTCAAGAAGAAGTGCTGCGTTCACTTCATAGAGAGACACTGACGTACCAAGCCTTCGACTGCAGGAAACAGGAGTATACAGATAAGAGGCTGTTATCGGGAGAGTGTACGCTGATCGAAGGAAATTACGCCATGATGAGTTGCTTGGGGGATTACTTTGACGAAGCGATTTTTTTAGAAGTCTCTCCGGAGCTGCAAAAAATCCGACTCCAACAGAGAAATGGATGGGATGGATACCGGCGCTTCTCCACGCGTTGGATTCCAGCGAGTGAGAGGTATTTTGCAGCCGAATTTGTCAGGGAGCGCTGTGGGATGCGATTTATCATTGAGTGAGCACGTCCATGGGTGCTATACTGATAGGTAGACAATAAGGGAGATTCTCGAATGTTCTCCGGTTTTTTCTTATCAAGCACATACTTCAGATTATGGGAGGTTTCAATGAAGGAAACGATTCGCAAGATCGCACAGGAGATAGGACCCGAACTCGACATTTTGAGTAAAAACATCTATGACAATCCCGAACTCGGCTATGAGGAGTTCAAGGCGGCCGCTTGGCATGTGGAGCTGTTGGAGAAACACGGTTTTACCGTAGAGACAAATGTGCTCGATCTGCCGACAGCCTTTGTCGCCACTTATGACTCAGGAAAACCCGGACTCAAAGTCGGCTATCTTTCAGAATACGATGCACTCCCTTCCATCGGCCACGGCTGCGGCCACAATATCCTAGGTGCCACCAGCACCGGTGCAGGCATTGCGCTCAGTCGCGTCCTCGATCAAGTCGGAGGGCAAGTCGTCGTCTTTGGCACCCCGGCAGAAGAGACGAGTGGAGCCAAGGTGCTGTTTGCCGAAGCCGGCCTCTTTGACGACTGTGACCTTGCGCTGATGGCGCACCCGTCTGTCGGCTACGCCCGCAGCGGAAAATCGCTGGCTCTGTACGCGATTCAGTTTGAGTTCTTTGGCAAGACCGCCCATGCCGCAAGCCAACCTTGGGTAGGTGTCAACGCTCTGGATGCTGCGCTTGTGACCATGAATGCCGTCAATGCCATGCGAGAGCATATGCTACCTACCTCGCGCGTTCATGGGGTGATCATTAAAGGTGGAGAAGCCGCCAATGTCGTGCCGGAATACACGCAGGTGCAGTACTATGTCCGCTCCCTACAAAAATCCTACAACGAAGAGCTGGTGGACAAGGTCCGCCGCTGTGCAGAAGCGGGAGCCCTTGCCACAGGCTGTACGCTCAAAGTCACGAACTATGAACTCCCCTACGACAACCTGGTGACAAATCACACGATGGACGACGTGTTTGCCGAGAGCCTCTATGAGTTGGCAGAGATTGAGATCGAGCCCGCCAGGGAGGATCTTGGCTCACTCGATGCCGGACAGGTCAGCCACATCTGCCCGACGATCCATCCGTATTTTGATGTCTCCGATGGCAAGCAAGTCGGTGGACATACTCGTGAGCTGGCGGAGTGCACGATTACAGACTATGCAAAAGAGCAGATGCGAAATACCCTCGCCGCTCTTACACTGACTGCGTATAAGATTATGGATGACCCCGAGCTGTATAAGAGGGTCAAAGAAGAATTTGAGAACGCACCGAAATAATACTGACAGACGAGGAGCAAGGCGAAGGTCCTGCTCCTTGTTTTTTGAGAACTGAGGTAAATATGGCATTTCAAAAACTACTCCCGGAAGGACCGCTGTCCCGGGCCGTCTATGACATGGGCTTTGAGGAGCCCACCGACGTACAGCTGCGCGTGATTCCGCTGATTCGGGAGGGGCGAGATGTCATGGCGCAGAGCCAGACAGGCACAGGTAAAACCGCCGCCTTTGCGATCCCGACGCTTGAGAAAGTCGATCCGAAGCTTTATGCTGCGCAGGTGCTGGTGCTGTGTCCGACAAGAGAGCTGGCCGTGCAGGTGGCTGCTCAGTATACTCTTTTGGCAAAGTACCTAGACGACGTAAGAGCGCTTCCGCTATACGGTGGAGAGGAAATCCGACGCCAGATTGAGAGGCTGAAGCGCCATCCGCAGGTGATTGTCGGAACGCCCGGGCGCATTCTAGATCATCTGCGAAGACGGACGCTCAAGCTCGAGCATCTGCACACTCTGGTACTGGATGAAGCTGATGAAATGCTCAATATGGGCTTTCGTGAGGACATTGAAAAAGTGCTTGAGCAGATCCCGGGAGAGACGCAGAGACTTCTATTTTCTGCTACCATTCCAAAGGCGATTCGCCAGCTTTCCGGCGAATACTTGGATGAGCCCGCGCTAGTAGAAGTGAAGGCGTCCGGCATTTCCGCTGCAGGGATTCGCCAACAGGTTGTGCGAGTAAAGCGCGAACACAAAAAAGACGCGCTCCTTCGGCTCCTTGAGCTTCGAAACCCCTCAAGAGCCCTGCTCTTTTGCAATACGAAGGCCATGGTGGACGAACTCTCTTTGTTCCTTCAGGAAAAGGGATACAGCGTGGAAGCCATGCACGGAGACATGAAGCAAGAACAGCGTATCCGCGTGCTTCAGCAGTTCAACCGAGGGGGACTTGAGATTCTTGCTGCCACCGACGTCGCTGCGCGAGGACTCGATATTGACGATGTAGACCTGGTCATCAGCTACGATGTGCCACAGAGTCCGGAGTACTACGTGCATCGCATCGGAAGAAGCGGAAGGGCCGGAAAAAGCGGAGAGAGCATCCTGATGTTTACCTCGCGTGACAGTGCGGCGTTTCGGGCGATTGAGCAGTATATCAAACGAGGGATAGAGCCGCTGGAGATCCCGTCTCTAAGTGAGCTCGATACCGTGCGCATCAAGCGCTTTCTAAAAAAACTAAAAGAAGAAATTCCTCACACGGATATTGAGGAGTACCGACCGATGCTCAAGCACTTTGAGAAGCTGGCATTACAACCTGAAGCGATCATCGCGACGCTTCTTCGCATGGGCATGGATTTGTACGGAGAAGAAGGAAAAGACCTCAATATCCCCAAACCGTCACAGAAAAAACACAACAAACAGAGAGGCCGACATGCTCCCGCAAAAGGACAGAGAAAAAAATCACGATATGACCGAAGAGGTTAGAATCCTCACCCGCGACCGACAAGACACGGGCATTCGAAAACAGAGGAGTGCCTTGAGCGAGGGCGATTTTGTCGAGGTCATCCATCTCTGGGTGAAAGACCCGCAAGGGCGTCATCTGCTTCAAAAAAGAAGTGCGAACAAAGCGCTGTTTCCGCTTGCTTGGGACGCAGCGGCTGCCGGTGCGGTCGGGGTCGATGAATCCCCTGCCCAAGCGGCCATCCGAGAAATTCATGAAGAGCTCGGCATTCGGGCGCAGGAGCAGGAGATAACCCTGCTTTTCACGGTCGAATATGAGAGGGGATTTGACGATTATTTCCTGCTGACGATTCCCGAAGATACGCCGCTGACGCTCGATGAAGAGGAAGTGGCCGAGGCAGGATGGTTTGAGACAGAAGAGGTGCTCGCACTTATGGAGGACGGTCTCTTCTGTGATCATGAGGGATCAAAAAAGATGGAGGAGCGGCTCCGAGAAGAGCTCCTTTCTCCTTGTATAGAAAAGGCATTCACGGAGACTTCCTTTGCATCAGAAGGCAGACTCTTTCTAAAAGGCGCGCAGGACGCTCTCGTCTTTGAAGGCGTTTCGTCCGTTGAAGGGACGCTGCTGTCGCAAAGCGCCGTGTTAAAACAGCTGACTTGCCGACTCGAAGGCAAACGCCAACACTGGACGCTGGACTTTGCTTCTCAGCGCCTTCAGATCTGCTGCGCACACGTATATAGAGTCGCTGCGGAAGATGTCTGTCCGGTCTGTGGAAGGGGCCTTCTGCGAGGGGCCATCTACGCTGATCATCAGATCAACTGGACGCCAGAAGGCGTGAAATTTGGCTTGTTCAGCCGACCTACCCGTTGGTCGCTGGGAAAAGATGAAGTCAAATTGGCAGACTACATCTTTCCAAAAAAAGCAGCCTTTCCGCTGCACTACTGTCTTCACTGCAAGCGATACGTATCTGAAAAATAACCGCCAAACGAGAAAAACAAAAATTTGAAGGAGGAAATGTGATTCCTTACATTGACTTACACTGCGACACATTGACAGAAGTTTCCAAGATGAACAGAGAGTTTTCTCTCGAAGAGCAGCCGACGCTGCAAGTAGATCTCAGACGATTGCGCGAAGCCGATGTCATGGCTCAGTTTTTTGCGGTCTGGATGTCAGATGTAGAGTTGGAATGGTCGGATTGGACGCATATTGAGAGGCTGGTTTCCATTTTGCAAGGGTCACTGTCGGAGGATTTCCGGCTGGCGCTCAGTGTAGAAGAGATAGAAAAGCATGCAGAAGAAGGTGTCCTCAGCGCGATTCTTAGCCTGGAAGATTGTCGCGTGGTCGAGTCGATAGATGATCTTGAAAAACTCTATACCATGGGCTTTCGAAGCTATGGCCTGATCTGGAATTACGCCAATTCTCTAGGCTTTCCCAATAGCCGCGATCGGGATGTGATGCAGCGAGGGCTGACAAAGCTTGGAAAAGAAGCCGTTGAATGGCTCAATGCATCGGGCGCTCTGGTGGATGTCTCTCACCTCAGCGACGGGGGATTCTGGGACATTGCGCAGATGACAAAGAAGCCCTTTGTCGCGACGCACTCCAACGCCCGCGCGCTGACAGATCATCCGAGAAATCTCACGGATGAGATGATTCGCGCCATTGCCCAAAGTGGCGGGGTGGCTGGCATAAATTTCTGCCCGGCTTTCCTCAGCGAAAAAAGTGAGCGTAACTTCTTGGAAGATCATGTCGCCCATCTGAATCATATGAAGAATGTCGGGGGAGAAGACTTCGTCGCCATCGGAAGTGATTTTGACGGTGTCAGCGGGGAGCTCGCCATTGACAGTCCGCTTGCGATGCAAAAGCTCTTTGACGCATTAGAAAAAGAAGGATGGAGCGAAAGGCAGATACAAAAGCTCGCCAGAGACAATGTGCTTCGCGTGCTTCGTGAGGTGTGGTAGGAGGTTATCTTGAAATACATCTTGGCTCTCGATCAGGGGACGACGAGTTCGCGTGCGATCCTCTACAATGACAAGGCAGAAGAGCTGATCTCCGCGCAGAAAGAATTTCCTCAACATTATCCGAAACAGGGCTGGGTCGAACAAGAGCCCCGAGATATCTGGCGCTCACAGATCTCTGTCGCCCGAGATGTGTTAGAGGCCAAAAGAGTCTCCGCAAGAGATATTGCCGGGATCGGCATCACCAATCAACGGGAGACAACGCTTCTGTGGGATAAAAAGACAGGGGAGCCTGTCTATCGCGCCATTGTCTGGCAGTGTCGCCGAAGCGCGGGGATCTGTGAAGAGCTAAAAGAGCGCGGCCTGGAGGAGTGGCTCCATGAAAAAACGGGGCTGGTCCTGGATGCGTATTTTTCTATGAGTAAGATTCTCTGGCTGTTTGAAGAAGTACCTGGACTCCGAAAGCGTGCAGAAGACGGCG
>DUVM01000132.1 GCA_012841045.1 Tissierellia bacterium | reverse complement strand
GAACACCCAGAGAGAAGGATCGACGCTTCGCATATTCGTGTCCCGGATTTAGGAGACTTTGACGACATGCGCCGCCTGATCGATGGCCGACTCCCCGAATAGACTGCTCACAAAAACCGCCTGGCGTTTTTTTTCATCTTCACTATGCTGAGTCCACTCAGTTTATTGGGTATGATGAAGGTCACGAAAGGAGTTATGATGAAAAAGTCTTACCAGGATGTTCTGAACTTTTGGTTTGCTCCGGAGCATATGGCATTGCACTTTGTAGAAGACCCTGTCTTTGATGACAAGATACGTCAGGAATTCCTAAGCACTTGGGAGCTTGCAAAGGAGGGGCTTCTTGTCGACTGGCGAGAGACCATTCACGGCAGACTCGCAGAGATCATTGTGCTCGATCAATTCTCAAGAAATCTCTTTCGAAATGATATCCGCACGTACACACAAGACAAAATGGCCATCGCTCTCTCACAGGAAGTCGTAAACCATCCGGACTATGACAAACTCAACAAAGAGGAGAAAAAGTATATCCTTCTCCCCTTCAAGCACTCGGAGTCGATGCCCCTGCATGACTGGGCAAGGAAATACTTTGAAGACCTTGACGATGAAGAGACACTCTACTTTGAAGATCTTCACTATGAGGTGTTAAAGCGGTTTGGGAGATATCCTTATCAAAATGATGATTTAGGCAGACAATCTACACCGGAGGAGATCCAGTTCCTAGAAGAGAAAAAAGGGAGAATCTATGAATGATTTTCCCTTTTCTTTTACTGCTTATGCAAGCAAATCGTCTCGTTTCCGACGTCTGTCAAGGTAGCTGTAGATAGCTCTTACTCATTATACTTATTTAAAAACTCCAGCACATGCGTATTGATCTCCAACAGCGTCTCCGGTGCATGGCGTTTGTTGAGACCGCCGTCTATTGCATTAGTAATCATTGGAGAGACTAGTGCCATGTCTGTGAGACCTATATGTCCGACACCGCTTATATGCACATTGGTAAATTTAGGGTCTTTACTTTTAATCATTCTGGCATTCATGGCATAGGTGGTAATCTCGTCAATTTTCTCATAGAGTGAATCAGAATAGAAGTGAAGGATCGGCAACGGATATTCTTCTTTGGTAAATATATATTTGTTGCCTTCAATGCCTACAATATCTTTAACAAAAGGTGACTCCAAAATAATTAGCGCTGAAATCTCCGTGCTTCTTTCACGACCTATTGCAAGTGCTGCTGATCCCCCCAGTGAATGACCGGATAAAACGATGCGGTCTTTATCAATATTTCCTTCATAATCATTGTCGCTTTCAGCATCCAGTAGTTTATCTAAGACAAAGTTGATGTCTTCTAGCCGAATCTGACACCAATCATTTAGTGATTTTAGGGTGCCTTCTAAGTCTTCGGAGCCTTGACTTGTCATGACTTGTTGCATGAATTTGAAGTCTACCATCACACTTTTGCCATCTGATAAAGTGGTTCGAAAGGAATGATGTGGGTGGTCTAAGCTCATCACAATGTATCCACGTGATGCCAATTCTAAAAACATGGTCTCATTGGATGAAGCGATGCCAAAGGAGCCGTGCGAAAACAACAGTAGCGGATGTTTTTGTTCGCCTATATCACTTGGGTACCATACGCTTGCAGGAATTTCTCTTTCATGATCACTTGTCAGCATTTCAAGGAGTTCTGATTTATGACGGTAATATACTGTGTCGGTGAGAACTTCTCTATCTCCACTCGGTTTTGGTGCAGGGGTTAGTGGCACGATATATTTGAAAGCCATAAATAATACCAGTAATAGTGACGTGAAGATGAGAACCCCTTTGATCCACTTTTTCTGAAATTTTTTCAACAAAATAATAAGAAAAAGAACCAGTGAAAGAATCAAACCGATTAGCCATAAGTTCACAATAATCACCTCTCAACATCTTATGTTTTTGTGTGCCGAAAGCACTTAGTTATTTGTTTTCCTTCAAGTCCGTTAGGATAGTTTGTTTTCTAATAACTCCATCTATCCTAACACATCATGTTTCTTCACGCGCTTTCCACCGACGCGTCATGACGAAGAAAATGTGTTTTGGATAGGATGATCTGCTCTCCATACTTGGGCCATAAACGGACTTTTTCTCGCCTGTTGTTCATATGTAGCGGTGTTCTTTACACATGTCTCACACCAGTGTCCTGCGCGCAAAATCAAAAACGGGCTGGCATGAAATGAGTGCCCTTGAGAGCAGACAAAATGAAGCTTTGTACTCCAGTCACCAGTATCCATTTCTTGGGAGAGACACTCCCCTCCCCGAAAGCGGGCCGCCTCTTTCATATCTTTTAGCTGGAGACGCGTCGCAGGCTTTTGTTCGTCGTATCCGTGTGAAATCAGCGTATACGGTGCCTCGGGAATATGCACAAAGTCTTCCCAGCCTCCTATTTCCTCCCAGACCTTTCGGCTTCCAAAGAACGCTTCTATTTTTTCTTCCACATCGTGCTTCAACCAATACAGAGGTGTCCGGGGATTTCTAAGACACTGCTCTCTTAGAAGCCATCGTACAAAAGTCTTCGGTGCCCACTTTGCCGCCTTTACCCAGAGGGGAAGGGCGGCTCTCACCCTCTCTAAGAAATCTTCAAAGGTATCCTTGCGAAAGGGAAGCAGTTTGTCCAGCTCATCCGAGTCCAAGTAATATTGCCCGTGGAAATTTCTAAGAGCGTAGAGGTCGGGTGTAAGGATATCTCTCATGTCAATAGAAAGGAGGGAAAAAATCTTTCGCAAAAACTCGTATGCACTTAGACGAAAGGAAGCACCTCCGCCGATGTTATATACATTGTTCCATAGCCGATCGGGGACATCATCGAGGCAGAGCTTCATCAGTAGACGCGCGGAGTCTTCTGCCGTCACCCACTCCAGGTGATTGTTCAGAGGCTGATGAAAACTTATGCCG
>DUVM01000131.1 GCA_012841045.1 Tissierellia bacterium | reverse complement strand
GTAGTAGAATGTAAGTGGTCCATAGGGATTTCCTCCTTGTGAATGTGGTTTTGTCACTTACATTCTACCAAAGAGGTGCCATATGGACTTTCGCGTTACATGTTCAACTTCATTTTACAATCGGCCGTCATTAATCCGGTGGCTCGTCTCCTCTTTCTTCCCTACGACGTCTCCTTTAGCTTAAAGCTCTTCGGTCCCTGCGATACCAGCAAAAACGGTGCGCTCAGCGCGATAAGACCCATGACGCCACAGAGCACAGCGATGGCCACCAGGCCGATCATTTTCATATGGAAAAAAGCATAGCTTACTAGATATACCGCTCCATTGGCCATCGAGGCAGCAGGGCTCTTCGCCTCCATCTTGAGCGTATAGGGCTGCAGCAGGTAGTAGACCATCAATCGATACAGGGCAAAAAACGCCCCCTGCACGAGAAGAATGGGAATCAGGAGCCATATTTTCGACCCGATCTGCTGAATAAACAGGCTGAAAAAAGCCAGCAAGCCCAAAAGAATCACTCCCGTCACTGGAGCCGTCAGGCGAAACAGCTTGAGCAGGCGAATCTTTAAACAGCGGAGGATGGCCTTTGGCTCACGATAGTAGTGGAAGGGAAGCAGGTCTTTATCCATGTAGAGAAAGAGCAGTTTGGTAAAGTGCTCGCCAGGTGAGACCAGATAGGAAATAAAGAAACTCGTCCGCAACATCATCAAAAACAAATTCTCTGCTCTCGGGGCGAGATTCGCTTGAAAAATGAATCCCAGCACAAAGAGAATGGTCCCTACCGCGACAAGCAGCAAGACCTTTTTCTTGGTCTGTCGCTCGAGCTTCCTCTGTATCCTGTGGAAGATCAGCTCATGCAGATAGTCATAACCTGTTTTATGTGAGATCTCTTCGGTGTCTCCTAGGACCAGTTCATCATCCTCCATTTTTACCGCATAGAAATGCGCCTGTTTTGTAAACGTTCGTGTCGCCAGAAGATCTTCTGTCGAACTGAGACCTGCCGCCAGCTTCTCATAGGAGGCGCGGCGCAGATAAAAGAAACCCCAAATGGCGCCTATCAGTGCAAAAGGAGACGACAGGAGAATGAAGCGCTCTCCCCCGTTACCAAAAATAGGTAGAAACGCTGGAAGCAACATGATTATCCAAAAGACAATGGATAGCCAACTATTTTCTAGGAAGGTCTTTCCTTTACTCTCAAAGATGGACAGAAAAAATGACTCCACAAAATAGCGCATCAACAGTGACACAGCAAACGTCAGCAGTGCCATGGGAATGTTGCCGAGGTACCAACCCATCACCAACAAGGGAAAGAAAAGCCCTATGGCAATCCGCGCGAGATTTATCAGAACCCTACTTAAAATGAATCCCTTTGGGGGAAAGCGAAAGGACTTTAAGAAATAGTAGCCGGTCCAATCCAGTTCGTGCCTTCCCTTTCGCATGATGACCGGTGCGGCGAGGATGCTCAGAAAGAAAAAACTCTGGAAAAAGCCGCTAGCCACATCTTGGGGGCCTGTACTAAGAAAGGAGAATGCTTGATATTTCCAGGGGAGATAATATAGGAGAACAAGCAGGACACTCATGAACAGACAGCTGAACAGCTGGAAGATGATCCCAAGCACCGCAAGAGTGAGCTTTCCTGAGTACCCTAAGGGCGGAGCGGGCGCCAATCGCTTCCCTATCCAGGGCAATTTTCTCAGCAAGGCATAGAGGAAATTGATCTTTACGATGCCGTGATAGCGAAGATAGAGTTTGGCATTACGCATGAACGGCCTCCGCTTCGTCTTCCATCAGATGCCTGATCAATTCTTCTTCAAAGTCTCTTTTTGGAACAAAATGACTGGTCTTGCCGCCGCGGAGCAGAACGATTTCTTCACAGAGATCCCGCGCCACTTCCATGACATGGGTGGAGAAGATCAAGATCCTGCCCTGACGAAACTCCCGCAGTAGCGCCTTCATCTTTGAGGCCATGACGACATCGAGAGACGTCAGGGGTTCGTCGAGCAGAAGAACCTTGGGAGAAGCCAGCATCAGACTCATCAGAGAGAGTTTCGCCTTCATCCCCGTGGAATAGTCTTTGATAAACTTGTTTTGATCTGCCTCACTGAAGTCCATTTTCGCCAATTCATCCTTGGCTTTTGTCACATCCAGTCCATGGACATCCATAAAGAATCGGGTGAACTCAAATCCCGTCAGATACTCCGGAAGGATGGGCTCAGAAAAGAGCATCCCCACTTCAGAGGGCTTCAGAGGATGCCTCGCACCGTCCTCTTCAATGTACACATGTCCTTCCTCTGCTTCGAGCTCATCGTATAACACTTTGAAAAGCGTCGTTTTGCCGGCGCCATTTCTTCCCAGAAGGCCATAGATCTTGCCTTCTTCAAACGTGTAATGAACCCCTTTAAGGACTTTCTGGGATCCAAATGATTTTTGAATATTCTCGAGGATCAGTTTCACCGAATATGTCCTTTCTTAATCTATGCCCCTTACATCGATAGTGACTTATGTACGTCAATAAGGCGCACGAACACTTTTTTATCAGCATTCTGTAGGAAAACTATCTTCCCCTGGTACTGTATCGTCTGCAGCAAATCCATACATGAGTAATTACTGCAAAACCATTACTTGGCAGTTGTATGAAATCTCGCGCTGTCAGATCGTCTTCTTCACTGACGATATCTGTTGAAAACAAAACGCACCCCTTCCTTGAAACATTCAAGTGTCGGGGTGCACAAGATCATTTGTCGTCCTTTGGCATCTTCTCTTTGTAGGAGCACTCTTTACTGTGGCAGTGGAGATAGCCACTATTGCGTCCCTTTCCTTCTACAAGCGGCTGACCGCAAGTCGGACAATTTTTACCCACAGGCTTGTCCCAAGAGGCAAAGCGACACGCAGGAAAATTGCTGCAGCCGTAAAATACTTTCAGTCTCTTGGTCTTTCTCTCGACAATCTGTCCGTCTTCACACAAGGGGCAATCCACGCCAATTTCTTTCAAAATCGGTTTGGTGTTCTTGCAATCGGGATAGTTGCTGCAGGCGTAGAAGTTGCCTTTAATCGTTTTTTTAATGAGCATCGGTGAGCCGCATTTTTCACAGGTGAGATCGGTCACTTCGCTCAGATCGTATTTCTTGATGCGCTCGTCCGCCTGTTGCACCAGTGGTTCCAATGAGTCATAGAATTCGCGGATGACGTCTTGCCATGGTGTTTTTTCTTCACTGATGGCGTCGAGTTTTTCTTCCATCTGGGCGGTAAATTCAGGCTCGACAATATCTAGGAAGTTTTCTTCCATGATACTGTTGGTGATCTCCCCTAGTTCTGTGGGAACAAGCGATTTCTTTTCCTTTGTCACATAGCCTCGACGCGTGATGGTGTACAGAGTCGGAGCATACGTGCTCGGTCGTCCGATCCCTTTATCTTCCATCTCCTTAATGAGGCTCGCTTCGGTGTATCGAGAAGGAGGCTGCGTAAATTTCTGCTGGGCATCGACCTTTTGAAGCTTCGGCTTTTGCCCTTTTTGAAGCTGAGGCAGTTCGACAGAATCAGTGCGCATCTCATAGACTTTTTGAAACCCTTCAAAGAGTCTGACCTCTCCTTTTGCACGCGCCAACACATCGTCTCCTTCTATATCAACCACAGTGGAGAGAAAGCGCGCATTGGCCATTTGCGAAGCCATGAAGCGGTTCCATATCAGCTCATATAAGCGAAATTCATCTCTTGAGAGATACGACTTAATGCTCTCAGGCGTTCGCTTAGGTGAGCTGGGGCGAATGGCTTCATGGGCATCTTGCGCATTCTTGCCTCCGCCGCCACTTCTCGTCTTTGCATACTCTTTTCCAAACGCTTCTACAATATACTCCTTCGCCTGCACGAGCGCCTCTTGTGAGACACGAGTGGAGTCGGTGCGCATATAGGTGATGAGTCCTTCACTCCCTCTTTGAAGTCGAATGCCTTCATAGAGTTTTTGCGCTGTCATCATCGTCTTAGAAGCGGAGAAGTTGAGTTTATAGGACGCCTCCTGCTGGAGGGTACTCGTTGTAAACGGCGCATACGGAGCGCGGGTGCGTTCCTTCTGCTCTACGTCGGTGATCGTATACTCAAGCCCCTTTAGCTTTTTTTCAAGCGCTCGGGCATCTTTTTCGTTATCAATACTGAGCTTTTTATTGTTGACTCGGATGACATCGGCGACGAAGCTCTTTCCTTCTTCGCTTTTCATCTTCAGGGCAAACGTCCAATATTCCTCGCTGACAAAGGCGCGAATTTCACGCTCACGAAGCATGATCAGGCGCATAGCGACCGACTGGACGCGACCTGCACTCAGTCCCTTCATCACCTTTCTCCAGAGAATGGGACTGATCGAATAGCCGACCAGGCGATCGAGGATCCTTCTGGCCTGCTGAGAGTCGACGAGATCCTCATCAATCGCTCGGGGGGATTTCATCGCTTTTTGCACAGCGTCTTTTGTGATCTCCTGAAAAGAGACACGCGCCGTCTTCTGCGGATCCAATCCCAGAGCATGGGTCAGATGCCAGGCGATCGCCTCTCCTTCCCGATCAGGGTCTGTTGCTAAGACGACGCGGTCCGCCTTCGCTTTATCCTTTTTTAATGCAGCAATCATCGGGCCTTTGCCGCGGATCGTAATGTAGCTAGGTTCGAAATTGTTTTCGATATCAATGCCCATTTTGCTTTTGGGCAGATCTCGCACATGCCCGAGGGATGCGCGGACAACATAATTCTTTCCTAGGTATTTTTCAATTGTTTTGGCTTTCGCCGGTGACTCGACGATGACAAGGGTCTGAGCCATTGGTCCTCCTTACAGTTGTTCATCCAGATCGTAGAGGGGATTTGCCCCCTGAAAAATGAGCCAGTTGGGTCCTCTGCTCATCGGTTCATCTATATTTCCCGGGACGACCCAGAGGTTTTTCCCGAGTGACATCGCATGAGCGGCTGTGTTCATAGTGCCGCTGCGGATGGAGCATTGAACAATGATCACGTCCTCACTCATCGCAGCGAGGATGCGATTGCGTTTGGGGAAGTTCTCCGGACGCACGCCACTTCCTCTGGGATACTCCGTGAGAAACAGATGTCCGGCTTGAAGCATCGCCTGGCGCAATTTCCTATGAGCCTTTGGATAATCCGTCTCCAGAGAACATCCAAGAACGGCAATGCTTGAAATACCAAGCTCCAACGCCGACTGGTGAGCGCACGCATCGATCCCAAGCGCAAAACCACTGACTATCACTATATCACGGGACTTCAGTTTTTCAACAATATTCCTGCACTGTATCAATCCATAGGTCGTTGGTCTTCTCGTTCCTACGATACACACCGCTCTTTTTTGTAGTAGATGTGCATCCCCCTGTGCATACAGTGCATCTACCGGATCTTTCAGGCTCTTTAGTCCCTCAGGAAATCTTTCACGTAAAATGGTCATGTACCCTCCTTTCCTCCACCTTAACGAATCGATGAGAAAAAAAGAGTCATCTTGGCTACGTTTCCTTAATGAGATTTCCTAAAAACGTTCTCCTATGGATGGGACACGGGCCATGCTCTCGAAGCGCCTTCAAGTGCTCAGCGGTTCCGTATCCCTTGTTCTTATCAAAGCGATACTCCGGATAGCGTTCGTGCATCATTTGCATGTATCGGTCGCGCTCGACTTTGGCGAGGATGGATGCCGCAGCAATCTCGTTGCATTTGTCATCTCCTCCTATCACAGCGAGCTGGGGAATCTGCGTATCAAGTTCCAGCGCATCAAGCAGCAAGAAATGCGGAGCGACCTCCAGTGTCTCCACCGCTAAGAGCATCGCCTGCTTCGTCGCTTCAAGGATGTTGAGCTGATCGATCTGCTTTTCTGTAAAAGAGGCCACACTAAACGCAAAGGCATTCTCCCGGATCTCTTCTGCTAATTCTTCGCGTCGCTTTGCGCTGAGTCGCTTGGAGTCACGCAGACCGTAGATGGGTCGATCCGGATCGAGGACGACGCACGCAACGGTGACAGGTCCTGCCAAAGGACCTCTTCCCACTTCGTCTAGCCCCGCAATGACCTGATAACCCTTCCTCCTCGCCTCCAGAAAATAGGCAGATCTCTCTTGATACTTTTCTATGATCTCCATTTCTTTCTTCGCTCGCTTGATCAGGCGCTGTGCACCGGCTTCTGTTCGATGCGAAAGAATAGCCAAAGCTTCTTCCGGGGTCAATTGGGCCGCGCGCATCGCCTCTTCAATTTCTTTAAGACTCAGTGGGCCGCTCAAGGCTTATCCTCCCGATTCTTGCCGAACGAAACTCATCAAGGAGTAGAACGGCAGTCCTCTCATAATCAATCCGATCTCCCGAGAGGATGGCTCCCCTTCTTCTTCCTATTTCTTCAAAGATCTCCTGGGCATAACCTGTTTCCGCCACGTCGTAGCGGCGGTTCAGGGCGCCGGGATAGAGCACTCGCAGGGTCTCTATCAGCTCCATCGCCAATTGCGACATGTCGAGGATCAAGTCATTGATGGAGCCAAGAAACGCAAGATGCGTCGCCTTCTTCTGATCAACAAACTTTGGCCACAAGATGCCCGGGGTATCAAAAAGTTCGAGATCTTTTCGAAGCCGCACCCACTGTTTTCCTCGGGTCACACCGGGGCGGTCTTCAATGCGAGAGGTGGTTCTGCCGACCAATCGATTAATGAGAGACGACTTGCCGACATTCGGCACACCGATGACCATCAGACGAATCGGTCGCGGTTTTCTCCCCTGTCGCCGATTTTTCTCATGGACAAACGCGCCCTCTTTCATAATACGGGCAATCAATTCGTCCGTATCATCGCTTTTTGCATTAAAGGTAAGGGTCTCAAGACCCGTCGCCCGAAAGTGCTCTACCCACTCTCGGTTGACGGATGGATCCGCCAGATCCGCTTTGTTGAGCAGCAGCAGCCGTTTCTTCCCCTGCAATAGCTGCGCAAACTTAGGATTCTCGCTCGCCAAAGGAGCTCTTGCATCTCGCAGCTCAAGCGCCACATCGACCAGTCGCAGATGACTTTGCACCATATCCCAGGCTTTCTTCATGTGGCCCGGGTACCATTGAATATTCAACGTATCCTCCAAAAAGAGAAAAGAACTGCCTACGCAGCTCTTAACGCATTCTCTCTTTGACTTTGGCGGATTTACCGACGCGATCGCGGATATAGAACAGACGGGCTCGGCGCACGCGACCCTTGCGCACCACTTCGATCTTTTCAATCAGGGGTGAATGAAGCGGAAAGGTCTTTTCGACACCGACATTGTATGACAGTTTGCGCACGGTAAATCGTTCCTGCACGCCGCCCTGCTGACGCTTGATCACCAGTCCTTCAAAGACCTGGATGCGTCCGCTTTTTCCTTCGGTGATCCGCTGATGTACGCGCACGGTATCGCCGACACGAAAGGCAGGGATATCGGATTTAAGATATTCACTCTCAATATCTCGAATAATGCTTTCGTTCATGAGATGTCCTCCTTAGATAATTTTCTGATAAGTTTGATCACCTTCTCGGGATAGACTCCCTCCTGAAGGCCTTTTGCGATCATATCTGGCCGTCTCTGCAAGGTCAATCTGACCTGCTCTTCGAGTCGATAATCGCGAATGTGTTGATGATGGCCGCTTAATAGAATCTCGGGGACTTTCATCCCTTCAAACTCTTCAGGCCGCGTGTAGTGGTGGTACTCAAGAAGTCCCGCGACATGCGATTCTTCCTCTAACGATTCTTCGGCAATGACCCCTGGTAAACAGCGCATCAGCGCATCGATGAGCACAAGGGCTGCCAGTTCGCCTCCACTGAGGACGTAGTCGCCGATGGAGATTTCTTCATCGACCCACTTGTCGATCACTCGTTGATCGAGCCCTTCATAGTGTGAGCAGATCAGGGTGATCTCCTCATGCTCTGCCAGCTCCTGCACCTTTTTCTGTGTCAAGAGATGACCTCTAGGCGACAGGTGTATCACATGGCCGCTGTCATGGCGAAGGGCGTCAAAGAGAGGCTGGGCAAGAAGAACCATGCCGGCTCCCTCAGCGTAAGGATAGTCATCGGCTTTTCGATGCTTATTTGTCGAATAGTCGCGGATATTTTCGACGACGATCTCCAGATGACCTTCTTCCACTGCACGACGGGGAATTCCTTCAAGAAAATAGTGTTCCATCAGTGCAGGAAACAATGTGAGGATACGAATCCGCATTACATACCTTCGATCAATTCGACATCGATGCGAAGGGCCTCTATATCAATCTCTTTGACAAAGGCATCCACCGCAGGGATGAGAATACTTCTCTTTCCTTCCACGACATAAATATCCTGAAATGTGTTCTGAATGATATCTTCGATGTGTCCGACGGAGACGCCGCGGTCAAAGACTTCACAGCCGATCAGATCACGCACGAGATATTCACCATCTTCTAACTCGACATCCTCACGGTCCATATAGATTTCTAGACCGATGAGATCCTTAGTATCTTCAATGCTGTCTCTTCCCGCAAAACGTGCCACTAGCATGTTTTTGTGCGGACGCAGTTTCTCCACAAGGAGTTCATCAATGGCGCAGTAGATGCGCAAGCCTTCTCTCAGCGAGCTGTCGCTGCTATACGTCTGGATTTTTACATCCCCGCGCAGGCCGACACTTTTGACGATCTTCCCTAATGCGACACGGTTTTTCATTACAGAACTTCGACAAAGACTTTGACGTTTTCTTTCGTGGCTGCCACTTTCGCCAAGGTGCGGATGGCATTGATGACTCTTCCGCCTTTACCGATCACGCGGCCCATATCGTCTGGCGCCACGCGTACTTCTACTGTGACAACGCTTCCGTCTACTTTTTCGGTGATCTGTACCTGAGAGGGATCATCGACTAAACGCAATACAACCGTTCTAACAAGTTCGCTCATTGATTACTCCTGCATTTCTTCGTATACGCCGTTTTTCTTCATCAGCGCACGCGCCGTATCTGTCGGCTGTGCACCGTTTTTGAGCCATTTGATCGCTTTTTCTGTATCGATGCGAACTTCCTGCGGCTCTGCGATGGGGTCGAAATACCCAATCTCTTCGATAAATCTTCCGTCACGCGGGCTGCGAGAATCTGCAACCACCAATCGATAGAAGGGTCGTTTTTTCGAACCCATTCTTCGAAGTCTGATTTTTACTGCCATTCTTTCCTCCTTATTATTTAAAAGGGCAATTTGATCCCACCAAAGGGATTGCGGCCCTTTTTGGCCATTTTTCCATATTGCTTCATCATTTTTCGGGTCTGCGAGAATTGTTTGACCAGGCGATTGACATCTGCCAGCGTCGTTCCGCTTCCCTTGGCGATGCGTTCCTTCCTCGAGGGATTCAGCAGGTCGGGATTTCTTCTCTCTTTGACCGTCATCGACTGAATGATCGCCTCTACTTTATGCATTTCTCTTTCGTCGATGTCAAGGCCTTTTAGGGCCTGACCCGCGCCGGGAATCATGGCAAGAATCTCACTTAAAGACCCCATGTTCCTCATCTGCTGCATCTGCTCAAGGAAGTCCTCATAATTCAGCCCTTCTTTTCGCATCCGCGCTTCCAGATCCTGCGCCTTTTTGGCATCAAACGTCTTTTCAGCTTTTTCAATGAGGCTCAGAAGGTCTCCCATGCCAAGTATGCGAGAAGCCATCCGCTCTGGATGGAACTCTTCGAGCGTCTGTGAACTGATCTTTTCTCCCGTGCCGATGAATTTGATGGGCGCGCCGGTCACTTCTTTCATACTGAGAGCCGCCCCGCCTCGTGTATCGCCATCCATTTTCGTCAGGACGATGCCGTCAATGCCGAGTTTTTGATGAAATGCATCCGCGACATTGACCGACTCTTGACCGACCATGGCATCCACCACCAAAAGGATTTCTGTCGGATGGACTGCCTTTTTGATCTCAACCAGCTCATTCATGAGGGTTTCATCGATTTGCAGGCGTCCGGCCGTGTCCAAAATAAGAACATTTCGGCTCTCGCGTTGGGCTTGCGCTAGAGCGGCTTTGGCAATGTCTGCCGGAGCGACTTGTTGTCCCATGCTAAAGATCGGCACATCGATCTGTGCGCCTAGGACTTTCAGTTGATCAATCGCCGCCGGACGATAGACGTCAAGCGCCGCAATCATCGGTCGTCGGCCATCTTCTTTTGTCTTGAGGGCGAGTTTTGCGCAGTGGGTCGTCTTTCCGGACCCCTGCAGCCCCACCATCAGATAGACGCTCGTCCCGTTCGTATTGTAGACGAGTTTACTCGAAGTCGAGCCCATGATACGCGTCAATTCATCTCGGACGATCTTGACCACTTGCTGTCCGGGTGTAAGACTCTCCATCACTTCCGAGCCCATGGCGCGTTCGGTGACCTGCTTGATGAAGCCTCGAACCACCTTAAAGTTGACGTCGGCTTCCAGTAGTGAGAGCCGCACTTCGCGCATCACATCTTTAATATCTTTTTCACTGACTTTCCCCTTGCCCGTCAGTTTCCTGAGAGCGTTTTGGAGTTTGTCACCTAGATTTTCAAACATCTATTCTTCCCATTCTTTCAAGAAGGCCTCGAGGGCCTGACGGCTCTCAGGACGAAGTGATTCCGTGGAGAGCGTTTTACGAAGCGCAAAAGCCATTTCTCTCTGGCGATGATACTGCGCCACCATCCCAAGATGTCTCTCATAGAATTCCAGCTTGTCGAGCGCGCGCCGGAGAACATCATGAACGCCTTGGCGTGTGACATTTGCATCTTCAGCAATCTCACTCAATGTCAGGTCTTCTTGAACGTACAAAGAAAGCACTTCCCTCTGTTTTGGGGTGAGAAGCGCCGAGTAAAAATCCATATAATAGCCGGCCATCTCTCGTTTTATCATGTTTTCCTCTGTAAAGGTCTTTTGCTTTACAGTGGTATGTTACAGACTTCAACAGCGCTTGTCAAGAAAAAAATAAGAGAAGAAAGATCTTTCTCTTATTTCCAGCTGCTTTATGCAAAAAAGGCGACAGATGCAGATGCTTATTTGACCCTAGCTCTTTGCAAAGAGACTCTCTTTGTCCCCTCTTGGACACTTTGGGAACCGACCTCTTCAAAGCGGTATTTCCTGTGAAAATCCATGGAGATCTGATTTGGCGGTTCGACGTTGATTTCTGCACAGATGAAATCGACTCCTAACCTAGCGGCTTCAAGAAACAGTTTCTCGTACATCTGTGACGCCACCCCTCGCTGACGGCAGCCCTCTGCGACGACAATCCGATCGATATAGAGAAAGTTATCGTATCGGGCATCGAACCATTCAAAATTGACGCTCTCGTACGTGCTCCCCTTTTGCATGGCGAGCAGAAAGGCTTCCACACAACCATCCACCTCCGCCACCCAGTGAATCTGCGCCAGTGCATTCAACGTGACCAGGCGATCATGGTCCATGGGAGATGTCTCTACGACAGATGCTTCATTTAACTCGACAATTCTTGGATAATCTTCTACTTTCGCTGTTCGAATCACCACAGTACTCATGCGGGCGCCTCCTAAATGATCTTATTCGTTCCGATTTTTTTCTAGCCAGCGAAGCTCTTGAAAGCTCTTAAGCGATAAAAGCGCATAATAAACCAGTCCAAGGACACCTACTCCCCCCAAGAGGAGTCGAAGCCAGGTTTTATCTGCAGGGACTCTCATTTTATAGACGGCAAAGCAAAGGATCACAAAGAAGAAGGCTCGCAACACCCTCCTGATAAGTATTCCCTGCACAGCTGTTTCGCGATAAGATGTATCTTTTTTCTGAAAACGCTCTTCCTGCTTCTGTCTGTAAAAATAATGTAGATCTCTATCACAAAAGAGATGGGTAAAGCCCAGATGCTCTCGATACGCTTCCCACGCGACAGGATCTGTTCCCGGCTCAACCATCTCTATCAGATACTCTGTTTCCAGAGGATCCGTTTCTTCAAATGTATATGTGCTTCTTTTTTTCGATCGCACCATCCACCCATTTGCGTGCTGCTCTTCCAAAAAAGCTTCTTCCTGTCGGTGCTCAAAGAGGTCGAACTTTTTCACCCGTTTCATGCTCTCTCCCTACAAAATCAGAAGGCTGATCGCCATGATCATCATCCCTGCTATCATGCCATAGATGGAGAGGTGATGGTCTCCATAGCGCTGTGCAGATGGCAGCAATTCGTCGATCGAGATGTATACCATAATCCCCGCCACAGAGGCAAAGACGATGCCAAACAGTCCGTCATTGAGAAACGGCATCAGGATGAAATACGCCAAAATCGCACCCAGCGGCTCTGAGAGTCCTGAGAGAAGCGAATACACAAAGGCGCGCCGCTTGCTCCCTGTCGCATAGTAGACGGGAACCGACACGGCAATGCCTTCAGGGATGTTGTGAATGGCGATGGCAATCGCAATGGGAATCCCCAGTTGCGGGTCTTGCAGCGCACTCATAAATGTGGCGATTCCCTCAGGAAAGTTATGGATGCCCACAGCTAGCGCTGTAAACAACCCCATGCGCATCAGCTCATCTGAAGGCGGCTTTTGCGGGTCTTGCCAGTTCAGCTCATGAGGGTTCTCCGCATCAGGCACCAATTTGTCGATGATGGCGATGAGAAAGACCCCTCCAAAGAAAGCCGCTACCGTCACCCAAGTGCCGGTCGTCTCCCCCCAATGGGATTGCAAAATCTCTTCCGCCTTCGGAAAGATTTCAATGAAAGAGATATAGATCATGACACCCGCAGAAAAGCCGAGGCTCGTCGCCAAAAATCGCATATCGGTCTTCTTGGCCATCAGCGAAATAAGGCTTCCGATCCCCGTGCTCAATCCTGCTAGCAGTGTGAGTAAAAAAGCAAAAAGAACTGGATTCAACGATTACCTCTTAGCCTGAAGCTGCATCGTCTCGCCGGGTTTTAGAACCACTCTCTGGACGTTTGCGGGTACCTTCAATTCGTTCGGGTCGGCGCCGATCACTTCAAATGTGTCATAGTGCATGGGAATCACGTAGCGTGGGCGGATCATTTTCACTGCGCGGGCAGCATCGTGAAGATCCATCGTGAAGTTGCCGCCAATGGGCAGCATCGCCACATCAATGCGCTCCTCTTCCAAGAGTTTCATATCCATTGTCAGCGCTGTATCTCCGGCATGATAGATGCGATAGCCTCCGATTTCCACGACAAAGCCGCCGGGATTGCCGCCATAGAGCATCTGACCGTCTTCTTCAATGCCTGAGCCGTGATGCGCCACGGTCATTTTGATATTTCCAAAACGTCCGCCGATATGCATCGCATGGATGTTCTCCACACCTTTTGCGGCCAGATAGTGCGCAATTTCATGATTGCAAAAGACAGTGGCTCCCGTCTTCTGAGCAAGCTCTACCGTGTCTCCGATGTGATCTCCGTGGCCATGCGTGACGAGAATTTTTGTCAGTTCTGTAAAATCGTCCGGCGTCTTGGCCGCCTGAGCATTGCCGCGCAGAAAAGGATCGATGATGATCTTCTCTTCTTCGCTTTCTAAGTAAAAGACACTGTGTCCGAGATAGGTAATTCTCATGCTGTCCTCCTCATATTTTAAATAATATCCAGCGCTGATCTTCTGTCTGATAGCGCAGTTGATACATGATTTCCTGCTCATCCATCTGAGAGCGACAGTCAAAATGTATGGCAGAAATACCGGCCACTTTCTTCTCTTCAACATGAACGATCCGGTCCACCCGAATGGTCTGCATGTGAGGATCCGAAGAGATACGGAAGCGATACGGGCGAATCTCCCCGGTGGCGCTGAAGACGGCAAGGACCTCGATGGGCTTGGCGACGATTTTCATAACACACCTCCAAGACCACTATAATACAAACATATGTTCTCATCAAGCCCTTGTCATCTCGTATCGCATATACCCGTATAGCGGGATTTCTTGCAAAAAAGCACAGAGACATCTTTCAACACGTGCCTATTGCCGATCTTTTGCGATGCAAGAAGAGCCCGTGACGGGCAAAAACATTCCGATCTCTTTGCATGAATTTTAACATAGAGCCTACCATCCGCCAAATCTCTTACAGCGAAAAAGCTCTCCCCGGCTGTCTCTATCGCATGATCGAAATCCCCTATCTTCCTAATGGATTTCAACAAAGATACAGATGACTTTCCCTCAGACAGCACTCCATCTGTTTGTTGACAAGATCATTCGTTATAAAAGTTTTCATTTTTTTTATAAAAGTATTGACAACTATATCGGCCGACGTTATATTTATATCGACAAACGATATATCGTTAGGAGATATAACCCTTGACGATATAGAAAGGAGGAACACATGGCGGCTGAGAATATCGGCGCATTGACAGAAGCAGTTTATTATATTTTGTTGGCACTGTTTGAACCGATGCACGGCTATGGCATCATGCAGAATACAGAAACGCTGTCGGAAGGCCGCGTCAGATTGGCTGCGGGAACACTCTATGGAGCACTGAACACTATGGTGGAGAGAGGTTGGATCAGAGCTCTTGAAGAAGATGAAGGAAGTCGTAAAAAAGAATATAAAATTACAGAGATAGGAAAGCAAATTTTTGAAGGCGAGTGGAAACGACTCCAGGAGTTGGTCGACAATGGCAGAGCCGTGTTGGAGGAACAAAAATGACAAAGACCATTCGTAAAACATTCGGTGTGTACGAATATGATAAAGAAGAAATCTGGTTAAACGAAATGGCTGAACAGGGCTGGACGCTCTGCGGTGTAGGCTTTCTCACCTATCACTTCGAACAGAGCGAACCGGGTGAGTATCAGATTCGGATGCAGTTACTGGAAAAATCCGTCCATCACGAAGAGAGCCGCAAGTACCTCTCATTTCTTGAAGATACTGGGATTGAAAAAATCGGTCATGTCTTACGCTGGGTCTATTTTCGCAAGAAAAGGACAGGCGGTGATTTCGAACTCTTCACAGACCGCAAATCCATCTTCCGTCAAATGAATGAGATCATCGCCACACTGACAATCATCTTCGTGATGAACTTGACCATGGGTATCTCCAGCATCTCCGTTATGATCCGCGGAGGGCACCCTGGGATGGTGGTCGGATATTTTAACTTGGCAGCAGCGGCCATCTTAGGATGGGGACTGTGGAAAATGCTCAGGAAAAAGCGCAAGCTACAGCAAGATGATGATCTGTTTGAGTGATCTTGCATAAGAGCAGAGAGAGAAAAAGCAATTTCTTGCGGCATCGTTTTAGCGATACCGCTTTTTTTACGCATCTCAAGACATGTTGTTCAGCAGAAGGTTATACTGGAAAAGAAATTATGCGTAAAACATGTTCCACTGTGAAAGCGTTTTTGTTTTTTGCTCACCATCGCCTCTTCCGCTTTTCATGGCGGCTAGGTAGGCAAGAGTTTCCTCTGTGAGTCCCCTACGACAAGATCGTCTGTTATTCACTTTTTTCTTGATTTTTCTGAAGAAAACTTTTGACATTCCTGACTTTTTGTATTATACTTCACTTGTATACGAGACGTACGAATTGCTTATTTCTACAGGCCGTATAAGAAATGGGCTCTTTTTATGTAGATGTATATGGATATTTTTAGGAGGTTTCTTTTAATGAACAAAGGAACAGTGAAGTGGTTTAACGCAGACAAAGGCTATGGATTTATTTCCAACGACGAAGGCGGCGACGACATTTTCGTCCATTTCTCAGCGATCGTCTCTGATGGTTTCAAAACATTGCAAGAAGGTCAGAAAGTGACGTTCGACATCGAACAGGATCCCCGCAACAACAAGGGACTGCGTGCAGCAAACGTAACCCCTGTCAGCGAATAATCCAATAATGAATCAGGCTTCGGCCTGATTTTTTATTTCCCGATTCTTTTCTGCTCTCTCCTCAACGGGTTATACTGGATCAGGAGGTCATGATGATGCAACCATATTTTCAAATTCCACCTCGCCGCTATAGTGCCGAGTGGTTCAGCGAACACGAACTTCAAACACTGCGCACTATCCACCGAGCGATCCCAGGTTACGCTCCGACGCCTCTTGTTTCGTTGGAAGCACTGGCCGCCTCGCTAGGTCTTAGCGCAGTATATATCAAGGATGAATCGAAACGCTTCGGGCTCAACGCTTTTAAAGCGTTAGGGGTCAGTGCCGCTCTCTACCATTATCTTCAGAGCCATCCGCTCCCCTCGCTTCTTGTCAGTGCCACCGATGGCAACCATGGCCGAGCCGTCGCTTGGCAGGCGAGACTCTTGGGGATCGATTGCGTCATCTTCATGCCAAAAGGCAGCGCTTCTGCGCGCATCCAATCGATCGAAGGTGAAGGCGCTCGTGTCATCGTCACCGACTCAGGGTACGACGATGCCGTCCGCTTAGCAGACGCCTACGCAAAAGAGCACGGAGGACTGCTCGTCCAGGACACTGCGCTTCCAGGCGATGAGAGCCGGATTCCCTCTGACATCGTCCTCGGCTATGCCAGCATGGCCTTAGAAGCTCTCGAACAAATGGAACCCCAAAAGCCCACGCATGTCTTTCTCCAAGCCGGTGTCGGGTCGATGGCCAGCGGAGTGGCCGCGGCACTTTTGCATAAGCTAAAAGGAGAACCACTG
Source organism: Tissierellia bacterium (assembly GCA_012841045.1). GTDB lineage: Bacteria > Bacillota > Clostridia > Peptostreptococcales > Acidaminobacteraceae > DUVM01. The sequence continues at coordinate 3,500 of DUVM01000131.1, read as the reverse complement.
ACACTGATCCTCATGGAAGCAGCCCCTCTTGCCTGCATCGCTCTTTCAGCAAGAGAAGGATCTTGGCAGAAGACACCGGACGCCTACACACTGATGGCAGGGCTCAACTGTGCAGAACCCAATCCTGCGACACTCCCCCTTCTTCTCGACGCATTTGATGCGTTTTTCCCACTGGAAGATAGCTACACCCTTCGCGGGATGCGCCGCCTCGCCCATCCTTTAGGGCAAGATCCGGCCATCGTATCCGGAGAGAGTGGCGCGGTGGGAACAGGTTTTCTGGAGTCACTTATGACAGAGCCGGAGTGGACAGCCGCAAAAGAGCGACTCGGACTCACTAATGACTCGGTCGTCTTGCTCTTTAGCACCGAAGGGGATACAGACCCTCTGACATATCAGCGGATTATACAAGGAGAATAGAAGATATGAGACAATTTATTGTAGAAGACTCTCTGTGGGAGTTGTTTCCCGAAGCACAGATCGGCGTGCTGTTGATCGATCACATTGACAACAAAGGCCGAGATGGCGACAAATACGCTATCTACGATCTACTCGACGAGGCAAACCTTCACGCGAGAAAACACCTGAGAGAAGCGATCTTTAGCCAAAATCCGCCCGTGGCCAAATGGCGAGAGGCGTTCCAAAAATTTAAGACAAAAAAGGGCGTGCGTTCTTCGATTGAAGCGCTTCTTAAGCGAGTCGACAAAAACAACGAGGTCGGTCCGATCTCCCCACTCGTCGACATCTATAACAGTGCCTCTCTCACCTACGCTCTTCCCTGCGGAATGGAAGATCTCGACGCGATCCAAGGAAATTTGCGCTTAAAAGTCACCGAGGGAGATGATCCCTTTTTTGCACTGGGAGACACGCAGATATCCTATACTCTGCCGGGAGAGATTGCCTACCTCGATGACGAGGGAGCTGTCTGCCGATGCTGGAACTGGCGAGACGGCCAACGCACGATGATTACTGAGGAGACGAAAAGGGCGATTGCGGTGATGGAATTACCGGATCAGGAAAGAGTGGAAGACCTTCGAGAAGCGTTGGAATTCCTCCGAACCTGGATAGAAAAAACGGGAGTGGGAAAAGTGATCCACTGTGACATCCTCACAAAAGAGCGCCCCTCTATCGAATGGAAATAATGCTTGATAAAGGCCATCCCTTCTGATTCAAGCGAACCTGACGCTTCGCCAGACAAAAAAAGAACCAAGCATATTTGTTGGCTCTCGGCTTCTTTTAAAGCATTCCTATCTTCCCCCTCATTGGCGAAGAAAATCCACGATCAGTTGTACTGTGATGCTCTGTTGTTCTTCTCTTGAGATGGTAGCGATACCATCTCCTTTTTGTTCTCCATAGTTTCCAAATTGTGCGTGATTGCCCCCATCAATCAGATAAACATTTTCTTTATAGGTGATTTTTGAGCGATTAATGATCTGATCATTTGAGCCATAGATGGTGATCGATTGTTCAACAGGATACTCTCCATAGATATAGGCGCCTAATAAGATCAGCCCAGAGATCTTGTCCTGATGCGTGGATGCATAGTGGCTTGCCATCGCACCTCCCAAAGAATGGCCTCCGATGAACCATCTTTTCACTTCGGGAAAGTCATCTACCATTCTTTCGATGGCTGATGAGTTGAAAAATGCGAGATGAAAAGGCATGTCTACGACTACACAAGTGATGCCATGTTGGCTTATTTTGTTTAGCAGCGGATAATACGCTAGAAATTCCACCTTTGCCCCGGGATAAAAGACCAGCGCACTCTCACTCTCGCCCGTAGCCGGTATGAGCAAATAGTTTTCCTGATACCTGACGGCGGCATTATTACTGATCGCTGCAGCAACGTGATCATCGACTTTATAGTATTGCGACACATAGAGAAAAAAAGCCGCCACACCTGTTATCAAAGCGAGCACCAATACCATCGCCAGTATTTTTACCGTTTTCTTTATGCTCTTTTTCACCATCATCCCTTTCTCTTGAGCGCTTAACTCCAGATTTCACACTGGGCGCCATCTAAGCTAATCAAACAGTACATCGCTCTGTTCTTACCATGGCTGTAGACAGAAAAGCTCGCTGTCTGTTTCCACTCAAAGGACAGTGCTCGTTCGATACACTAGTTTCACCAAAACTTTCGCTCTCTCAGGCGATTGATTACTTTGAAGGCATGTCAAGGACTTGTTCTCCCTCGATCACACGAAGGCTGGCTCGAATCGAAGAACCGATGGCTTCTTCAATGTCGTCATCTTCGACCCCTAGTGGCACACATCCCAGTTTCTTTTCGATGAATTGATCGCTACACATGAGATCGGCAAAGCGAACGAGGTGCAGACCTCCTTCTATGCCGGCTTTTTTCTGTCTTCGCTCTTCTGCGAGAGCGTACAGTTGAAAGGCCCATTTGGGAACCGTGTAAATCTTTCTCTTTGGCGTTCCCATATGGCGGTGGACGATGCGAAGAAACTTTGTCCAGGGCATATTAAACCAGCCGATAGGCCATGTCTGCGCGCCTTTTCCCCGCTCCAGTGCACCGGCAATCGCCTGCGCTACTTGGCGAATGCTCACCATCGCCGTGCCGCCTGAGGGATAGTACGTGTGCTTGCCCATCGCAAGGATTCTCTCGACTAAAAACACCCAGACCGGCTTTCTTCCCGGTTGAGCGCCAAAGATATAAGGCAGTTCAAGAATCGACACCGAGAACGACTCGTCAGCAAACGAGAGCGCCATCTCTTCCTGATCGCGTCTGGAGCGGATATACGGATGCCAATACTCGAGGCGCATCTCAGGCCTTTCTTTGGCAAAGTAGCTGAAGTACGATCCACAGACGACCGCGTGCTTGACGCCGCTCTCTTTAGCAGTGGAGAGCATTTTATTTAGCGGAGTGATATTGTACTTTTCGTAGAAATCGTAGATCGGAGGGGGGCCCTGTACTCGCTCATCGACTCCGGCGGCAAAGACAAAGCCTTCGACATCTTGAAAGAGCTCTCGAAGTTCCTCATCCGACAGCTCTAGATAGTTGGCAAAATGTATCTCCATAGGAGGTAACGGCGCTCCCTCAGGTAAAGGCGGCAACGCAAGGGCTCTGATGTCGTGTCCCCTGGCGACCAGCTCGGCAGCCGCTGCACTTCCAATGAGACCTGTGGCTCCGACGATCAACACTTTCATGGATTTCTCCTCTTCTTTTTCATGTAAGCTCTTCCCATATACACATCTCCTTCCCGGAGTTCTTCAAGCATCTGATGGAGTCTCTTTTGACGTGTCTCTTCTTTTTTTGCTGAGAGAATCCAGCGGAGATAATCATTCTTCTGATACGGCGGTCTCTCTTCATAGGCCTCAAACAGTTGTTGTTGATCCAATAGCTCTTTAATGTCTGCTGGCATCGCTTCCCTGGCTCGAGCGGCAGGACGCTCTCTCTTGCCTCCGGCGCGGATGGTCTGCATCCTCCACTTGACGATGTCAGCAATCAATTCGTGGTCCACCGGCACCCCATAGGGAATCTGTAT
>DUVM01000130.1 GCA_012841045.1 Tissierellia bacterium | reverse complement strand
GATGGCGTCGATACATTTGTTGAATGCGGTGCAGGCAAAACCCTCAGCGGGATGATCCAGCGCATCTCCCCGAATGTCAACATCTTCCACGTCGAGGATGTCGAGAGTCTGCACCATACACTCAGAGGGCTAAGTCGTGGAGCGTAAGGTCGCTCTTGTTACCGGCGCCAGTCGAGGCATCGGACGTGAGATTGCACTGCAATTGGCAAGAGAGGGCTTTGCGCTGGCTCTTGTGCAGAGCCGTCCATCTCAGGCGGCAGAGGAGACCTTAAACGCCGTTTGCGCCTTGAGCGAGGCGTCGGCATACTACTGTGACGTCTCTGACGCTCAGGCCTTTCAAGAGGTCGTCAAGCAAGTGCTCGAAGTGTATGGCAGAGTGGACGCGCTGATCAATAACGCAGGAATCACAGAAGATCAGTTGATCCTTCGAATGAAAGAAGAAGCTTTTGATCGCGTGATCGACGTCAATTTAAAGGGCGCCTTTAACGGCATCCAGGCTCTGACGCGGACGATGATGAAACAAAGACAGGGTGTCATTGTCAATATCGGCAGCGTCGTCGGGTTGTCCGGCAACCCCGGGCAGGCCAATTATTCTGCTGCAAAGGCAGGATTGATCGGACTGACGCGCAGCGTCGCCAAAGAGCTTGGCGGTCGCAACATCCGATGCAATGTCGTCGCCCCGGGGTTTATAGAGACAGAGATGACCCAGGATCTAGGAGAGAGTCCCCTCAAAGAGAGGATTCCTTTAGGAAGAAGCGGAAGCGCCGAGGAAGTTGCGCAAGTTGTGGCGTTTTTGTGCAGTGACAAGGCTTCCTATATCACGGGGGCTGTCATTGCAGTAGATGGAGGACTTGGACTAGTATGAATCGTGTCGTAGTCACGGGAATGGGCGTCATCGCCCCTACCGGAAAAAATAAAAAAGAACTCTGGGATTCGGCGATGAAGGGGACGCATGGAATTGCCCCCGTCACGCAATTTGACACCTCAGAGTATAAAGCCACCTTAGCAGCAGAAGTGAAAGACTTTGATCCTAGTGAATACATGGAGTTTGCCGAGGCAAGAAAGATGGATCGATACGCGCAGCTTGCCGTAGCAGCGGCCAAAGAGGCGGTGGAGGACAGCGGGGTATTGGGAGAAGTTGACCCCCATCGATTTGGCGTCTACATCGGCAGTGGGATTGGGGGCATGCAGACATTCTCCTCTGAATACGATAAGTTATTGCAGCGGGGACCGAAGCGAGTCAGCGTGTACTTTATTCCCATGCTGATCGCCAATATGGCCGCAGCTCAAGTGGCGATCAAATACGGAGCCAAGAGCTCGTGTCTTCCGAGTCTGTCGGCCTGCGCGACGAGCACCAATACGATTGGGGAAGCGTATCGCGCCATCAAGCATGGCTATGCCGATGTGATCTTAGCCGGGGGGAGTGAAGCGAGTATCACGCCGATTGGCTTTGCCGGCTTTATCAATATGGGTGCACTAAGTCTTTCAGAGGATCCCGATCGCGCGAGCATCCCCTTTGACAAAGAGCGAAACGGCTTTGTCATGGGAGAGGGAGCAGGGGTCTTGGTTCTTGAAAACTATGAGCACGCACAGCGGCGCGGCGCAAAGATCTATGCGGAGATCACAGGTTATGGTTCCACCTGTGATGCGTATCATCTGACGGCGCCAGACCCGGAGGCCGAAGGGGCTGTTCGGGCCATACGCGAGTCGCTGGAGGAGATTCCTGCCGGCGGCATCTATGCCAACGCCCATGGTACGAGCACTCCGCTTAACGACACCCTCGAGACGAAGGCGCTGAAGGAAGTCTTTGCAGACAGACTGGAAGATCTACACGTGTCTTCTACGAAGTCCATGACGGGGCATCTCCTAGGGGCGGCAGGCGCAGTAGAAGCGATCTACGCCATTGAAGCTCTGCGGCATCAGTGCGTTCCTCCGACCGTGGGGTATCGTGTGCCCGATGAAAGCTGTAATCTGGATATCACCCCCAATCACCCAAAACAGGCAGAGCTTTCCCTTGCGATCTCCATTTCTCTTGGGTTTGGCGGTCACAATGCCTGCCTTGCTTTTCAGAGAGTAGAAGATGAATCGTAAAGAGATTGAAAAGATTCTTCCGCATCGAGAGGGCATGCTTCTTCTCGACGAAGCCGTCGTGGAGGACGGCATCGCCCGCGCGAAGAAGGCCATCGTCGGCGATGAATGGTTTCTCCAAGGGCACTTCCCGGGTCAACCCGTCGTGCCTGGGGTCATCCTCTGTGAGATCCTGGGACAAAGTGCCTGTGTGCTCTTTCCCGAGGCGTTAGCCGGCAAGACTCCGTTTTTTTACAGGGATTAAAAATGCCCGCTTTCGAAAGCCGGTTGTTCCGGGAGACGTCTTCTGCACAGAGGTGCAGCTTGTTCGCCAGAGCATGGGATTCTTCTTTTTGAAGGCGAAAGGATATGTCGATGGAGAGCTCTCTGTGGAAGTGGAACTCAGTTTTGCCATCGTATAAGGATGAATAAAAAAGAAAGGATCGCGCAGTTTTGCGATCCTGTTTGTGTTATATCATTGCTTGTTACTCAGCTACTTCCTCTGGAGGTGCAAGCCCCAGCTCTCCTTCGCTCTTTGCAACAACGATGGAACAGGCGAGGTCACCGAGGACATTGATGGATGTCCTAGCCATATCGAAGATGCGGTCGACACCGGCAATCAAAGCGATGCCCTCGATGGGGAGTCCCACGCCCTGTAAGACCATGGCGAGCATGATCATTCCAGCTCCGGGGACACCGGCTGTGCCAATCGAGGCGAGTGTCGCTGTCAGGACGATCGTCAGCTGCTGAGAGATGGTCAGATCGATGCCGTAGACCTGTGCGATAAACAGTGCCCCGACGCCCTGATAGATCGCGGTCCCGTCCATGTTGATGGTCGCTCCTAAGGGCAGGACAAAGCTGGCCACCGATTTAGACACGCCGAGCTCTTTTTCTGCGGTCTCTAGCGTAATGGGAAGCGTTCCGGACGAGGAGGAAGTCGTAAACGCCATCGCCCAAGGGGCAAAGGCTGCTTTGTAGAATTTCTTCAAGCTCATCTTTCCTAAGTACTTAACCGTCGACGAGTAGACGATGGCTGCGTGGAGAAAACAGGCGAGATAGACGACGAGGATTGCCCGTGAGAGAGGGAGCAGGACACCGGGGCCGTTGTTGGCGATGACCGGTGTGATCAGGCCAAATACGCCGATCGGCGCCAGCTTCATAATGCCGCCTGTGATGGAATACATCGCCTCTGCAATGCCGTTGAAGAAGTTGAATACAGGTCGTCCTTTTTCACCAACTGCTAGGAGCCCCGCGCCGAGAATCAGCGCAAAGACAATGATCTGAAGCATCTGTCCTAAGACGATGGAGTTCAAGGGATTGGAGGGGATGATGCCCACCAATGTATCGATGAAACTGGGGGCTGTAGCCGCTTCGTAGGTGATGTCGCCGGTGGGGATGACAAAGCCTCCTCCGACGTTTAGCACGTTGCCCAGGAGAAGACCGATGAAGAGTGCGATAGCAGTCGTCGCTAAGAAGTAGACGACGGTCTTGAGCCCGATTTTGCCGATTTTTGTCACGTCCTGCAGATCCGCCACACCGACCAGTAATGAAGAAAATACCAATGGGACAATGATAAGTTTGATCAGGTTGAGGAAGATCGTACCGAGAGGCTTGATATATTTATCCGCGATCTCCGGATTGGACTGAAGGAGTATTCCGACGATGATACCCAATACCAGACCGATGAGGATCCGTATGGGGAGTGACAGCCCTGATTTCTTTTTTTGCATAACAACCTCCGAGATGTATTTGATGATGTGTGTTATACCACTCACATAATACCACGTAAATGATACGTATTATATATAATTATTCAATTTATGACAATTATTGCCTTCTTTGCTTGTTTGATCCGCATTTTTTGTGAAAGAAAGGGGGCGTAGGAGACGTGGCAGAACACTCCCCCGATAACTGGAAAATAGTTCTCCTACTAGGCGACAAAAGTCCTTTACAAGACCGACAGCTTCATATATATTATAGTGGAGTCTCTTGAGACCGTTTTGCTGCTATAGCTCAGGAGGTAGAGCGCATCCTTGGTAAGGATGAGGTCAGCAGTTCAAATCTGCTTAGCAGCTCCATGAAACCCGCACGGTGAATAGCCGGCGGGTTTTTTACCATCACAATACGAGATGGCGACGACCGCTCTCAGAGATCGCACGGCATACAATTGCAGGATGAAAAAAAGTATAGTAAACTATACACATTGTATGACAGCGAAAGAACCGGCATTTGATGAACGCAAAAGCGCCTGGAGAACAGATTCAGTTATGTTAAAGCGTATGCGCAAAGCTGGGATGCCGGACCAAGAAGAATATGTGCTGATAATCACAATACGAACCGAAGAGTACATTTGAAATGACAGCTGACGGGCGCCTTTGAGGGTAAAGGCAAAATGACTTCGTCAGCAGCTTGAAAAAACGATCTTTGCATGCGCGACAGAAAAGGATTTGAGAATCATGATACAAGAGGCAACAGCAGATCAACAGAAAAACGATTCCACCATTTATCTTCTCTGGACAGGGGGATGGGATTCCACCTTCCGCCTGCTTCAATTGAGTGAACTACATCGCACGGTCCAACCGGTGTATGTACGCTATCCGGGCAGGTATTCTGCTTCCACGGAAGAAGCAACCATGAAAAAACTGCTAGAGCGCATCCGCGCCCTACCGGCCACAACAGCGACGATCAAAGATGTTCTGGTTCTTCGATATGAAGATCTGAAGCCGATGAAGGAAGTGACAGAAGCCTATGAATCTGTCAATCGCCGTGCTCCCTGTGGCCCTCAGTATGAATATCTCTCGAGATTGAGTTATTCATATCCGGGGATTGAAATTGGCATAGAGCCGGGAGAGGGCTTGATCGACGACGCGCTGGGGAAGAATGTCTCCCGCATGCTCCACATCGTAGAAGACGAAGAATACTCCTATTACCTCATTGATCCCGAGGTCGTCGGGGAAGACATGTATGTCTTCTTTAAGAACTTCCGCCTGCCGATCTACGACACATCAAGAGATAAGATGATTGAGATCTCTAAGACGAGGGATGGCTGGATGGACATTCTCAACGCCACTTGGTTCTGTCATTATCCTGCCAATGGAAAGCCCTGCGGCTCTTGCGTTCCCTGTCAAATTGTGGTGGAGGACGGGCTCGGATATCGTTTAGATGAAGAGGCTATGAAGCGCTACAGGTTCCAAAAGAAATATGAGGATACCTTTTGGTATCCTCTGTACAAGAAATTCCGCAGAAAATTCCTTCGTTATTAAAGAGCCTCTTCAGGCTCTTTTTTTTCGCTCAGGATGGCCAGACGCTGGGCTTTTTCCTCATCTTCGCTGGCGACTTTGATCTCCCAGTGAATCACACCGGTGAGGATGACGCGAAGAACGATAACGGCTGAGAGAATGAAAAACTCATCTAACGTGCGAATGACGACGGTCTTAAGGACCTCAGCAGCCATCTTGTATTCCAAAGCGAGCGCCAATGCCTTGGCAAGCTCCAGCTTAATATGTGCATTTGATGTGTCGAAACGAGACTTAATCAGAAGTTTTACGGTTTGGATACATGCCCAAGCAATAATCAACACGCCCACAATTTCTATCAAAGAAGCAATATACGGTACAATTTCAATGATATATCTTTCAATGATCATGACAACTCCTTTTCATTCATACGATGAGTTTACCAGAAATTGTCAAAATGACAAGGGGTGAAGCGGGGCTTTCCAAATATCACTTTATCATCTATAATAAAAAACAAAATTTAACGAAAGGGTCTCTATGCTTAAAGGTTTGCATTTTCATCTTTCACTGTGGTATGGAAAACTGATGAAAAAGATTCTTCATATGACGGGTCATCGAGCGACATTTTCTCCGGGATACTATGCACTGAAACTCAATCCGGATATTTTATTACAACTAGAAAAGCCCAAGCATCTATTCGGCGTCACCGGAACCAACGGAAAAACGACGTCCTCTCATTTTATTGCGGATGTCCTGAAGGACAAAGGCATGGAACATATTCACAACAGCTACGGATCCAATACATTGGAGGGCATTGTCAGCACCCTCATGGATCATTCGTCTTGGACGGGGAAGCTGCCCTATGAGTACGGCGTATTTGAAATCGATGAGCGAAGTTCCCCACATGTCTATCGCGCAATGACACCGGAATTTCTTTTGGTCACGAATCTATTTCGCGACTCCTATAAGCGAAACGCCCATGCAGAATTTATTTTTGATCTCATTGATGGGCATCTTCCAAAGGAAACAACGCTGATACTCAATGCCGACGATCTAATCTCCTCGAGACTGGGAAGAGACAATCGGCATGTCACGTTCGGGATCGATCCTCTTGAAGGAGAGGAGCATCTTCCTCAGAACAATGTCGTGGATATCGAAAACTGTCCGGTCTGTGATCATCTGCTACGAAAGGACTTTGTCCGTTATCATCATATTGGGCGATTTGCCTGCGAGAACTGCGGCTATGCGAATCTGCCGAGAGACTACGCCATCACACGCATCGATTCTGCCAACCACACATGTACTCTTTCTCACAGGGGGGTCGATTGGACATTTACTCTGCCGAGTAAAAATATTGTGGATCTCTACAATCTCGTTTCCAGTGTCGCCCTCTTACATGAAGCAGGGTTTTCTATGGAAGAACTCCAAGACTCGTTTTCAATGATTAAGGTGATTGAAAGCCGATATAAAGAGGAGCGATGCGGGAAGATCGATGTAGCGCTGTTGATGGCCAAAGCGATCAACCCCATCGCCTCATCGAGAAGTTTTGACTATATTAAGAGGCAGACCGGTCGAATTGCTGTGATTCTTGGCAACACGGAAATTAAAGCCGGTGGATTGAACGAAGAGAACATTGCCTGGCTATATGATATCGACTTTCACTTTCTCAATCAGGAGAATATTGTTCAGTTTATCACTCTGGGAAAGCGTCACAAGGACGTCGATGTGCGATTACTACTCGCAGGGGTGGATCCCAAAAAGATTACTTCCTTTGGCACCTTCTCCCCCGATATCGCCTATGCGATTGATTATGAGAATGTCGATAAGATTTTCATCTTAAATGACACGGACAACATTCCGGAGATGATGCAGGTACGGGAGAAGGTAGTGGAGTTAGCCAAGGAGGCCCAACGTGAAAATTGAGATATTGTATCCTGAGATCGCAAATCTCTTTGGAGAAATCGGCCATCAGATGTTCTTGCAGCTGCTCTTTCCTAAGGCCCAGATCATCCGAACACAGCTGTTAGCGCGACCGACTTTTTTAGATGAGCAGGTGGATCTAATTTTTATGGGACCCACCTCAGAAAACTCTCAGGAGAAAATTATCCAAGTGCTGCGCCCTCTTAAAGAGAAAATAGAAGAGCGGATTCACGCAGGCGATAGATTTTTCTTTACCGGAAACGCGATGGAAGTGTTAGGGACGTCGATTCTCACCGATGAGGGAAGATCAATTCAGGGGTTGGGGATTTTTGAAATGGAGTCACGCAGGCAGATGATGCACCGTCTGACAGAGCTGTATGTCGGGATGTATGACGACCTCCAGGTAGTAGGTACCAAAACGCAGTTCACGCAGAACTATCCTCTTGACCCGGAGACGTTTCCTTATTTAATGAAAACTGTCCGCGGATTCGGTATGAACAAGCAGCTCGAGGGAGAGGGGATCCATTTTCACCATTTTGTGGGCACTTATGTGCTCGGCCCTCTTTTGATACTCAACCCTCTTTTTACAGAGCGATTGTTCGAGGAGTGGGGGATTCCCGTTACTCTTCCACACCGAAATACTCTGCTCGAGGCGTATGACATCCGCTTAAAAGGATATCTCAATCCCAAGAGCTATGCCTGAAATCTTTTCATTGCGTGGAGGAGAGAATTCTATTATAATAGTAAGGCATTCGAGAACCTGATTCCTTGCAGGGCAACCGAGTTGTTGCGCCTGCAAGTTTGTGTTGACAATAGACGCAAAGCTGTGATAGGGTACTCTAGTAACTGTGTTGTTTGATGGAGGTCCCCAAATGAGAGTAAAGATTACGCTCGCATGTACGGAATGTAAAAATCGGAATTATAATACGTCAAAGAATAAAAAGAATACTCCCGATCGTCTGGAGCTGAAGAAGTACTGCAAGACCTGCCGAGTTTCCACTGTCCACAGAGAAACGAAGTAGGGCGTCATGTCAAAAGCAAAAAAGGGCTCCTTTTTTGAGCGAGTAAAAAATTATCTGACCAGTGTCTGGAGAGAACTGAAGAAGGTTACCTGGCCTACCAAGAGTGAGCTGACAAACTACACTCTCTTGGTGATTGCCATGGTTCTTGTCATTGCCACATTTATCGGATTGGCTGATATTCTCTTCAACTTTATCTTCTTCAAGCTGTTATAGGAGAAGATTATGAGTAAAAAAGTAGGCCCTTTACATTGGTACGTAGTACACACGTACTCAGGCCATGAGAACAAAGTAAAAGCAAGCCTGGAAAGAATTGTTGAAAGCCGTGGAATGGAAGATGTCATCACCGATATCGAAGTTCCGATGGAAGAAGTCGTTGAAATCAAAGACGGTCTCAAGAAGAAAAAGCTCAGAAAGGTTTTTCCGGGATACGTCATTGTACGCATGAACATGAACGATGAATCCTGGTATGTCGTAAGAAATACCAAAGGCGTGACGGGCTTTGTCGGTCCGGGCAGCAAACCTGTTCCACTGAGTGCAGAAGAACTGCGCAATATGGGACTCGTTCAGAGCCTACCGGAACTGACGGCAGAAGTAGGGGATACCGTGAGTATCGTCTCCGGGCCCTTCACTGACTATGTAGGCATTGTCAGAGCGATCAATGAAGAGAAACATACCCTGACAATCCTGATCTCCATGTTCGGCCGGGAGACACCGGTAGAACTGGAATACGGACAGATAGAAAAGCTATAAGCTTTCCTATATATATCAAAGGAGGAGCAATAGATGGCTAAGAAAGTAATCGGTCTGATCAAATTGCAAATCCCTGCAGGTAAGGCGACACCCGCTCCCCCCGTAGGACCCGCACTGGGTCAGCACGGCGTGAACATTGTTCAGTTCACGAAGGAGTTCAACGCAAAGACGCAAGACCAGGGTGGACTACTCATCCCGGTTGTCATCACCGTCTATGCAGACAGATCGTTCACCTTTATCACAAAGACACCCCCGGCCTCTGTTCTTATTAAGAAGGCACTAGGCCTGGATCTTGGCAGCGGGGTGCCACATAAAGAAAAGGTTGGACAACTGACGAAGGCGCAGCTGCGTGAGATCGCAGAAATCAAAATGCCTGATCTGAATGCGGCGAGTGTGGAAGCGGCCGAGCGACTAGTCGCAGGCACCGCTCGAAGCATGGGCGTCACCGTCGAGAAATAAGCCAAACCTGTGGGAGGATGTACCCGTTTGGACCACGGAGGAAAAAATGAAACTAAGTAAAAGAACGAATGACAATCGACAGTTGCTGGATCCGACCAAGAGCTATGAAATCCAAGAAGCGGTTGAATTGCTCAAAGAAGCGAAGAGCGCCAAGTTCGATGAGACGGTAGAACTCCACCTTCGCTTGGGCGTCGATGGACGCCATGCTGATCAGCAGATCCGCGGCGCGATGGTGCTCCCCAACGGCACAGGCAAGGACAGAACCGTTCTCGTCATCGCCAAGGGAGAGAAAGCCACAGAAGCTGAAGAAGCCGGAGCCGACTTTGTCGGAGCCGAAGAGATGATCGAAAAAATCCAGGAAGAGCAGTGGTTTGACTACGATGTCATCGTAGCGACACCTGACATGATGGGACTTCTCGGACGTCTCGGACGCATCCTCGGACCCAAAGGGCTTATGCCCAACCCTAAGAGCGGGACGGTCACGATGGATCTTGGAAAAGCTGTTTCAGAAATCAAAGCCGGTAAGGTAGAGTATCGTCTAGACAAAGCCAACATGATTCACGTATCCATCGGAAAGCTGAGTTTTGACAACGAAAAACTCGTACAGAACATTCATGCATTTCTCGATGAGATTCTAAGAGTCAAACCGGCCGCTGCAAAAGGAACGTATTTCAAGAACATTTCCCTCTCTAGCACCATGGGGCCGGGAATCAAAATTCACAAAAGCGCATAGGTATTCAACACCATCCATAGACAGCAGGGGCGAAAGCTTAATATCCTGCCGAGGATAGGACAAACCTTTATAGGAATGCTCCCTGTCTTCGGGGAGCGTTTTTACTGAAAGGAGACAACATGTCAAAAAATCGTGAGCTCAAAGAGCTTCGCGTCAGTGAGATCCGTGATCGATTCAGCCGCGCAAAAAGCGCCGTCGTCGTCGATTACCGAGGATTGAATGTGGCCGAAGTGACAGAGCTGAGGAACCGATTTCGTGAGAGCGAAGTAGAATACCGCGTATTCAAAAATCGCTTGGTGAAGTTGGCCCTCGAAGGAACAGGTTTTGAAGAGCTGGAAAGTGAACTGACAGGCCCCAACGCCATTGCATTTGGCTATGATGACGCCGTTAAGCCGGCAAAAGTGGCCCGAGACTTTTCAAAGAAAAACACAAAGCTAGAAATTAAAGGCGGGATTGTAGAGAATGTGTTCTACGATGCCAGCGGCATCAAAGCCATTGCCGACATTCCCAGCCGAGAAACACTCATCGCCAAATTCCTGGGCAGCGTGCAGTCGCCGATTTCTAAATTGGCCTATGTCCTAGGCGTCCTGGCAGAAAAAGAAGAAGCATAAAGGATTATCAAGGAGGAAATCATGACTCATCAGGAAATTATTGAAGCCATCAAAGGCATGACCGTTCTCGAACTCAACGAACTCGTCAAAGCTGTTGAAGAAGAGTTTGGCGTAAGCGCAGTGGCCGCCGTTGCTGCAGGCCCCGCCGCTGGTGGGGAAGCCGCTGCCGAAGCCGAAGAGCAGACCGAATTCGACGTTGTCCTCAAAGCACCCGGCGGAAGCAAAGTTGCCGTCATCAAAGTGGTTCGCGCCATCACAGGCCTGGGCCTCAAAGAAGCAAAAGAGCTTGTTGACAACGCCCCCAATCCTGTCAAACAGGGAGTGGATAAAGAAGAAGCCGAAGAAGTCAAGAAGCAGCTGGAAGAAGCCGGCGCCGAAGTCGAACTCAAATAGTATCATTACCACAAGACAGCGTTTCCCGCGGGACACGCTGTCTTTTCTAATGTAGATCAAGAGACGCTGGAAGGTGTTGGGGTGCTCTGCCATATCAGTTGGACGGGAGACAACTTTTTCAGCCTTCAGATCGTCAATAAGTCATTCTTGACAATTGCGCGAAATACGGATAGCTTGAAGATAGTATAGTAAAAGGCGTTTACTAATAGTAAAAATGTTTAGTAGACACAATCCTCAGGAAATCTCGGACGTGAAGATCCAATAGAGGCTTCTCAGTTGGTTTTGTTAGATATCAGAGAACTACTATTATTTAGAAGGATGGTAGGAAGGTTCCATTGCTAGGAGATAAATATGGTCAAAAGACATCACCAATTGAAAAGGGAAGTCATTGCGGGACTAAAAGGCGGAAAAGGCTGCGTAGAAGTAACGGAATTCTTTGAGACAGAAGATTTTCTCGGTAAAGGCAGACTTTACGGCATGTCGACGATTGCCGTCGGCGATTCCATCGGTCTTCACAAACACGAAGGAGACCAAGAAGCGTATTTTATCCTTGAGGGTCGTGCCCTGTATTTTGATGGGGAGAAAGAGTACTTTCTGGAGCCGGGAGATCTGTCTATCTGCCGCGACGGAGAGTGGCATTCGATTGAATCGGTAGGGGATGTTCCCCTGAAATACATCATGCTCATACTTTATTCATAGGAGGTATTCATGGGATATCCAGATTCCATACTGACGACACGTGCGAAGGTAGAACCCGGTAAGTACTGCATCATTCCAAAAGGGGGAACGGTCGTCAACTCGGTGCCCGGTTTTGAAGAGACGGATGTGACCATTTTATGCTCTCCAAGAATTGGCGCCAGCTTTTCTCAGTATGTCTCTACTTTTCATCCGGGTGGTCGCACCACCGTTCCCTTTGGAAGAGAAAAAGATATCGAGACTTTTATCTATGTGATCGATGGGCAATTGAAGATACAAATTGAGGAGAAAAAAGCCGTACTGAAAACCGGTGGATATGCGTATGCACCTCCGGGAGCCGGTATAACTATGGAAAACAATCTCACTACGGAGACCAAAGTCCTGTTCTATAAACAGCGCTATCGAGCGCTTGAAGGCGTTGAAGCGCCAGAGTGGGTCGTCTCGAGTCTCTCGGAAGTGGAAGCTTTTAATTATGACGGAATTCCTGAAGTGACGATGCGCAATCTTCTTCCAACGGATATGAGATATGATATGAATTTTCATACGCTGGAATGCCAACCCGGCGCAGGACATCCTTTTATTGAGACACATGATCAGGAACACAGCATGTATGTTCTTCAAGGAAGCGGAATGTACAATCTGGACAATACTTGGATGCCTGTGCAAGAGGAAGACTATATATGGATGGGTCCCTATTCGATACAGGGAGCCTATGGAGTGGGCAGGATACCCATGCTGTATATTTACTCAAAAGACTGCAATCGCGACGTAGAACTATAAATTAGCTGAAAGGAAACGCAAATGAAAAACAGAAAATTACTTATGATTCCAGGTCCGACGCCTGTGCTGCGCTCCATCCAAGATGAAATGGGCCGTGAAACGGTTGCGTTTGGAGACAGTGAGTTTGTCGCTGATTTCCAACAACTCGTCAATGACCTCAAAGAATTATGGAGTTGTGACGGCATGGCGTTTGTTGTCGCTGCCAGCGGCACCTTTGCGATGGAGATGGCTCTGGTCAACAATCTCAAACGAGGAGATGCCCTTTTAATTGTCTCTAACGGCTTCTTTGGAGATCGCTTTATCGAGATTGCAAAGAAAAAAGGCTATGTCTACGATGTATTGTCAGCACCTTGGGGACAAGTGGTCAGTCCGGAACAGATTGCTAAGCAGCTGAAGAATAAGAAATACGATGCCGTGACAGTGACCCATGTGGACACTTCCACGGGAGCGGTTGCGCCAGTCCATGACATCGGTCAAGTGATGAAAGACTATCCGGAAACGATCTATATCGTAGACGGTGTCTGCTCAGTAGCGGGTGAGCCTGTGGATATGAAGAAAGATCATATCGATGTTCTTTTCAGTGGCTCTCAGAAAGCCTTCGGCGTAGCTCCGGGACTTGCTCTATTGTGGGCTGGGAAAAAGTCGCTTGAGCGAAGAGACATGCTGCCGGAAGTCATTGAATATTATGCAGATTACAAGAAGTGGGCTCCGATCATGGATGACACAAAGAAATATTTTGCCACGCCTGCTGTCAATATGACTTGGGCGATGAAAAAGTCTGTGGATATCATCAAAGAAGAAGGGCTCGAAAATCGCTATGCCAGACATCGCAAAAATGCTGGAGCGATGAGAGCGGCCTTAGAGGCCATGGGCTTTACGATTCTAGCCGATCCTTCCTGCCGCGCCGTGACGTTGTCAAACCCGCTGTATCCTGAAGGTGTTGAGGATTTGGCGTTTCGCACTGAATTGGAGAAACAAGGTGTGCAGGTGGCTGGCGGTCTTGGAGAATACGCAGGAAAAATGTTCCGCATCGGCCATATGGGCAATGTCGATGAACACGAACTTGCTGCCACTGTATGCGCAATGGAAAAAACGTTGAAAAAGCTCGTGCCCGGTTATGAAGTGGGCAAAGGCATCACTGCGTTCCTAAAATATCTGTGTAGCTAAATCTTCTGCAAAGTATGGAAGATAGAAAAGACGGTATGTCGCTCATTCATTCGTGCGCTTAAATGAAAAGTGACATTTGAGAGCGTGCGCTCCAAACGACAAGATCATGTCCGCTGTTGCCTTGTCGGGTGTATTCGTGAGTTCATATGGGATCCATCTGTTACTTTTCTTGCTCTTCTCTATGAGTGATTTCAGAGTGGGGGCAAAGATCCAAGAGTTATGATTTGTGCTACGACACTTCACGAACTTTATGGGGAGTGAGGTGAAGCATTTGTAGGTATATTCATTCGTCAGGATCCGGTGTAGATTGGCTAAAGGAAAAAAGGATACCAGTAAAGAAGATGAGCAGAGAAAAAGAAACAAAGACCATCAAGTCAGTGGAAAAAGCCTTCCAAGTCATTGATTATCTGTCCGAGTCAAGTGAGGGAAAGGGAATCACAGAGATCAGCCAAGCGATGAACAGCAGAGTCAGCGCGACGTATCACCTGGTGAACACGCTCAAAGAACTCGGCGTTGTCCATCAGAACCCGGCGACAAAGAAGTATAAGCTTGGCCTAAAGCTCTGGCAAATTGGCATGCGGGCGTATCATCAAAATGAGCTGGCAAAAATTCTTCTTCCCTATTTAAGAAAGCTTCGAGAGATGACCGGCGAGACAGTCAATTTGACTGTGCTTGAAGGCAAGGAGATCGTCTATATAGCGCAGGCAGAAAGTGAACATCTACTGAAAATGTTTACAAGAATCGGAGCGACAGCTCCTCTTCACTGCACCGGTGCCGGTAAAATTCTTCTCGCCTATCTGCCTGAACAAAAACAGAAGCAGCTTCTGGATACTATCGATCTTACGCGTTATACGTCAAAGACGATTGTTGACAGGAATGAGCTGATGCAAGAGCTGGCTAAGATCAAGAAGCAGGGATATGGTCGAGACGACGAAGAAAGAGAAGAGGGGGTTCGCTGTGTCGGTGCACCGGTATTTGGCCCTGATCGACAGATTATCAGCTGCATATCGATCTCAGGGCCGAAAGAGAGATTTTCTGAGGAAAACCAAGTCAAGTGGATTGGCTTAGTAAAAGAAATCGCTCTCGAAGCGACAAACTTCCTCTGTCATAATAAATGAAGATACGCTTTGATGTCTGCCGTCTTACAAAAAAGCCTTTAGGAATAAATGTTTCGATTGCAATGAGAACGACCCTTCTGTGCATCTGCGTCGAGGGGCAAATGAAGGGAGAATGTTCTTGTTCTTTCTTTTATGAGAAAGCTCATTTTTGTCTTGAAAAAAATATTGACGTATCCTCAGGATGGTGGTAGCATAATAAGGTATATTCTCTACTATGGGGTATTATGCGTTTTTTGTGCCCACATAGTTTGATATTTACTTGCTACATTACGGGATTATTGAATGAGGGGTGAACACTGAATGCCACAAAACGTTAAAATCGGAAACGTAACAAGACAATCTTTTTCGCGTATCCAGCAAATGGTGGAACTGCCTAATCTTGTGGAAATCCAGACAAAGTCATTTGAATGGTTCGTCAAGAAGGGGCTCAAAGAAGCACTGAAAGATATTTCACCCATTAGAGATCACGGAGAAAACATCTCACTCTTTTTCGGAGATTACCGATTCGACGACGACCTGAAATACACCGAACAGGAATGCAAGGACAGGGACGTCACCTATTCAAAGAGCTTGCGCGTTCGAGCGAGACTGGAAAACAGAATCACCGGAGAGATCAAAGAGCAGGAAGTCTTCATGGGAGACTTCCCGATTATGACGCCCAAAGGTACCTTTATCATCAACGGTGCCGAGCGTGTCATTGTCTCACAGCTGGTGAGAAGCCCTTCGACGTATTTCAGTAAGAAACTTGACAAATCAGGAAACGATGTTGTCAGCGGACAAGTGATTCCAAACAGGGGAGCTTGGCTCGAGTTTGAAACCGACTCGAACGGAAGCCTTTCTGTCCGCATTGACCG
>DUVM01000129.1 GCA_012841045.1 Tissierellia bacterium | reverse complement strand
GCTTCTGCAGTCGTATCAGATCGATCCCCCCTTTCTGCGTCTTTACTCTGAGTCTTGGAAAGGGAAGGCATTTTCATTGATGGGAAACCCTAACTTTTTAGGGACATTTCTTGTGCTGATGATACCGTTAGGGCTCTACTTTGCACTAGAGAAGAAGAAATGGTGGGGCCTTGCGGTGTATTCTCTCGTGTTCCTCGCGCTTCTTGCCACGCGCACTCGTGGGAGCTGGATCGGAGCGTTTGTCGCTTTTTTTGCGTATTTTTTTCTCACCAGAGAGAAACTGGGGAAGACGCCGGGATTTTACAAAAAGTGGATGGCCTTATGCCTGATTTCCGTGATTCTTCTTGTGTTCTTTATCTTTACGGCGACCTTTGATTTTGAAAACCGCCTGTTCTCTATCTTCTCAGAAGGCTTTGATGTGGTGACCGGTGCTGAAGGAGCGGAGTCGGCCGGAAGCAGCCGGGTGTATATCTGGAACAAAGTGATCGGCTTGATAAAAGAAAGACCACTGCTAGGCTATGGAGTGGAGAATCTTTCGTATGCGATGCACAACGCGTACCATGACGTGATCGTTAAAGATTACGGAGAATATAGAAACTGGGACAAGGCGCACAATGAGTATTTGCACATTGCTGTCAGCAGTGGCATTCCCTCGTTAATCGTCTATCTGGGTTTTTTAGTGGCTGCACTGAGAAAAGGCTTTGTGAATAGACACGCCACTTCCTATCACGCTTTCATATTATCTGCGCTGATAGGGTATCTAGTGCAGGCGACATTCAATATTCAAATGTTACTCGTCTACTACCTGTTCTTGGGGTATTTAGCTCTTGCCAGCCGAGAGCCTCGCACTGTAGAAGATAGTGGAGAAACGACGCGGGTATAATGAGCACAACGGGAAAGAAAGGATTCAATATGGAAAACGAAACAACGATTGCAACTATTTCTGGCAGACCCTTTACAAAAAATCAAATCGAGGAATTCTTGGGCACTCTTCCGCCGGATTATGTCCGTCAACTTACACAGGCAGGAGAAGACGTTGTACTGGAAGAGGCGATCAATCAGGAGCTTTTCCTTCTTGATGCAAAAGAGAACAAAATCGAAGAGACGGATCTATTTCAGGAAGAACTCGAACTCCTTCGTCGACAACTTCTGCGCGGCATGGCTGTACAGAGAGCTTTAGCGGATACGGTGCCCACAGAAGAAGAGGTGCGCGCCTACTACGAGCAGCATCCCGAGGAGTTTAAAGTGCCTCATCAAGTGGCAGCAAGCCATATTCTTGTAGAGAGTGAAGAGCTCGCTCGTTCGGTAAAAGCTCGTCTCGACGCCGGCGAGTCCTTTAACGATCTGGCGCTGGAACTTTCTACCTGCCCTTCCAAGGAAGTCGGAGGAGCTCTCGGACTCTTTGAGCGAGGCAAGATGGTGCCGGAGTTTGAGGAAGTAGCTTTTGAGATGGGTCTTGGAGAGATCTCCGAACCGGTAAAAACACAGTTCGGCTACCACATTATTCAGGTCGACAATATCCAACCTGAAGGTGTTGAAGCCTATGATAAGGCCAAACAAAAAATCGCCACCGAAATCTACAATCAGAAGAAACAGCAGGCCTATGACGCATACACCCGACAGCTGCGGGATAAGTATGAGGTGAAATTAATCTAATGGATTTTCCAAGCTTCGAGGAAGTCAGGGAGCTTTTGGGTGAATGCATGGACGAACTGCCTGAGGTGTTCTTCAAGGAACTCAACCTGGGAGTCGTTCTTTCAGAGCATGCAAAGCCCCATCCGCTTCGTCGAGGCGATGACCTCTATATCCTCGGTGAGTATCACAGGACCCGTTTAGGTCGGCAGATTGTGCTGTACTACGGGTCTTTTATGAAGCTCTTTCCCTATTTGCCGAGGGAACAATTGAAGGGGCGTCTGCGAAGCACGCTGCGACATGAATTCCGTCACCATCTGGAGTTTCTGGCGGGAGACTATTCCCTTGTCAGGCAAGACAAAGAACAACTTGAGCAGTATCTGGAGCGCTCAAAACAGGAGAACAACGAATGAATATCGTCATTATCGGTAACGGTGCCGCTGCTGTATCTGCCGCCGAAGCCGCTCGAAAACAAAACGCTGACGCACAAATAACCCTATTTAGCGAGGATCCTCATCTTCCGTATTTTCGCCCCCGTCTTGCTGAAGTACTCGCAGACGAAGGGATGGAAGAGAAAATCCTTCTTCACCCGCAAGATTGGTACGATAAGAACAACATCCATCTTTCGCTTGATACACACGTTATGTCGATCGATACACAGAACAAAGAAATCGTCCTCGAAGGCGGCAGAGTGCCATACGACAAGCTCATTCTTGCCACCGGCTCGAAAAGCTTTGTTCCCCCCATCAAGGGGGTGGAGCATAAAGGAGTATACACCCTCTGGACACTCGATCAGGCAAAGGAACTTCGCTCTGAGCTCAACAAGAAAGACAATGTCATCGTCATCGGCGGAGGTCTCTTGGGACTGGAGGCAGCATGGCAGCTTCACCGCGGTGGCTCGCATGTGACGGTGATCGAGAGCTTTGATCGACTTCTTGGCAATCAGATGGACGAGAAGGGAAGCGCTCTTTTTAAAGCCAAAGTGGAAAGCTTGGGCATCACCGTTTTCACAGGAGCTAGTACGAAAGAGATTCTTGCAAAAAACGATCAGGTCACAGGAGTAGAACTTTCCACGGGAGAGGTGCTGCCGGCAAAAGCAGTGCTTGTATCTACCGGTGTGCGTGCCAGGACGGAACTTGCTGAGGCGGCAGGTATTCAGATTGATAGGCGTATTGTTGTCAATAACAAAATGGAAACCAACCATCCCGATATCTATGCTGCCGGAGACAATGCAGAGCTTGAAGGCAAATGGTATGGTCTGTGGACGATCTCCACGCAGGAGGGAGCCGTCGCCGGAAAGAATGCCGCTGGAGGGGAAGCAGAATATGTGATGCCGGTTCCACCTTATATGCTAAACACCATGGACACAAAAGTGATGAGTGCCGGCAGCCTCAAAACGGATGAAGGACAGCGAGTAGAATTGACTGTAGACGAGGACAAGTTTCTCTATAAAAAACTGGTCTATAAAGACGGTGAATTACAGGGCTTTCTTTTAATGGGAGACACCGCTGAGGGCATGAAGCTCAGAAAAGAACTGCGCTGATCAGTATCTGTCGTGCACACATATCTTTTTGTGCCTAGAAGCGTGTTTTTTCATCCTCAATTGATTTGCTTTTACTACGGAACTCTAAAGCCTCTTGCCGAGCAAGAGTAAAGACATGGAGGTATTATGCGTTTTACAGAAGAAATGATTCTTCAAGAAGGGTTATGGGCAGGCCTTCACAAGCCCCACAGAAGTGAAGAAGAAGCAGATATCGTTGTTTTCGGAATTCCCTATGACGGAGCCGTATCGTTTCGCGAAGGATCAAAAGACGGTCCCCGTTCGATCCGCGATCTCAGCTATCATGTGACGCCCACAAGCGAAGAGTTTGACGTCTTCGAAGAACTCAAAGTCAAAGATATCGGAGATTTCTACGGAGCCACACAGGAAGAACTCTTTAAGAAAGTGGAGGAGAAGGTCGCCGAGCTGGTGGAGAAGAAGAAATTCTTTATGATGCTCGGAGGTGATCACTCGACAACCATCCCGGTTTTAAGGGGAATCAACCGCTCATTAGGCAAAGAGTTTGGAATCATCCATGTCGATGCGCATTTTGATTTGTGCGACAGTTTAGGTGGCAATCCGCTCTCGCACGGCTGTCCGGCAAGAAGAGGAAGCGAGCTTGAATGGGTCGGAGGAAGTGAGAACATCTACTTCCTGGCAATTCGTTCGATTGAAACGGACGAAATGGAGTTCATGAAGCATAACCCCGTACATGTCATCAGCGCTAAAAAATTTCATCAGATGGGTACGGAGAAAGTACTCGACACGGTAGCTGAGCACTTCAAAGACAAGAAGCACATCTACCTGACTTTTGATATCGATGCACTGGATCCTGCATTTGCAGGGGGAACCGGGACACCGCAGTTTGGCGGCATCACCTCTAGAGAAGCGTTAGATCTTGTCTATGGAATCTCGAAAAGACTTCCTCTTATCGGCTTTGATATCGTCGAGGTAGCCCCTTCTCTGGATGACTCCTTGAGTTCTTCGTTTGCGGCGCGCAAATTGATTTTGGAGATCTGGTCTCAAATATACAAAAAGCTGTACACGACAAAATAAATACATGAGTACCTAAGCGGCATCCTCTAGGGCTGCCGCTTTTCAAAAAGAAATAACAGAGGGAGGAGAAGATGAATACCCAGCTTGCGAGAGAATGGATCGACAACAACCAAGGCCGTATGTGTGGAGTGTCAAAGAAGATCTGGAGTACTCCGGAGACGGCTTTTCGGGAGAGAGAATCTTATGAAGTTCTGGTGAACATCTTAAAAGAAGAAGGCTTCTTGGTGGAAGAGAGATTCGGTGGAATTCCCACAGCTTTTCGGGCCACGTATGGAAGCGGCTCTCCTGTCATCGGGCTCCTTGCTGAATATGACGCGCTTCCGGGTCTTAGTCAGAAAGTCTCGACAAAGAAAGAAGAAGTGGAGGAGGGAGCTCCCGGGCATGGCTGTGGCCACAACCTTATGGCAGCGGCGTGCTTGAGCGCGGCGCTCGCTCTTAAAGAAGGGTTGGAGTCGGAAGAAGAGGCGACCATTGTTCTATATGGCTGTCCTGCAGAGGAGATTCTAAACGGCAAAGGGTTTATGGCGCGAGAAGGTGCTTTCAAGGAATTGGATCTAGCGATATCGTGGCATCCTTCCTCTACGACCTCCGTGCAAGGATCGCCGATGACGGCTCTAGAGTCCGGTGAATTTTTCTTTAAGGGCAGGACGGCGCATGCCGCAGGGGACCCTGAAAACGGACGCAGCGCCCTCGATGCTGTGGAGCTGATGGACATTGGAGCGAATTACTTAAGAGAACATGTCACAGATGATGTGCGCATTCACTATCAGATTACGAATGGAGGGGGAGCCCCTAACATTGTCCCCGATAAGGCAAGTGTCCTCTATTTCACTAGAGCAAAAGACAGGCGAAACGTCCTGAAAACGTACGAGCGGGTGAAGAAATGTGCCGATGGCGCATCGACGATGACAGAGACGAGCTATGAGTTGAAGAGCCGAGGAGGATGCTATGAGATCCTGATAAACGAAACCCTCAATACCGTGATGGAAGAAGTGCTTCTTGAGACCCCCGAACCTGTGTATACAGAAGAAGAACTTGCCTTTGCCGAGGAACTCAATAAAACGAGTCCGTCCTATGAGAGGGCTTCTAAAGCTGATGACTATGAAAGTATAAAGACGAAATCCATCGGGATTCGACGAGGTTTTGGAGGGGGTTCTACCGATGTAGGCGATGTATCGCACATTGTGCCGCTTGTCATGTTTACAACAGCTACGCACAATAGTCTAGCAGCCGGACACAGCTGGCATATCACCGCATCATCAGGACACTCTATCGGAGAAAAAGGCATGCTGTATGCCGCGAGAAGCATGGTGGAGTTTGTGCGCCGTGTGCTTGAAGATCCTGAGATTTTAATAAATGCGAAAGAGGAGTTTGATCGCTCCACAAAAGACGATAAATACATCTGTCCCGTGACAGATGACATGAAGGTCGAAGACTTTCTTGTCTGATAGAGAGTGGAAGAGTCGATACAGATCTAAATGCTCAAATCCCCCGAACCCGGGGGATTTTTACTCGTTCTAGAGAAAACGTCTTGATAAACACCTATTAAAGAGCATAAATGAACCATTAATCGACAACAATATCTATAATGAGCGATTTGTTTTCATATTGTGTCTATCATCTAAACGAGAGATGAAGTGAGTTATATGGACCCTGACATCGTGGCCTATGGTGTTGGAGAGTTCTTGGCTACATTTGGTCTGTATAGGTTGTTTGGGAGGAAAAATAGAAAAAACTCATACATATCCTAAGATACGCATGAGTTTATTGTGAGAAAGACCGACTCGTCAGGCTTGGGTGATTTCTTCATTTCTCTTAAAGTACCTGTAGAGTGCTCGCAGGATGACAAGCCCTATCAGATAGACAATGAGAAACGGAACAATCTTTAGATAAAGCGGCCATTTTTGATACTGCAGAAGGAGTCTTTCCAATCTTGCTCCTCGGATTAGAAGCGGCAGACCATAGACAAATATGAACCAGACAATACCTACTGCGGCTTTTATCCTACTTCCTTTGACATAGTCGATTCCCATGATAAAAAGATCACTCATCAGAGAGACGACACAGGGAAATAGCAAGACAAGAAGGGGGAGAGGAACCCAGATGCGTGCGAGTAGAAAGAGAGCAGCATTCATACTCCACCCTAATATCACGTTTGCAATCGCTGTCCCCACAAGGATTTCACTCTCTGAAATAGGGAGGCTCCAGAGTAGTTTCCAGTTGGTTGCCATCCCCACCATCTTAAAATAGCCGTTCCAATAAAAGCAAAGAAAGATATAGAGAAGGGCCGGGATAGAAGGATTATTAAATCCGGAAATGACTATGAAAAGCGTCGAAGCGATCAAAAACAGCAAGAACATTTTGTATCTTCGAATGATTCGATCATAGATGACAGCCATCATAACGCTCTCCTTTGATAGATTCTCATGTTGATCAAGGTCAAAAGAATTCCGACAATTAATGAGGCGAACATGAAAGTGTATCCACTAGGAAAGGTTTCTCTAATCCCTTGAAACAGGTACATTCCTGAAGACATGGACATGCCTAAGAGCCCTCCGGCCAAGCCTCCCCGTATGAGTGTTGTCACCCTTCCCTTAAGATGAATGCTCAGATGCTCAATCGTAAGAAACAGGAAACTAAAGCCAATGCCTATATATACAATAGGGAGTTTAGGCGCTGAGTCGATAAAGGGTCCAACAAGAAGGCTGAAAAGGTAAGAGATGACAAGAGATGAAAGCCAAATGAACACCTTTATCATCGATCTGCCTAGGAAAATATCCGACCTTGTAAAGGGAAGCGACGGGAGAAGTCTTCGAAGTGGGGAAGTGTTGTCATCGTCAAAAATAGTCGTAAGGAAAGGGATGAGGCTAAGGGTAGATAGCGTAGGGAAAAAGACGTCACTTTGAGGTGTGATGCTGTTGAAGAAGACGAGAAATCCCATATAGATTGCATAATAAAACAGGAGAATCAACAGAGATTTTTTAATCGCTCCTTTTTCTTTAATTGTTTGTCCTTCAAGCTTAAGAAATCTGCTCATGTTCATCTCCTCGCTTCATAAAAAACATAATGTCTTCAAGTGATGCCGGCTCAAGTTCCACCTGCGCATCAGCTAAATCTCCACGTTCTCCTTCATAAAGCCCCTGGACATGAGTTCTTTTGCTCTGTTTTCCAAGAAGAGGGAGGGTATCTATCGCTTCTTTAGCACCCTTGACCACATGATAGCTCTCACGAAGTTCCTCGACATCTTTACTGAAAAGAACTTGTCCCTTATGGATAAACGTAATCAGATCCGCGACTTGCTCAAGATCCGAGGTAATATGCGTAGAAAAGAGGACACTGCGATTGCCGGGCTCAACGTATCGGCGCAGCTCATCTAGTAGCTCACGACGCACGATCGGATCGAGCCCGGAAGTCGGCTCATCTAAGATGAGAAGTCGTGCGTTGTGGCTAAGGGCAGCAATAAAATGATACGTGGCTCGCTGGCCTTTACTGAGCTTTTTAAGAGGCTTCTCTGCGATCGAGAACTGTTCCATCAGGCGACGATAGGTCGCATCATCCCAATTTTTATAGCTGAGTCGTAACAGTCTTGCCATGGAAGAGGGGGTGAGATTCTCGTAGAATGAACTTTGTTCATAGATAAATCCGATATGTTCTTTTATCAATACTTCATTTTCTTTGTAGTTCATTCCGAAAATGCTGACTTCTCCGCTTTTAGGAGGTAGAAGATTCATAATCGTGTAGATCAACGTGCTTTTTCCGGCGCCATTTTCGCCGACAAGTCCCATAATATAGCCCTCGGGCAATGTGAGGTCCACAGGGCCCAGATGAAATTTCGGATATGATTTTTCGATTTGGTTAATTTCCAGCATGGTTTTCCTCCCAGAGTAGTGAAAAGATTTCCTGTACATCATCTTGTTTGATGCCGCTTGATTTAGCCGTATCAATAGCTTTGGCTAAGATGTCTTGAATTTCTTTGAGTTTAAAGTCGCGTACAAGATCGAGGTTTTTTTCGAGCACGAAGGTGCCTCGGCCTGCCTGAGTGACGACCAGTCCCTGATCCTCGAGTAGATCGTACGCTTTTTTGATGGTGATGACCGACACACCCAGATCACTGGAGAGACTTCGCACAGAAGGAAGCGCTTCTCCTTCCGAAAGTTCCCCTTTTAGCATTGATTGACGAATCTGCACGGCAATCTGCTGATATACGGGTGTCTTACTTGTATTGTTGATGAGTATCGTCATGAACCCTCCTACTGTTATCTAACTGGCAATAATATATAACAGTAGATACAGTATGTCAAGTAGGTTCGATAAAGTTTTTTTGATGAGGTCGAATTGATAGAAATCCTCTGTATGCTTGAAGCACATTACACACGTTGAAAAGAGCCCATATGAAGATCAATTTTCTCCTATCGACTGGCTCTGCAAATGCCTAAATCTGAACAATCATTCATGACTGGAAAATCAATCGTGAAAGGGTCTCAAGTTAGGGCGAAATAAAACGCGGTACGATTTGAAATTTCAAAGAAAAAGTGATATAATTTCCATGTATGCAGGAGAGCAAATGATCCTAAGAAAGATCCATCTGAAGGACTACCGAAACTACATCAAGGAGTCCTTTTCGTTTGATAGACAACTTCAGCTTATCCTGGGGGATAACGCTCAGGGAAAG
>DUVM01000128.1 GCA_012841045.1 Tissierellia bacterium | reverse complement strand
AGCAAAGTGACGGTGGAGCTATCAGAGATGTTTGCCTCGTCCGTTTAGCTTGTTCCTTTGAGCTCTGATCCTACTCACACTACAAGAACGTTTACACAAAACTCTTTACACTACCTAAAACTTTTAGTGGATATACAACCCTTTTCTTTGCATGAAATTAAGTGACCATTTTAGTGAGTAATTGCTGCTCATACTGCAACGGCGTCATTCCTAAAGTAGTGTGGATTCGCTTGTTCGGGTAGTAATCATCTAGATAGTTACGAAGAACGACTTCCATTTGCGCTTTGGTAAGATGACGATTTGGCTTAATGACTTCTGTTTTAACAGTTTTAAAGAAAGCCTCTGCTACAGCATTGTCAATAGGCTTTCCAGCGGCACTCATGGACTGTCTTAAGCCGTTCTCTTCACAAAGAGCTGCAAAAGCATAACTGCGATACTGACTTCCTTGATCACTGTGGGTTATGGCACCTTCCTTCACATCACCTTGTCGAAGGAGACGCTCCAGTGGCTCTATGACACAACTTTTTCTCATATGTTCGGTGATTCCATAGGACTTAGGAAGTCGAGTCGCCAAGTCAAGGTAGGGTGTTAAATACAATCTTCCATCACTGCAGGGAACATAGGTGATGTCTGTCACGAAGATCATACCAGGTTCAGAGCTGTTGAAATCTCGCTTCAGAAGGTTATCGTGAAGAACTCCTTCTTTCGATGCATGGTGCTGCTTTTTACTACGTTTACGGCCATAAACGCTAACCAGTCCAGCACGCTGCATGAGCATGGCCACTGTTCTCTTGTTGGTTTCGATGCCTTCTTCATAGAGCTGCTGGGCAATACGAGGAGAGCCGTAGCGACCTTTGTGCTCATCGAAAACACGCTTAATCTCTCCTGTCAGCCACTGATGACGTAAAGCTGTTTGGGAGGGAGGACGATGGCGAAATGCGTAATAGCCAGCGCGACTAACATTCAGGAGTTTGCAAAGGAGCTTTACGCTGTGGTTTCCAGCTTCGTTGCGGATAAACTCAAACTTTACCTTTTTTGATTCTTTGCAAACTCCTGAAATTTTTTTAGGATGGTCAGCTCCTCCTTGAGCTGTTCGTTTTCCTTTTCTAGTACGTAGATGCGTGCAGCCTCTGGTAGTCGGTTTCCTTTACCAGCGAAGGCATTGTTACCATAGCGTTTATACTCAGCTAGCCAGCGAGAAACAATTGGACGTGCAATCCCGTATTCTTTAGAAATCTCTCCAACTGTTTTCTGGCCTTTAAGATTGTGTTGACAGATTTGAACCTTGAAGTCTTTCGGATAGGTCTTTCGCATGATAGGCCTCTTTCTTTAACCGGTAACTTTACTGTGTGTTAAGGAAAGTGTAGCATATCCAATGAGTTTCATATATATTGCGGTAGTTTTATTTATTTTATATATTCTTTCCAAGTAAGAACCTTGTTGCGCGAAAAACCATTGATTGTCTAGGCAAAACAACTTTTGTTATGTTTTTGTATTATCTGTGTAGTGACGCCTTTTCGGCCTATTCCACCTGATGTCTGAACACCCAAAAACCGTCTCGATAATCATTGTTCCAATTGCAGTCGACAAACAGGAGCTCTTCAAAGTAGCCGCTGGCATCCACTGCCTGAAAGTACTGAAAAGAAGGATAGTAAAAGATAAGATCTACCGGGCGGTCCACCTTATCGATGGAGTCGATGATGCGCTCCAAAGTCTTTCTGAAAATCCAGTCGGAAAAAGGGTGGAAGAAATAAAAGATATTTGCGTGCGCGGGCGGTTCATACTCTTCTGCTTTCTCCTGAAGAAAAGAGATGTTCACCTCTTCAGGCTCTATCCCCTTTGCCTTGGCGTAGGTTTTGATATTCTCTTTTGCTCTCCTGCAGCGCACGGGATCGACTTCCAGTCCGATACCGGGGATCTGCAGATGATGATGAAAAGAAAAATTGATTCTTCCTAGTGCACTTCCATAGTCGATGAGAAATGGATCCTCGAGCGGCAGGTAGTTCTCCAGAAAAAGATGGAGTCCGCGATAAGGGGTCGGCTCCCCTCGATGATAGTCGATCATGACGCCATCCCACTCCTCAATCTCACTGGTGTGTATGCCAAGCATCCTGTCGGTTTGAATCTCATGTCTGTTGAAAGTGATCTTTGTCATCCCTTTGGCTCCTACTGGATTA
The DNA here is from genome assembly GCA_012841045.1 of Tissierellia bacterium. Classification (GTDB taxonomy): domain Bacteria; phylum Bacillota; class Clostridia; order Peptostreptococcales; family Acidaminobacteraceae; genus DUVM01. The sequence goes on along the minus strand of DUVM01000128.1, from coordinate 21,052 downwards.
ATGTATGTAAGAAATATTCTAACAAAAAAAGGGTCCCATGAGTGAGACCCTTTCGTGTGGTTTATACCATTTCTTTTAGATCATCGGCGATAATGAGCTTGGCGGTTGTGGCTTCTTGCACTTGCTCCACCGTGTATTCAGGATTGATCTCTTTGAGGACAATGCCTTCTTCGGTGATTTCCATGACGCCCATTTCGGTGACGATCAGATCCACGACGCCCACGCCTGTGATCGGCAGGGTGACTTCAGGAAGGATCTTCGGATTGCCTTTTTGGGTGTGCTCCATGGCCACGACGACTTTTTTGGCGCCGCTGACGAGGTCCATGGCTCCGCCCATACCCGGGACCATTTTTCCGGGGATCATGTAGTTGGCGAGAGTACCTTTTTCGTCCACTTCCAGCGCTCCGAGAACGGTCATGTCCAGATGGCCGCCGCGGATGATGCTGAAGGATGTGGAGGAGTCGAAGAACATGCCGCCGGGCAGAATGCTCGAGGGTGTTCCTCCGGCTGTGACGATGCGCATATCAATGCACTGATCATCCGGAGCCGGACCGAGTCCAACGAAGCCATACTCACTCTGGAAGGTGACATCCATTCCTTCGGGAACAAAGTTGGCTACGCGAGTAGGAAGGCCGATCCCTAGGTTCACTAGGTCTCCGTCTTTGAGTTCCTGCGCCACGCGTTTGGCGATAAAATCCTGCATTTGATTCTTATCCATTACAGTTTATCTCCTTGTACGATATAGCTCACAAAGATTCCCGGGGTGCGAACAATGTTCGGGTCAATCTCGCCCACTTCGACAATCTCTTCGGCTTCGACGATGACGGTGTCAGCGGCGGCTGCCATGAGGATGTTGAAGTTCTGTGTGGAACCTTCGTAGTAAATATTTCCTTTTTTGTCGACTTTGGTGCCATAGAGAAGCGCCACGTCAGCGCGTAAGGGTTTCTCAAGAATCCACTCCACTCCGTCGACTTCCACTATTTGTTTGCCTTCCTGCACGAGCGTACCAAAACCGGTTCTCGTCAGAACGCCGCCCAGACCGGATCCGCCTGCGCGAACCTGCTCGGCCAGAGTTCCCTGAGGAGTCAGAAGCACTTCTGTCTCTCCACTGTTCATCTGATTGCCTGTCTCGCGGTTTGTGCCGACATGCGAAGCAATGATCTTTTTGAACTGTTTGGCCACCACCATCTTGCCGACGCCTCTGTCGACATAGCCGGTGTCATTGCAGATCAGGGTCAGATCTTTCTTTCCGCTCTCTACCAGGGCGTCAATAAGTTTCAGAGGGCTGCCGCATGCGAGGAATCCTCCCACCATGATGACGTCGCCGTCTTTGATCTTATCAACGGCTTCCTGAAGTCCGATGACTTTGTTCATGTTACCACCTTTCTTAGATTGTTCATGTTTTGTCAAATAATATTGTATCATCTCTCTGCGAATAGGCAAGAGAGCTGTCTTACTTATCTTTCGAGAGTTTCAACTGCTCAAAGAATTTTTCATCTCTTTTGGTGACGACCTCGGTGACTTTCTCTCCGGGGTAGTCGTAGAAGCCTTTTTTCGCTTTTGTACCGAGTTCTCCCTTATCCATCTTCTCCTGCAGAAGGGCCGGTACATCTTTTCTATCGCTCAGCTGTGCAAACAAATAGCTGGAGATATAGTAGAACGTATCGAGTCCTCCGAGGTCAGCCGTCTGAAGCGGACCAATGTGAGGATAGCGGAAACCGGGGCCAAATCGCATGGCCTTGTCAATGTCTTCTGCTGTGGCAATGCCTTCTTCAAGAATGTGTAGCGCTTCTCGGAATACGGCAAACTGCAATCTGTTTCCAATGAAGCCGGGGGCGTCTTTTAGAACAACGACGCTTTCTTTTCCGATCTTCTCAATCAGATTCTCAAGCGCATCGACTGTTTCTTGCGACGTCTCGTCCCCTTTGATCAGTTCAATGAGAGGAATGATGTTTGGCGGATTCCACCAGTGCATGCCGATAAAGCGGTCTTTGTACTGCAGATCTTCGCTCTGGGCGTTGATGGAGAGTCCGGAGGTGTTGCTGGCCAGGATGCAGTCGCGGCTGACGATTGCTTCGACTTCTTTCCAGAACACTTTTTTAATATCCAGTTTTTCCACGATCGCTTCGATAATCAGCTGGCAGTCGCGGAACTCTTCTTTCGAGGTGCTAAACGAAATGTTTTTCTTGACTCGCTCAATTCCCTCGGGTGTGATAAGATCCTGATTTTTCAGTGTCGTCACGTTGGTGTCGATAATCTTTTGGCCGACTTCGAGAAATTTCTCTTCGATGTCGACGATCACTACTTCATAACCGTGTTGCGCAAGAATTTGACCGATCCCTGAACCCATGGTTCCGGAGCCGGCCACTCCGATCTTTTTAATGCTGGGCATTCGTAACTCCTTTATCATTCAATGATAGCTATACCCAAAATGAGAGGTGCGCATAGCGCACCCCTCTTCTTTTTTTAGTAGATACCGAAACTTCCAAGGATAATGGCAGGAATAGAGGCAACAATCGGCAGAATGAGTGATGTCATCATAATATCGATATAGCTGTCTTTGTGCGTCATTCCGGTAACAGCCAGCAGCGTCAGAACCGCTCCGTTATGGGGAAGCGTGTCGAGTCCGCCGGAGGCAAGCGATGCCACACGGTGGAAGGCTTCGGGGCTGATTCCCTGAGCCTGTGCAATTTCCATATACTGCGGGCCAAGTGCTTCAAGAGCAATACTCATACCGCCGGATGCGGAGCCTGTGGCGCCTGCGAGTAGGTTAACGGCAACCGCTTCAGAGATGAGGGGGGTGCCGGGAACATTGAGAAGAACATTCTTCAGTGTTTCAAATCCGGGAACCGTACGAACAACCGAGCCGAATCCGACGGCGGCAGCGGTGTTCATAATCGCGGTGATGGATCCGACAGCACCAGCAGAGATGGTTTTTGTAAATCCAGCGTATTTCTGGAAGTTGAGGATCATGGCGAGAAGAATACCGGCGATCAGCGCCACAACGATGTCCACTTTCAGGAAGTTCATGACGACAATAACGGTAATTAGGGGCAAGAAAGAGAGGAACCAGTGCGGCAGTTTGCTATCCTCAAATGTCGCCGCTGCTTTTCCTTCTGGCTCTTCAAAACCGATGCCGGCTGCCGTGAACTTTTTCTCACGAATCGTCAGCCATGTCATGCCGAGGATGAACATCAACACAGCGGCTAAAACACCCATGATGGGGGCCGCAGTGGGCGTCGTTCCGAAGTGCTCCATCGGAATGAGGTTCTGGATCTGCGGGGTTCCGGGGATCGCGGTCATGGTGAAGGTAAAGGCACCCATGGCAATCGCACCGGGGATCAGACGACGGGTGATGTTTGCTGCGCGGTAGAGTTCCAGTGCCAGAGGATACATGGCAAACACCACGACGAACAGGCTGATGCCGCCGTAGGTCAGGACGCCGCATCCGACGACCACGCCGAGAATGGCGCGTTTGGGTCCAATGGTGTCGGTGAGCCATTTAGCAATCGAGCGAGCGGCTCCCGTGTAGTCCATCAGGTGACCAAAGATGGCGCCGAGCATGAAGACGGGGAACCAGGTCTGGACGTAACCTGCGAGTCCCGTCATGTACGTATCGCGATACATCTCGAGCAGATTGAGTCCGCCCGTAAGGCCCAGAATAATCGCACTGACCGGTGCTACCCACAGAATGGAATAGCCGCGGTAGGCGAGGAACATCAGGGCAACCAGTGCAAGGATAATACCTAACATATGTTACTCCTCCTAGGTGGAAATTAGCTGGCTGTCCAGCCGCCGTCTACTGGCAGCATGACGCCGGTAATGCTTGAAGCGGCATCAGAGCAGAGCCACTTGGCAACTTCTGCAACCGTACGGGGCTCAAGAAGTTTTTTAATGAATGCTTTCGAGAGCATGATTTCGCTGACGACCTGATCCTCGGGGATTCCGTGGGTCTTGGCCTGATCGGCAATTTGTTTGTCAACAAGGGGGGTTCTCACATAGGCCGGGCAGATGGAGTTGACGGTGATTCCCAGCGGTCCACCTTCAAGAGCAGCGGTGCGAGTGAGTCCGGAGAGACCGTGTTTGGCTGAAATATAGGCGCTTTTGTATTCTGAAGCAACAATTCCGTGAATAGAGTTAAGATTAATGACGCGACCCCAGCCATTGGCCTTCATCGACGGCCATGCATACTTGGTCAGCAAGAAAGGTGCGGTCAACATCAGGCTGATCATGAAATCCCATCTGTCTTCGGGGAAATCTTCGATCGTGGAGACGGTCTGAATACCTGCGACGTTTATGAGAACATCGACACGCCCGTGCTTTTCGAGTGCAAAGTCGATCAGCTTTTTGCAGTCTTCGCGCTTGCTCAGATCCGTAACAACATAGTCAGCACCGAGGGCGGCAGATTCTTTCTGAAGTCCCTCTTCATTAATATCGGCCATGACAACTTTGGATCCGCTTTCGCAGAAAACCTGTGCCATAGCCAGACCAATGCCGCTTGCGGCACCTGTGACGACTGTTACTTTGTCCTTTAGCATGTTATCCTCCTTTTTAATTAGCTCACATGGATCGTGCGTCTGATCCATGCCCTCTGCAAGGAGTTTTTCCTGCGTTTTTGGAGAAAAGCCTTGTCAGAAATGGACATGGTACGCCCCCATCATGTGAATCTTCTCTTATCATATATGTATGCGCAAAAATTGTCAAAAGAAAAAAGCGTTATTGTAATGTGTACGTACATGCTTACATTATTAATGGTTCAATCAAAAAGTGTGCGGTTTTTCGCACACATTTATAAGGGGGTTATAAGATATTGTTCGGATTTCCGACATTGATTCTATTCGACTGGTAATGATTATTACAAATTATTTTTAAATAAGTTCATATTTTCGCATTTTATCATAGAAAGATGTTCTGGAAACACCCAAAAGCTGCGCTGCACGACTTTTGTTTCCCCGACAGATAAGAAGCGCGTCAGAAATGGCATTTTTTTCCGCCGTTTCGACGATCAATTCCAGATTTTCCGGCACTCTATCCGCGCGAATCCCGAGGACTTTTCCAGAGAGATGTTCTTTTCGTAAAATATCCTCACCGGGTCGCATGTCATTGAGTGCCCGCTCCACAATGTTCTCGAGCTCCCGCACATTGCCGGGAAAGGGATAGGCTTTCAAAAGCGTCAGAGCCTCCAGCGAAAACCCTCGAAAAGGAATCTTTTCTCTCTCGGCGATGATCTCCGCAAAATGATAACACAGCGGCGCAATATCAGCGACGCGCTTTCGAAGAGGCGGCATCACGATCGAGAGCACGTTCAGACGGTAGAAGAGATCCAGGCGGAAGAGACCTTCAGCGATCATCTCCTCTAGATTTCTATTGGTAGCCGCAATGACGCGTACATCCACGGGAATCGATTCGGTGCTGCCGATCGGCTCAATCACCTTTTCTTGTAAAAAACGAAGGAGCTTGACCTGCATATTCATCGGAAGTTCTCCGATCTCATCAAGAAGAACCGTGCCGCCGTCAGCGGCCATAAACTTGCCGATCTTTCCTCCCTTGACCGCGCCTGTAAAAGCGCCTTCACTATAGCCAAAGAGCTCCGACTCAAGGAGTTCCGCGGGAATCCCGGCGCAGTTGATCTTGAGAAACGGCGCTTCACTCCTTGCGCTGTTGGCGTGAACGGCCTGGGCGATGACGTCTTTTCCCGTCCCGCTTTCTCCGAGAATCAAAAGAGTGGAGTTGCTTCTTGCAAAGCGAAGAGCCTGCTCTTTGATCTCTTTCATGATCGGATCTTCCCCGATAATCGAGTCCATGGAAAATCTAGCGCGATGGGAGCGATCAAACTCTTCCTTATATAAATTCAATTGATGGGTCATCGATGAGATCTGCTCGTAGAGCTCCGTCAGGTCATCTAGATTTCGAAAGATAACTCGCCCAATGGCTCCGACCACGGCGCCGTTTCGGTAGACGGGGATGCGTTTGACAACGGTGTTTTGTCCGTTGATCTCCTGGACAGCGTTGTACTCAGGTACGCCTGTGCGCGCCACAATGTGCATCCTCGTATTGTCGATGACCTCTGTGATATGGCGTCCGATCGCCCATTGACGATCCACCCGCAAAAAATCCGCATACGTCTGTGTGAGTAACTGGATGATGCCGTCTTTGTCCACATAGACGATCGCATCTTCTGCGTTGTCGAGCACGACATCGAGAAAAAATCGTTCCTGATTATAGGGGATGTCACTCATGATCCTACTCCTTGCGATAGCTTTCCCTCTGTTTAATATAATACGCAACCATCCCTAGAAGAGCAACCGCACCCAACAAAACAGCGTAGCCAAGATGCATCAGCGAGCCGCCTGCTCTGAAGGCCTGCCCGTGTTCAAAGGCATACATGACCAAAATCAACGTATAGATCTGAAGGAGCATGAGACCTTTTCGCCTTCCCGCCTCCCACTGCTTTTTGACCTGAAACATGACAATCGTAAACACCACAGCAGACAGCAGCTGATCGAGCCGGAGGTAATACAGGAGTTCTGCGACTCCCGGAGAGGGAGGCAGAAGCCGAAGAAACAGCACGCTCTGCACGAGAAGCGATAGCATCACGACAACACTCGCGATCAAAAACGCCCGCAACAAACGCTGACTGGTCATTCCCCTGAGACCTGCATGGGCGAAAAGAGCATGGCGGGGCAAAGAAGCGAGCCGCTTCCTACACGGAGTGTGTCTCCTAGCGCCTGCACTTCTTTAAGCATCTGATAGAAATTGCCGGCGATCAGAACTTCATTGACCGGATGCACATGCGATCCTTCTTCTATATAGAAGCCTTTAATCGGCACGCTGAAATCACCGCTCACAGCGTCCATGCCGGCAAATCCGGTAATCTCCGTCACAAGAAGTCCCCTGCCCAGCTGCTGCTTTAGCTCCTCAAGGGGCGTCTTCCCCGGCTGCAGGTACAGGTGATGCGGGGAGGTCCCACCGGAGGTGGAGATGCCTCGTGATCCCCGGGCATTGGATGCGCGGCCGTCTTTGGCGGCGCTTTTTAGATTGTAGAGATAATCGACCAGCTGTCCTTTTTCGATCAGCGTCAGGGGTTCGACAGGCACCCCCTCGTCGTCAAAGGCGACAGGAATCAGTGACGTCGGCTGGAACGGGTCGTCCACCATCTGAATAAGGGGAGAAGCGATTCTTTCTCCCAATTTCCCTTTTAAAAGACTTCTTCCCTTTTGCACACTCTCTGCGACAAAGTTGCCGATAAAACCGCTCAAAAGTCTAGAGGCGGCGGTGTTTGTAAAGAGAAGCGGATACTTCCCTGACGTCACAGGTTTAGCTCCGAGCTGCGAAAGAGTGTTCTCCAGCGCTTCTTCAAACACCGCTTCCCAGTCAAGCTCCGAAGGATGGATCTTGATGTCGTAACCCGAACCTGAGACCATGCCGTTTTCATCTTTTGCAATCGGTGCGCCCTGGATGATGGAATAGCCGCCGGCGTCTTCTAATCGAAAACCGTGGCTGCTCAGAAGCGCTCTTCGGCTGCGCACCTGCGAAAACGCAGTGCCGTAGGCATTTTCAATCCGCTCGTCGGCGGAGTAGAAACTCCTCTCAAGCCCGATGAGTCTCTCTGCACACTGCTCCGGTTCGACCGCCTCTGGGAGCTGCGCCTGCACCTCAGGATACGTCGGGGCGCCAGCAAAGAAGTACTCTTCTTCCTCGCTCAGCTCCAAACTCTCCTGCGCTTGTGCAATCAGCTCCGCCAGATGAGACTCTTCAAGAGATTCGCTGTAGGCGACACCGGTCTTTGCTCCTTTTTTCACGCGAAGAGATACGCCGCCTGTCGAGGCGATAGAGAATTCTTCGATCTCTCCTTTATATACTTTTAGGCTCGTCGATTCGCCGGAACGAAAATAGACTTCGGCTTCATCAAAACGCTTTGTCGCTTTTTCCAGTAGAACTTCTAGTCGCTGATTCATTCCCGGCCTCCCACTGTCAGTTCGCTGATTCGCACTTGGGGCTGACCTAAAGACGCAGGAATCATGCCGCTGGCGGCGCCGCACATCCCCTGTCCGAGCTTCAAGTCGCTGCTGACGGCATCAATTTTTTCAAGCACTTCCGAGCCCTTGCCGATTAGAGCCGCCCCTCGAAGCGGTTTGGTGATTTTTCCGTTTTCAATCAGGTACGCTTCAGATACCTGGAAATTGAAATCTCCCGAGGCGGGATTGACGCTTCCTCCGCCAAGGGTCTTCGCATACAGCCCGTATTCCACCCCGGCAACCATTTCCTCAAAGGAGTCCTGTCCGGCGGCGATGAAGGTGTTGTTCATGCGCGATGTCGGGGCGTAGCGATACGACTCTCTGCGGGCGCTCCCGGTCGAGTGCGTGCCCATCCTGCGGGCGTGAAGTCGGTCGACAAGATAGCTTTTCAGGATCCCGTTTTCAATCAGCAGATTGTTTTGGGTGGGCGTGCCCTCGTCGTCGATGAGCGTGGTGCCCCACTCGCCGGGAATCGTCCCATCATCATAGGCAGAGACTTTTGAAGAGGCAATCTTCTCTCCGAGCTTATCTGTAAAGACACTGGTTCCCTTACTGATAAAGGAAGCTTCCAGCGAGTGGCCGCAGGCCTCATGGAAGAGAACGCCGCCAAATGCGTTGTCCATGATGACGGGCATTTTCCCCGAAGGCGCATAGTCGGCTCCCGCCGCCAGTACCGCAATGCGAGAGGCTTCTTTGGCCAGTGCATTCGGATTGTAGTGTTCATAATACTCAAGGCCCATGGAAGCTCCGTTTGAAGCAAAACCCGTATGCAGCTCTCCATCGCCCTGTGCAATGCTTGAGACGCCAAAGCGCGTGCGCACTCTTCGATCCTGTGCCCAGAGGCCCTCGCTGTTGGCGATCAGCACTTCTTGATCTGTGTCGAGATGAAAAAGAGCCACTTGGGAAATCTTATCGGAGTGCTCTCTGGCCGCTTCATCGGCTTCTCGAAGGAAATCCGCTTTTTGCTTCATGCTCCATCGGTCCGGAAAGATCTCCACTGTGTAATAGGGAGAGAGTTCCTGGGGGACAAAAGGCGGCTGATGATAGTCTTTTCCTCCGCCAAGTGCCTGGGCGGCGCGCCGCGCCAGACTGCGAAGGCTTGGCTCCGTCAGATCGGAGGTGTAGACGTAAATGGTATTGAGTCCGTCATACAGGCGAAGGCCGACGCCTCGCTCCCTTCCGCGAATGGCAGCCTGCATCTTCGAGTCTTCCATGGAAATCTTTGTCACTAGGCGATTCTCATAGAAAACTTCTGCGAAGTCTGCTTTGCTTTGCATCGCCTCCTCAAGGAGGAAACGGACAATTCGTTCTTCCAGCATTTGCGTTCCTTTCTTTCATGATATACTCAATGAATGAACAAAAGATTGGGTGTCTTTCACATGATTCTAGCTTCCGTATCCTTTGCTCTGATGAGCTTGGTGGTGCGGCTAAGCGGCGGCGAAATTCCTCTATTTGAGCAACTTCTGAGCCGCAATTTCTTTATGGTGATTCTCTCATATATCTGGCTCAAACAAGCCGGTCTTTCCATCATACCCGAAAAATCCAATATGATGGACGTGTTTTTCCGATGTCTTTTCGGCTATTTGGGCACGATCGCCGTCTTTTACGCCAATCGCAACATGCTCTTGGCCGATGCACAGATCCTACAGAAGCTGAGCCCTTTTTTTGTCGCTCTGTTTGCCTGGCTCCTAAGCCGAGAAAACGTCCGTCGTCGCACCATCGTCGGAATGCTCCTTGCCTTTGTAGGCGCCCTTTTTGTCATCGGCCCTTCAGGCAACTTCAGAAATATCGCGACGCTGGTCGGTCTGTCCTCTGCCATCTTTTCTGCGCTAGCCTACTCCTTTATCCATCGACTCTCCGGAAGAGAGCATCCGCTTCGCATCATCTTTCTATTTTCACTGACGAGCTTTTTTGTGACGATTCCGCTCTCCGTCGGAGACTTCGTGATCCCTAGCGTCCGAGACATCGGCATGCTCTTTCTCATCGGGCTCTTTGCCTCCGGCGGACAGTACTTTATGACAAGTGCGTATCATCAGGCGCCGGCAGCGCAGATTGCTATTTTTGATTATACAGGACTCCTTCTCTCTCCGCTTCTCGGATTTCTCTTTTTATCCGAACTTCCGGGATGGACCACCTTTGTCGGGGCATTTTTTATAATCCTTGGCGGATGGGTGAGTATTGAGAAACAAAGGGTATGAATGCATCATCAAAACAACAGGAGAAATAATCATGATCATCACCACCACACCACAGGTTGAAGGACATACCATTACTGGCTACAAGGGCATCGTATTTGGCGAGGTCATCTCCGGCGTCGACTTCATTAAAGACTTCGCAGCGGGACTTCGCGACATCTTCGGCGGAAGAAGTAAGTCCTATGAAGATGAGCTTCTGAGAGCTCGTGAAGAAGCCCTTCGTGAAATGCAGGAGCGAGCCAGTCTCATGGGCGCAAATGCCGTCGTCGGCGTAGACATTGACTATGAAGTGCTCGGTCAATCAGGCAGCATGCTGATGGTGACTGCCTCCGGAACGGCTGTGACGATCGAGTAATGACTTCCCTCGTTTTGGAGGGCGGCTCCCTCCGGGGCGTCTATACAGCCGGCGTCCTTGATGTGCTGATGGAAAACCAAATCTCTTTTGATGCGGTCTACGGCGTCTCTGCCGGTGCGCTAAATGCCCTGAATTTTCTCTCAGGCCAGCCCGGAAGATCCGCCCGGATCGCCTTTGAGTATGTGAATGATCCTCGCTACATGAGTGATAAGAATCTTCAAGAGACCGGGGACTACTTCGGCTTTTCGTTTCTGATGGGAGAGCTCTCTGACAAACTGATTCCCTTTGACATGCATGCGCTCGAAAACAACCCAGCGACATTCTATGCCGTCGTCACGGAACTGGAGACGGGAAACGCCGTATTTCTTGAAAAAAGCGACACAGATATCCTAGCAGCGGCGGTCGCCTCGAGTTCGCTTCCATTGATTTCACTGCCCAAAAGCATCCAGGGTGTCAAGTACATGGACGGCGGTCTCGCCTGTCCGATTCCCTTTGAGCGCGCGCTAGATGACGGCGCCAAAAAAATGCTCGTGGTGACAACAAGAGAAAAGGAATTTCGAAAATACGAGAAGCCCTCTTTGCAGTTTGAAAAAGAACAGGAGCACTATAGAGAATATCCTGAATTTGCCGCTCTTCTAAAGCGGACGCCCGAGATCTACAACCGGCAACTCGATGCGCTTGATGCACTGGAAAAAAGCGGCAGAGTCTTTGTCATCTCACCGAGAGGACCGGTGAACATCGAGCCCCAGGAACGAGACGTCAGTAAATTAAAAGCTCTCTACCAAGAAGGCAGAAGAGATGCACAAGAACAACTGCGTCGCCTTCGAGAATATCTTCAACCATAAGACCCTGCGAAGGAAACATCTAAAAAGCAAACCATAAACGGTTTGAGCAAGACAAATCATAAAGAAAAAACGCGCCATTTGAGGCGCGCTTTTTGTATCTTTTAAAACGGACCGTAGTTTGTGAAATAGGCAATGGAAACCAGGACAGATGCTGCCACAAACAGATACAACGCCAGCTTCCAGATGTGCTTGAACCATCGGTCATAGGGAATATCGGCAAATGCGAGAACGTAGATCATGTTCGGCCAGAACATGTTGGTGATGCCGCCTCCGAGCGTGAAGGCGAGCACAACGGTCTGTCTGGTAATCCCTAAGATATCGCTCAAGGGAATCATGATCGGCAGGGTTGCCGCCGCACGGCCGGCAGCTGAACCGATGAAGAAGGTCAGAAGGCTGTACATGGCAGTCATACCCACCGATGTGACAGCGCCGCTGACGTGCATCAGGGGCTGCGAGAGACCATAGACAATGGTATCAAGAATCTGACCGTTTGAAAGGATAATGGCGATGGCGCGGGTAAAACCGGCGATCAGTGCGCCGCCTGTGACGACGACCATGCCCTTGCTGAATTCATCAGCCACCTTATTAGGCCCATATCCTCCGGCAAAGCCGCAGAGGACGGATGTGATAAAGAGAGTGGCTCCCATCTGATTGGTTCCCCATCCATACTGGATGGCTCCCCATACCATGATCAACAGTCCGATAGCAAAGATCGTCAAGACCAGTTTGTGGCGAAGAGTAAAATCGCCGAAGTCCTGCACTTCAAAGGTCTTTGGATCGACGGTGCTCTCATATCCGTGAAGGATACTCTTCTGCGGATCCTGTTTGACCTTTTTCGCATAGCTCAGGAAGAACCATCCGCTGATCAGCATAAACACGATATAGGCCACCACGCGAAGTCCCATCCCCGACATGATCGGAAGACCCGACATCTCCTGAGCCACACTGACGACATAGGGGTTGATGGTGGAAGCCGCAAAGCCGATCCAGCAGGCGGTGCGCACGATGTGAAATCCCACCACGCGGTCATACCCTAAACTGGTCGCCATGGCGATTCCCAGCGCGATAAACGGAATCATCTCCTGGGCAAAGCCGAGGGTCGTCCCTAGGAGCGAGGTGATAAACATCGTAATAATCAGTAACGGAACATCTTTTCCCTGGAAGGCTTTTACAAGCCGGACAATGCCTGTGTCGATGGCACCGGTGCTTTTGACCACCGCGATGCCGCCGGCGACGATAAAGATAAATGCGATAATGCCGGCTGAGGCAGCGATTCCCTGAGGAATAGCGACCGCGGCGTCAAAGGGTCCGACCGGTGTTCGTTCTATATAGTGGAACGATTCCGGATCGACCACTTCGCGTCCGGAGAGTGGATCGGTGACTCGTTCATAAGATCCGGCAGGGATCAGCCAAGTAGCTATAACAGAAATGAGGATAAGTAAGATAATAATGAAGTAGCTGTGCGGATTGACAAACTTTCTCTTTGGTTTTGGTTCTTTCACTGGCTCCACATTGTTGGTTGTCATTTTTCCATGTTCTCCTTTACGCTCTGTAGAAAGCGATCAAAGATAGCCTTTGCCTTATCATCTCGGCGCGCGAGATACTCGGGGTGAAACTGAAAACCGACGAAGTTTTTCTCTGTCAACTCTATGCCCTCTACAATGTCCCCTTCCGCTTTGGCGGTGAGAACAAAGTCCTTTGGCATGTCGCCGACTTTCTGAATATGGTAGCTGTTGACGTCCCAGTTGCTCTGACCGACAATGTCGTGAAGTGCGGTATCAAGTTCAATGGTGATCGGATGCCAAGTCTGCTCGGGTGCGACTTTCTGCGAGTGGCCGGTGATCGTATCCTCGGCGAGCGTTCCGCCAAACACTTCCACCATCATCTGAAATCCTCGGCAGATTCCCATGACAGGAACACCTTGCTCATACGCTTGCTTCATCAGCTCCGCTTCAAAGTCATAGCGCACGGGCTGTTGGCCGCGAAGCGTGGGAAGTTCTTCATCGCTGTCGCGTTTGACATCCCCGCCGCCTGAAAACAGGATGCCGTCGACAGACTGCACATACTGTTTTACGTAATCATGAAGCGACTCCTCTGTATACTCAGGGCAGAGGAGCACGGGAATTCCCCCCGCTCGCACGACAGCTTCTACATAAGGCTGACCGACATAGTAATATCCGCCGTCTTCTGGATCACTCTTCCACGTTTCGACACTCCAGGGAGCCGTGATCCCAATCAAAGGTTTTTTCATCGTACCTCCTCTGTTGTTAAGTCGTCAGGTTGTTATAATATGTAACTTCATTATATCGAGTTTACCGCCTTAATGTCAACTTATTCGTAATATATCGAGCAGGTTATCAGGCCTTGTCATATAGAAATAATACAATTAAAATATGCTGCTGCGCTGATCTGATGTTATAATTAATAAATACTATGTCATTTCAGGGTGGAAAGGTCATGCCATGAAGAAAAATGAAAGAACGAAAAAAGCCTTCCTATACCAGAGTGTAGCAGAGGAACTTCAACAGGCCATCGCTGCCGGAAAGTATCTACCGGGCGACAAGCTTCCTTCTGAAAGGGAGTTGATGGAAACATACGGGATCAGCCGCATCACCGTGCGCCAGGCAATGGCGATCCTTGAGAGCAGAGGAATGAGTCAATCGATTCAGGGAAAAGGTTCCTATGTGCCTCTTATAGGACTGCGCCAGGATTTACTTCAGTTGACAAATTTCCAGGAGCTACTTGAGGAGAGCGGGTATGAGGCTCGCACAAGGGTGCTCCCAAAAGACCTTCCCTTCGATCAAGTAGACAGCCCTGTACCGCCGGGATTTCAGGTCTTAAACATTTTGGGCTTTGCTGATGATGTACCGATCATGTGCTATCACTCGCGCCTGGCTCCGGAGCTGGCGGAAGATTTCTACAAAGAAGCCCAAAAATTGCAATCAGAACATTTTCCTTTTTCCACCTTTGATCTCTATTTTCGTCTCAACGTGCCGATAGGAAAAGTGGATCAGACGCTTCGCGCTGTAGCTGCAAACCAATCGCTGGCGATGCTTCTTCACCTGGCACCGGGATCGCCTCTGATTCAACTGCACACCCGCATCTACTCGCCCGATGGACATCTGATGGAACTAAAGACGGCCCATTACCGCTCCAACTACTATTCTTTCAGTTTCACCAGGCAGATTGCGACCTTTGAGCCGCCACAAGCGCCGTGAAGCTAAAAAACGGGGCTTCCCTTTGTGGATGCCCCGCATAATCTTTTATTCTTCGGTTTCTTCTTCCTCTATCTCATAAGAAAATGCCTCGAGAAGTTCTCGCGCGCGAACGAGATCGCGCTCGCGAACGAGGACGTCCGTAACGGAATGCGTTCCTCCCATATATACGCGAAGAAAGTCGCTGTTTTCTTTTGCCTGCATGACACATTCGATCTTCTCGCTTCGCAGGAGACTCTCGAGCTGTGTCTTATCGACATCGCCTTCTACTGTGATCAGATGAACCCATTCCGACATATTGACCTCCTATAATAGGGCTTCGATTGGCTCTTCGAGTTCTTCGGGTGTGACAGTGGGAGAAAATCTCTCCACGACCTGGCCCTCGCGATTGATGAGAAACTTCGTGAAGTTCCACTTGATGTCGCTTCCTTTTCGACCTTGGCCGATCAGCTTTAGCTTTCCAAGAAAGCCTTTGGTCGCGTCATTGCCCTTATCTTCGGGTTTGGCTTCTTTTAAAAACGTGTAGAGCGGATGCTCGTTGTCTTTGTTTACATCGATCTTGTCAAACTGCGGGTAGGTGATTCCAAAAGTCGCCTCGCAGAAATTTTTGATTCCTTCATTGTCTTCAGGTGCCTGTTTCAAAAATTGATTGCTGGGGAAGGCGAGGATCTCAAATCCCTTGTCACGATACTTCTCATAGAGAGTCTGTAAGCCCTCATACTGAGGCGTAAAGCCGCAGCGCGTGGCGGTATTGACGATGAGAAGCACTTTGCCTTCATAATCTTTCAAAGAGACGTCCTGGAGTTGCATATCCTTCACAACGAAATCATAGAGTTTCATCGCTGATCTTTGTCTATTGAACCTTAGTGAGGTTCTCAACATTTCCTTTCTTTACTCGATTACTTTCTATGTACCCCCTCGCTGCGCCCGTCTTACAAAAAGATAGCAAGGCGATGCGAGAAACGATCCTTCTTTGTGCTATGATGAAGGCACTAAAATGGAGTCATCGTCATGAATAAACAGCAGTTGAAAGCCGATCTTGCTCTTTTGATCGCGACCGCTTTTTGGGGCACAACATATGTCTTGACCAAATTTGCCCTGGATTTCTTCGGTCCTCTCAACATAATCTCCATACGCTTTATCTTAGCGGCGGTGACGCTCGTCATCATCTTTCATCGGCGTCTGATAAATACCACAAGACCTCTTCTTGTTCGAGCGCTGCTTGCCTCCGCCATGCTCTTACTCTCGTTTCTCAGTATGAATTATGCCCTTCTCTATACAAGCGCTTCGAATGCGGCTTTTATCGGAGGGACGACGGTGCTGTTCGTCGCGCTCTTTGAGCGACTCCTTTTAAAAAGAAAACTGAAAAAACGAATCTGGCTCTGCGTGGTTCTCACGCTGACCGGCATCGGACTACTTACTATAAATAGCGATGTCCGATTTGTCTTTGGCATCGGAGAGCTTCTCAGCCTCGGCTGCGCGGTGAGCTATGCGCTCTACATTCTTTTAATCGATCGATTCACCGAAGAATATGATCCGGTGGCTCTTAGCACTTGGCAGATGGTTTTTATCGCCCTCGCCAGCACCCTTCTTACTTTTTCCTTTGAGACGTATAAGATCCCGTCTGATGGGACGAGCTGGCTTGTGATCCTGCTCCTCGCATTTCCCTGCACAGCCATCGCCTATGTCGCCCAGATTCTCGCACAAAAGTACACCACCCCTACGCATGCGAGTTTGATTATCTCACTTGAGACGGTCTTTGCAGGCTTGTTTGCCTTTGTGATTCTGCGCGAGGTGCTCGCGCCGCTCAATTATGTCGGTGCCGTATTGATGTTTATCAGCCTCGTCATCATGGAGTTTCCTGAACAGGCGATTCAAAGGCCTAAGTCGTCACATTAATCATGTTTTTCAAACCGTTTAGCCAAGCGTAACTTAGGTTACAGATTTTTCCCTATCCATCACAGTATAATAGTAAAGGTAAGCACAAATACAATTTGGTTACAAGGAGAACATCATGAAAGTACATCTCAAAAGCAATGTGTACTGGGTGGGAAAAATCGACTGGGAGCTCCAGTCTTTCCACGGCGACGACTATTCGATCAATCACGGCTCCTCTCAAAACGCCTATCTGATACAAGAGGAAAAAACCATCTTGGTGGACACGGTATGGACGCCCAACACCACGGAATTTCTCGATAATCTAAAAAAAGAGATCGACCTAAAAGATCTCGATGCGATTATTGTACAGCACGGAGAAGTCGATCACTCCGGTTCACTGCCCGCACTCATGGCTGAAAGACCCGATCTTCCGATCTACTGCACCGCAAACGGCGTCAAGAGCTTGACCGGTCAGTTCCACCATCCGGAGTGGGATTATCGCGTCGTCAAGACAGGCGACACATTAGATGTTGGAAACGGAAAATCTCTTGTCTTTGTCGAAATGCCGATGCTCCACTGGCCTGACAGTATGGCAAGCTACTTAACACAAGACAATATCTTGTTCTCAAACGACGCCTTCGGCCAGCACTTTGCGGTGGGAGAGCTCTTCAACGACAAGGCGGACCAGTGTCTTTTGATGGAAGAAGCGATCAAGTACTACGCCAATATCCTCACACCGTTTGCTCCGATTGCCAAGCGAAAGCTCCAAGAGGTCATCTCCATGGATCTGACCATCGACATCATTGCACCAAGCCATGGCGTCATCTGGAGGGACAATCCCCTGCAGATTGTGGAGAAATATGTGGAGTGGAGTGATGCATACCAAGAGGATCAGATCACGATCGTCTACGATACGATGTGGGACGGGACGAAGAAGCTCGCACACCGCCTGGCGCTGGAAATCGCTGAACTCTCCCCTGACACGGTGGTCAAGACATACAATGTCGCACTGACAGATAAAAACGACATCATCACCGAAGTCTTTAAGTCGCGCGCGATTGCTGTCGGGTCACCCACCGTCGGTAATGACATCCTCTCCAGTGTCGCCGGATGGCTCTACTTCCTAAAAGAGCTCAAGATGAAGAACAAGCAGGCGGCCGTCTTTGGCTGTTACGGTTGGAGTGGCGAGTGCACAAAGGTGCTTCGCGAAAAACTGACAGAAGCCGGTTTCTCTGTCGTGGAGCCCGAGGCCAGAGTCAACTGGGTTCCGACAGAAGATCAACTCTCCGAGATGAAGGCCATCGCACAGGCGCTAGTATAACACTCATAAAAAAACAAGACCATCCGAAAGGGTGGTCTTGTGTCATTCACTTCGCATCAGACAAGGGCTTTTACTTGTTCTGCGATCGTCTCCTCTGTCGCCTTCATCGCTTCGAGCGTCTTTTGCATCAGCTCTTGGAGCGTCCAGCCGAGTTGATCAGCGCCTCTTTGAATGATGTCTCGGTCACAGCCGGCAGCAAAGCTGCGGGTCTTGAATTTTTTGTTCAGGGACTTATACTCCATGTCCTGACAGCTCTTACTCGGTCGCACGAGGGCGGCAGAAGCGATCAGCCCTGTCAGCTCATCCGTGGCGAAGAGCACCTTCTCCATCTCATGCACCGGCTCGACATCAGAGCAGATGCCATAGCCGTGACTGACGACGGCACGCACGAACTCATCGGAAGCGTCCACCTCAGCAAGGATTTTAGGAGCCCACTGCAGATGTTCCTCCGGGTATTGCCCGAAGTCCACATCGTGAAGAAGACCCACGGTAGCCCAGAATTCTTCTTCCTCTTCATAGCCAAGATCCTTGGCAAACCATCGCATCACTTCGCTGACGGTGAGGGCGTGCTGAATGTGAAAGGGATCCGTATTATATTTTTTCAACAGCGTGATGGCGCTCTGACGATCAGGATATGTTTTCATGGCCTTCTCTCCTTCCTTTCCTCCGTGTGACGATTGTATTACATTTTAGACTCCGCAGACGGTTTGTCAACTGCGCTCCTCTTTCTTACTCTGCGACTCTACCTTTTATAGCGAGAGGGACGTGCACGGTAAAAAGGAGACATGCGCCAGAAAAACACGGAGTGGTCTGCATGCTTTCACTCGACATCAGTACGTTGCGAGTGACTATTTCCTATCCCGGTGTGCCTTTCCTGCTTCTACCAGTCCGACAAATAGCGGATGCGCTTTGGTCGGACGGCTCTTAAACTCGGGATGAAACTGCGTAGCAATATAAAACGGATGATCTTTTAGTTCAATGATTTCCACCAGCTTATCCTCAGGAGAGACGCCGCTGATGAGCATGCCTGCCTCTTCAAACGCCGAGCGGAATTCATTATTAAACTCATGGCGATGACGATGGCGCTCTGCCACCTGCTCCGTTCCGTAGAGCTCTCTCACCTTCGTCGATTCTTTCAAGACACAAGGATACGCTCCCAGACGCATCGTGGCGCCGAGTTCTTCAAGCTCCAGTTGATTTTCCATGGGATGGATCACCGGATGCGTTGTCTCTTCGTCAAATTCTTTGGAGTTGGCGCCGGCAAGTCCCAGGACGTTTCGGGCAAACTCGATCGAGGAAATATGCATCCCAAGACAGATGCCCAAGTAGGGAAGACCATTTTCTCTGGCGTACTTTGCGGTGAGGATTTTTCCTTCAATTCCTCTGTCGCCAAAGCCACCGGGCACAATCACGCCGTGCAGTCCCTCGAATCGCTCAGAGATATTGTCATGATTGAGTTCCTCCGCATCGATGTAATCCACCTCCACATGGACATTGTGGAAGATGCCGGCGTGCTGGAGAGATTCTGCTACGGAGATATAGGCGTCACGAAGGCGCACATATTTTCCGACAAGGCCGATGCGCATCGTATCGGTACGGCTCTTGTCTTTGTTGACCATCTCTTTCCAGTCGTCGAGATCCGGCTGCCTGCAGGGGAGATTGAGGATCTCGCAGGTGCTCTGAGCAAGTCCGTCCGCCTCCAGGCGAAGCGGAATTTCATATAAACTCTCCATGTCGAGGTTGTGGTATACACGCTCCGGAGAAATATTGCAAAAGAGTCCGATCTTCTGCTTGATGTGATCTGGCAGGGGTGCCGGACTGCGGCAGATGATGATATCCGGCTGAATACCCAAGCTCTGCAGCTCTTTGACGGAGTGCTGCGTGGGCTTGGTTTTTAATTCTCCTGCCATCGCAAGATAGGGAATGAGAGTGACATGAATGTACATGATGTCATCCTTACCAAGCTCGTAACGGAGCTGACGGATGGCTTCTAGAAACGGAAGAGACTCAATGTCACCGACGGTGCCGCCGATCTCGGTGATGACGATGTCGTTGTCCTCACCCAGAATATATACACGGCGCTTGATTTCGTCGGTAATATGAGGAATCACCTGCACGGTGGCACCGAGGTAATCTCCTTTTCTCTCTTTTTGCAGTACATTCCAGTAGACTTTGCCGGAGGTGACATTGGAGTAGCGCGTAAGATTCTCATCAATGAAGCGCTCGTAGTGTCCCAGATCCAGATCCGTCTCGGCTCCATCTTCTGTGACAAAGACTTCTCCATGCTGATAGGGGCTCATGGTCCCCGGATCAATATTTATGTAAGGGTCAAAT
The DNA here is from genome assembly GCA_012841045.1 of Tissierellia bacterium. Taxonomy (GTDB): domain Bacteria; phylum Bacillota; class Clostridia; order Peptostreptococcales; family Acidaminobacteraceae; genus DUVM01. The sequence continues at coordinate 891 of DUVM01000128.1, read as the reverse complement.
TTCTGAATGGCTACTTTATAGCCTCGGGCCTTGAGTAAGCGGCCAAGAGATGCCGCCGTAATGCCTTTTCCCAAGGAGGAAACAACGCCTCCAGTCACAAAAATGTACTTGGTTTTCATCTCCCTCTCCTAAAAAAAAGTGATAGAAGTCCTCCGAAAGGATGACCTACCACTCTCAGGAAATAGCAGGGCACCCTTAACAGGGTGCTCTCGTTCAGTATGGGTTTAGTGTAGCAAAGGGCACCCTTCATTGTCAATGAAAACTATCTCCCACCAACCGCGCTTGCAGAAGTTGGAAGCCCGAGATTTCAACGAGTCTCACAGCATTTTAAAAAAGACCTGTTCAAGAAAAAAGGACTATCTTTTTTTGTGATATAAATATTGTATTTCTCTTTTTTTGATTCACCATGATATCACGACAATCATTGCACTACGTTAAGATTTATGTTAAAGAATACATGCAAATCTTATATTTATAACGATTTTGTACTATATCTACGAAGGTTTCGACATGTCTATGATTACCTGAGGATTGCACTGTCTAGCACACACGGGATCGTAGATGGTGACTAAGAATATGCCGTTTACTAAGGGTCTCAGTCAATCCATATACTTCAGAAGAACATTGCTCGTCCTTGTGGGGAGAACGATATTCTCCCTTCCGTATTATTCATAGAGTTTTTAAGACAAAACCCGATAAGAAACATGCTGTCTATTTCAGCATTGATCTACCCAAGAAGAGCCGTTCACAGTAATGAAGAAGTTCGACATCACTCCATCCACCGTCAACAAATACAATCATAAAATGATGCTCGATCCAATCGACATTTAAAAGGGGGAAAAGGATGTATAAAAAATCACTCATCTATCTTCTTGTCTTTGCGCTGTTCTT
>DUVM01000021.1 GCA_012841045.1 Tissierellia bacterium | reverse complement strand
TTCGGATGTCGGTCTCTTCTTTTTCCCTTTTCTTTTCAATGTCCGCACGTTTTTGATCTTTTTGCTTCGCATCTTTTTGAAGCGCATCGATCAGCGAGACCATGTCTTCACGTGGGATCGATTCTGTCAGTTCCGGATCACTTTTTTCAATGGCCTCGCGAAGTCGATCCAATCGATCGGACCAGAGCCGAAACTCTTGTTCGGCCTGTCTTCTCTTTTCCCCTAATTGTGTCTTGAACTGATCAAAAATCTGCGTGCGAAAGATCTTTCGAAAGATCTGCTCTTTTGTCGCACTGGGAGCTTCCAGAAGCTCCTTGAATTCACCTTGTGGGAGCATGACAATCTGACGAAACTGATCGACTGTCAGATTTAGGAGTTCTTGAAGCTTCGCATTGACCTCCCGGGGGCCGCTGTAGAGCTCCGAACCCACTTCAAGAGAGGCCGTGGCCGGCTTGTCTACCATGCGATCACTTTTTCCAAGCATGCGTTGCGCGGGGGCCCTGATGACTCTCAGCTCTTCCTCGCCGAGCAGAAAGTGGAACTCCACGTAGCATGCATCGCTCTCTTTTGCAAAGTCGCTTCGCAGACTCTGTATGTCGCGTGAAGACCCGCTGGCTTCACCAAAAAGCGCAAAGGTGATTGCATCAAAGATCGTCGTTTTACCGGACCCCGTCGGGCCGCTGATAAGAAACAGCGGCGCACGATGCAAGAGAGTAAAGTCAATCGTCTCCTTGCCGGCAAAAGGACCGAATGCCTGAATTTCTAGATACAAAGGTTTCATGCTCTCTCCAGTTCTTCCGCCAACGATTTCGTCACTTTCAAGTGCTCCTCAGGAATGGGCTCACCTCGCACCGATTCATAGAAACGTGAAAACGCAGTGGTGAGATCCATTCGCCCCGTCCCTCTTCCCACTTGAGGTGACGTCAGGCGTCTCTCGAGGGAAACATACTCTAGTCCTAAGGCATTTGGAAAACAAGACCGCAGCCGACTCATGGCATCAGGTATCAAGTGCTTGTCTTCGAGTTCTAGATAGACAAAGTCATCACTCGCTTCTTGTAGCAGCTGTGTAAAGAGTCCTCTGATGACCCGAAGGTCTCTCAGCGGTGAAAAGCTCACCGGTGTGATGGTTCTGCGTTCTTGATCAATCTCTATCAGATTTGCACTCTTGATCGATGCCGCCTCGCTTTTGGAGTATTTCAAGAGAGAACCGCTGTAGATCACTTCCTCCTTCTTGACACTTTGGGGGCGGTGAAGATGACCTAACAGAACCAGGTCAAAGGGAGAAAACACATCGCTTGAAAGCGCCGACGCTTTTCCCATCATCAGTGGGCGCTCCGATTCACTCTCAAGCCCGCCCAGCACATATTCATGAGCAAGTAAGATATTTACCGCCTTCGGGTCAACATCCACTCCCTGAAAGATCTCTGTCAGCGCTTCTTGCATCGAATCCGCTTCGATGTTGTGGCGCCAGCGAAGAACATTCAGTTCCGTATAAGGCCACATGTATATGTGCGCATTGCCAAGAATCACAGGTTCTAGCGGTAGCTCCGCGAATCCTCTGACATACAGACCTGACTCCTCCAAAAGTGAGGACGCATAGGCGATTCGCTCCGGACTGTCGTGATTACCGGCAATGATGAACACAGGGACTTTCAGATCAAGTACACATCTTCGCAGGAACATATCCAGAAGCTTGACAGCCTCTTTCGGCGGCAGACTTCGATCATAGATATCTCCGCAGATAAAAAGCGCATCGATGGGGTTGTCTTCGATCCATTGAAGCATATTCTTTAAAATAGCCTCCTGGTCTTCCAAGAGACTCCGCTCATTGAGATTTTTTCCTAAGTGCCAGTCTGCTGTGTGCAAAAATCGCATATCTTTCTCCAAAAAAAGGAATCTAGGATTCCTTTTCATTCAGTGTTTTCATCACATAGTAGAGCCCGTCGCTCAACAGGAACTCGTTGTACTCAAACCCTGCTTCCTCGAGCATGTCCCTTCCAAACAACTTTGCATAGCCGCCCGTTATGACTCTCTGGCAAGGCTTGCCTATTTGTTTTTCCATCATCCGCGCCAATTCCACCACACTGGCAAAACTGCCGTAGATAATCCCCGATTGAATCGAACCGATCGTGTCATCGCTGATGACTTTTTTCGGTCGAATCAGCGGAATTTCCGGCAGGTGAGGAATCGTCAAGTGAAGGGTTCTGGCCATATTGCCAACCCCCTGCATGATGACACCTCCGTGAAAGATATTGCCTTCCACTGCCGTAAGCTTCGATGCGCTACCGAGGTCTGCAACGATCACTGGCTGCGGATAAAATTCTCTGGCAGCATAGCTTGTCGCCAAAAGATCCGAACCCAACTCTCTTGGGTTGTCTAGGCGGACATCAAAGTCATCGAGTGTGAACGTATCTAAAAAGACAACTTTATTAAAGAACACGCTCTCGACGGCTCGTTTGATTTCTTCTTCAATATGTGGAACCACGCAGGAAATCATCACACCCTGAATGGATGCGGTGGATCTTCTGAGGTGATTGGTGAAAAACTCCAAGTATTCGCCTTTTTGAGGCTTCTTCATCGTCTGATGTCGCGTATCCCAAATGCGTTCTCCCTTGTCTGAATAGAGTACGGCGACAATGTTGCTGTTTCCTACATCTACCGTCAGGATCATGTTCTTCTCCCTGTTTTTATTGTTTGCTGAGCTCTACACAGCGTCGGAAGCTTGCTTCCACCGCTTCATGCATCGCTCTACGAAGACCGGTCTTTTCAAGAGCTATCAAACCCTCAATGGTCGTGCCCGAAGGGGAACTTGTGTCCACGCGTAGAGTGGAAGGATCGATCCCCTCCTGAAGCTGGATGATCGTCCCTGCATGATTCTGTAGAGCCAATTCCAAAGCGTCTTCATATTTCAGACCTCTTCTCAATCCCGCTTCTGCGAGCGCTTCTACGAACACCGTATAGAAGGCGCCGCTTGAGCCTGAGAGAACCGACCCGATGTCCATCAAGCCCTCAGGTAGAAATTTCACTCTGCCGATCGATGCAAAGAGATCTGTTACATACGCGAGATGCTCATCACTTAAGGTGTGCTCTTCGCTGATCAGCGTCATGCCCTTTCCTACCAGCGCTGCCAGATTGGGCATCACGCGAATCACTTCTACGTCTTCACCCAGCACAGACTGGATGCTTCTGCTTGTAAGCCCGGCGGCGATAGAAATCACCGCTTTTCTCTTCAGATTTTGCGCATGCGTATCTAAGAGTCCTAACATCATCTGCGGCTTTACACCAAACAGGATCATATCGGCTTGAGAACAAAGCGTCTCCATGTCCTCACAGATCTGCACATGAGCCAGATCTTCTTTTGCTCTGTCTGCTGAGGAAGAGGAAGGGGTGTAGACAAAAAGTTGTGAATCGGTCGAAGAAAAGAACTCCTTTGCCGCTTTGGCTATAGCCGAGCTCATTTTTCCGTACCCTACAATTGCGAGTTTCATAGGCATCTCCTTTAAAAATGATTGTAACATGGAAGATCCTCCCCCTGCCATATCAGATGGATGAATCTTGAAGGAAACTGGGAGTGTGTAAAAAATTGGATATATCCTTTGTTCTATCAGGTTTCTCTCTTAAAACAACGACTCGATAGAGACCTCTCAAAGATTCTCCCAGAATTAGCACATGATGTAATGCATACAAGCTTGTGCCGCATCTGAAAAAGGGGCTGATCGTCCGCGTTGCATCCGCAGACAGCCCGTCCCTCCTACGTTTTCGTCTTGTCCTTTTGCTACGCAAGTTTTGCCTTCCCGGTGTAGAGTTCATAGTAACGACCCTGAAGAGCCAGGAGATCCTCCTGCATGCCTCGCTCGATGATCTCACCATCTTCCATCACAAGGATGGCATCGGAGTCCTGCACCGTGGAAAGACGATGGGCAATGACTAGGACCGTGCGTCCCTTCATTAGGTTGTCCATCCCGGCCTGAATTCGGCGCTCTGTCAACGTGTCAACGGAGCTGGTCGCTTCATCGAGAATGAGGACCGGCGGATCGAGCACGGCCGCTCTGGCAATAGAGAGGAGTTGTCTCTCTCCTTGAGAAAGGGATGCTCCATCCCCTTCAATAAACGTGTCATAGCCATCAGGGAGATAACTGATAAATGTGTCTGCATTGGCCAGCTTTGCCGCTTCTTCCACTTCTTCATCTGTTGCATCAAGTCTACCGTAGCGGATATTCTCTCGTATCGTCCCTGAAAAGAGACGAACATCTTGCAGCACCACACCAAAAGAACGACGTAAATCTTCTTTTGAAATATCGCGGATATCGATGCCGTCGTACGTGATGGTGCCCGATCCACTTTCATAGAAGCGGGTGATCAGGTTGGTGAGCGTCGTCTTCCCTGCGCCGGTGGATCCGACGAAGGCGATCTTTTCACCGGGCTTTGCGAACAAAGAGATGTCCTTGAGAACGGGAGTCCCTTCTACATATGAGAAATCCACGTGATGGAATCGGATGTCTCCCAGAACGGGTTGTAGCGAGTAGCTCCCGTCGCTTTCTTTTCTCTTCCAAGCCCACTGCTGGCAATGCTCTACGCACTCGACCATCTGTCCGTTTTCTTCGCGCACGTTGACCTGATGAATCGTTCCTTCGTCGATCTCAGGATTTTCATCTAACACTCCAAAGACACGCTCTGCTCCGGCCAGCGCTGAGTAAATAGAGTTGACTTGCTGAGTAGAGCGACCGATCGGTCCTCCGACTTGACGAGAATACTGAAGATAGGCGACGAGTGTGCCGATGTCAAAGCGCCCCGCCAGTGTCATCAAACCTCCCACCAGTGTGACAATAGCAAAAGAGACCGTTGAGAGGTTCATCATCGCCGGCATCATCGAGCTGCCAAAGGTCATTGCCCTCACCGAGGCGTTTTTCAACTCTTCATTAAACACAGAGAAGTCCGCAACTGTTTTCTCTTCATGATTGAACACTTTAATGACCTTCTGTCCTTCGATCATCTCCTCAATATAGCCATTGAGTTTTCCCAGTTCCTTCTGTTGTCTGCGATACGCATTCTTGCTCTTGTTGCCGATAAATCGTCCGACATATGCCATCCCGATCAAGCTGAGCAATGTCAGAGGGAAAAGCACCGGACTGAGAATCAGCATGGCGATCAGCGTTCCTGAAAAGGAAATCCCTGAGGAAACAATGTTCAAGAAAGCACCAGATAATGCGTCGTTTAGATTGCCGATATCATTACTGAAACGACTCATCAGATCTCCCTGAGTGTTGCGGTCAAAATAACTCAGCGGGAGCTTTTGCATGTGTTCAAAGAGTTCTCTTCGGATACCGTAGATCACCTTCTGCGAGATATGGAGCATCCACCGTTCGTAGATATAACTAAAGAGTGCCCCAAAGATATAGATCGTAGCGAGGATCATCAGCATGCGAAGAAGCCCTGAAAAATCTCCGGGCAGAATATATTGATTGATTATCGGCTTGATAAAATAAGAACCCGCTACCGTGGCAATGCTTGAGACCATCATGAGCAGAAAAATCACGATCAGCTGCCATGTGTACGGTCGAAGATACGTGAGGAGTCGACGAAGGATTTTGCCGCGATCCTTTGGCTCTTCCATTGACCTTCTGCGGCCCAATACAGGTCTACGAGACATTGGCTCCCTCCTCCCATGTCTGCGATCGATAGATGCTTTCGTAAATATCGCAGGTCTTGATCAATTCCTCATGTGTTCCCTCACAGGCGATTTTTCCTTCCTCTATCACAAGGATTTTGTCAGCGTTTTGAACGGAGGAAATTCGCTGTGCGATAATGATCTTAGTCATCCCGGGAAGCGACGTCTCAAGAGCTTCCTGAATGTTTCGTTCGGTCGCCATGTCCACAGCACTGGTGGAGTCGTCTAGAATCAAAATCTTCGGCTCTGTTAACAGTGCTCTGGTAATGGTAAGGCGCTGGCGCTGACCGCCGGAGAGATTTCTTCCGTCCTGCTCCAGCATGGTATCAAGTCCTTCGGAAAACCGCCGAATGAACTCTGCCGCTCCGGCCATTTCGGCCGCGCGCATCAACGTGGCATCGTCTGCTTTTTCATTTCCCCATTGTAGATTCTCTCGTATGGTTCCTGAAAAAAGCGTATTTTTCTGCAGCACCATGCTCACAGCGTCTCTAAGAGCGACAGGTGAAACGGAGTGGATATCCTTCCCCCCTACTCTAATCGTCCCCGTGTCCACCTCATATAGTCTTGGAATCAGTTGAACCAGTGTGCTCTTTCCGGAACCCGTTCTCCCGATAATGCCCAACGTGCCGCCAGAGTGAATGCGAAACGAGATATCTTCTAGAATATTTCTGTGACCGTCTTTATGATAGCGAAACGACACCTCTTCAAAGCTCAGACTCCCATCAGATATCACCTCATCGCCGTGCATCTGTACCTCGTCGAATTCCTCTTCCTCGCGGAGGACTTCTGCTATGCGCTTTCCAGATGCCGCTGAGCGCGAGACCACGATCAGCATCACAGACATCATGATGACAGAAAACAATATCTGGTTGACATAAGAGAGGAAGGTCGCCAGTTTTCCAATGGGAAGAGCCCCTCTATACACTGCATGGCCACCGAGCCAGAGGATAGCAATCGTCGAGCCGAAGATCACCATCTGCACCAGCGGCATTGCGATGACCATGATTGCCGACGCCTTCTCTGTGACCTCCCACAGCTTTTGATTTCTTTCGTCAAACTTTTCCGACTCATAATCGGCCCGGACAAAGCTCTTGACGACGCGAATTCCGCTGAGATTCTCCTGAATCGCCGTGTTCAACTTGTCAATTTGCTTCTGGAGTCTCGTAAAGCGAGGGGCCACTAACACAAGCAGCACTCCGATGATGGCAAAGAGAATCGGGATCGAATAGAAAAAAACAGCGGAAAGTTCTCTGCTGATGGAAAAAGCTAGGAACATCGCCACAATTATCATTATCGGCGTTCTCACAAGCATCCTCATTCCCATAGTAATGGCCTGTTGAACAGCCGTGACATCGCTGGTCATCCGAGTGATCAGAGAACCCGTGCTAAAGCGGTCAATCTGCGCAAAAGAGAAATGCTGAATGTGGCGAAACTGAGCGTCACGTAGTTCGGTCCCTACACCATTTCCAAGAACGGCAGAAAAGCGCGCAGAAGCGAGACCTAAGCCCAGCGACAGCAGTGCCAGCGCGATCATCAGAGCGCCCTGCTGAAAAATCATCTGTCGGTTGCCAGAGACGATTCCCAGATCGATGATATTTGACATCAGCAAAGGGATAATCAGCTGCAAGACGGTTTCAGCTATCGTTGCAAACAGGCTCATAAAAAAGACACCTGTGTATTTTGTGCGGATCGTCTTTGATATGCGTTGAATCATTCACACCACCTATCTATGAAAAGGGAAAGGATATAGACTGTAGTTATATACCCATTATTGTCGTCTATCACTTACTACTAAAAGAAAGGCCATCTAAACGCCCAAAGGAGATGCACTGATATCTCTCCCTGATGAAAAGAAAGAAGAATTATTATTCACGCTGAGCCCCACCAAGAAAATTTATAGTTTAGAAACTATTTTTTCTTTGAGGGGCAGACAATTCTTATCTTTCGGGTACATTGCATTATATTAGTGAACCATTGCATATAATGTGAGACAACAAGCCGAAGTAAGAAGAGCTCAAGAGCTATATGGAAAATGAGGAAGTCCACCATTCC
>DUVM01000127.1 GCA_012841045.1 Tissierellia bacterium | reverse complement strand
TCCTTCCCCCCTCCTCTTCGCCCGGCGAGATCCCCGCTCTTTCGGATAAAAATACAGCGGGTCCCACCGCAACGGTGGCGGCTGAGGAAGGAAATCCGTCGGCTCTCAGCCAAAACACAGGTCCTAACGTATTGCAGATTGATTTTAAGAAATTGTATGATAACGAGTCTGATGAGACCATGTCCTGGATGCACGAATACTTCGGCTTGCGCGAGCCGACAAAAAAGAATGACCACACCGGCCGTTTTGCAGGACACAACTTAATTCTCATCACCGCCGAAGGCTTTTCTCATATGGTGATCGATCCGGAACTGACGCCAACTCTTTATAAGATGGCCACGCAAGGTTACGTGTTTCCTGAGTTCTACACCCCGATCTGGGAGGTCAGCACCTCCGACGGAGAATATGTGGCCACGACAGGGCTGATTCCCCGCTCCGGTGTCTGGTCCCTATCAAGAAGCGCCGTGAACTATCTCCCGTTTACGATGGGAAATGCGTTGCGCAGAGAAGGGTACCTGACAATGGCCTATCACAATCATACATATACATATTATGACCGAGATACGTCGCACCCGAACCTGGGTTATGAATACAAAGGGCTCGGAAACGGACTTGATATTCCTGAACAATGGCCCCAAAGTGACCTAGATATGATGGAAGCTTCCGTGGATGAATATATCCACAAAGAACCTTTCCATACGTATTACATGACCGTCAGCGGTCACCTGGAATACAACTTTACAGGCAACGCCATGGCCAAAAAGAACAGACATCTTGTCGATCATCTCGATTACAGCGATGAGGTAAAGGCGTATCTCTCCTGTAATATCGAACTGGATCGAGCCATGGAATATCTGCTTGAACGTCTCAATCAAGCAGGAGTAGCTGAGCGCACTCTGATCGTCATCAGTTCAGACCACTATCCTTACGGCTTGACCGACGAAGCGATGAATGAACTCGCCGGCCACGAGGTGGAGAGAAACTTTGAGCTCTACCGAAACGCCCTGATCATGTACGAACAGGGAATGGAAAGTGAGATTATCACACGTCCGACGAGTTCGCTCGACATCATCCCCACCCTTCACAACCTGATGGGTCTCAACTTTGATTCCCGTCTTCTGATGGGCACGGATATCTTTAGCGATACAAGTCCCTTTGTGGTATTTTTGAACCGCAGCTACATCACCAAGGATTTCCGCTACAATTCCAGAACAGATGAATATCTCGGCAAAGAGCCTACGGCAGACTACAAAACGGAGATGAGCGAAAAGGTGCGAAGGATGTTCATGTACTCCGGACTGATTAATGAAAAAGACTACTACGGCTACCTTGATGCACGCAATCAGCTGCCCATTCCCCGGGCGTATCCCGATAATGTGAAGGAACTGCTAGCAAAAGACGAACCGGAGACACCGAGCGAAACGCCATAAATCTTAAAAAAATAAGTCTTTCCCTAGAAACGCGCTTGTTTCAAAGGAAGGACTTTTTTTGCGGAGAGGATGATTTAGAACTCCATGCTGCCAAACTTTCCGAGTTGCAGATCGGAGAGTGCCTGATAGAGGTCGTCTTTTGTTGCCATGGCAAAGGGGCCGTTCATATACACTTCTTGATCAAGCGGTTTGCCGCTGAGGACGAGGACCTCGGCAAAAGAGTCCGCTTCGAGCGTGACAGTTCCTTCTTCTTGAGAAAGCAAGAAGAAGTCTCCTTGGACGCCTCGATCGCTGTCGTTTATGCGCACTTCTCCGTCGAGGACAAGGAGTCCGACGTGATGGTCTGCCGGTTCATCGACCGAAAACTGCGACAAGTCAGAGAGGCGGACGTAGTAGAGGTTGATCGGTGAGAGGGAGGGGACGGGCCCTTTGACGCCGTAGGCTTCTCCGATAATCACGGTGAGTTTCGTCTCATCAAAGAATTCTCGGGTTCCCAGATCTTCTTTTGAAAAGCTCCGATACGCCGGTTCGTCGAACTTTCGATCCTTAGGGGAGTCGATCCACAGCTGGACACAGTGGAGAACTCTTGGGTTTTTGCTCCACCTCTCCTCGTGCATCTCTTTATGAAGGATGCCTTTTCCCGCATGCATCCACTGGACGCCGCCCGAGTGGATCGTGCCTTTATTTCCTGCATTGTCCTCATGGCTGAGTCGACCGGCTAGGCTGATGGTCAACGTGGAAAAACCGCGATGGGCATGAGGACCGACACCCACTTCAAAGGGAGTAGCTTCATAGTAGTAGGGTTCATGATAGTCCATCAGTAGAAACGGACTAAAGCGCGCGTGCCAGTCGAGCCCTTCTTCTTTTGGAAATAGTTGGCGCACGCGAAAACCGCTTCCGACCCAGTGTGGTTCGGGGGCGGCTATTTTTCTTTCTATGCTTCGATTCATTCTTCACCTCTTTTTAGTGGAGGGCCGAAAAACTTTGGAACATACGCATTGCCGAGGATGCGACTCCAGCTGGCTTCGTCATACTGACGGAATAACTCGCGGCTGTCGAGATTGGTGCTGATAAAGAGGCTTTTTTTATTCAGGTAACGGTGATTGATGAGATGGAAAAACTCTGTCACCACAAAGTCCGTGGGATTTTCCTTTCCCAAGTCATCGAGCAGAAGAAGATCACTCTCCATCAGGAGATGATAGATTTGTTCGTCCTGTGGCTCAGGTCTTCCTTGAAAGCGATATCTTCGAAGAAAGTCAACAAAACCGGGCGCTGTCACGGAGAAGACGATGACGCCGTCTTTGATCAGCTCCCCTGCAAAACTCTCCATCAGATAGGTTTTCCCCTGACTGATCGGACCGCTGAAGACATAGTTTCTGCCGGGGCGAAGCCTGAAGGAGCGGGCCTCTTCTTTCATGTCTTCTGAGATCTTGCGCATGTTTTCTCGCTGCTTCGGATCGGTAAATACATCCAGCAAGTACCCGCTGAGATCTCCTCTTACTCTAGAGCCACTCAGCTGATACACGCGCTCTGCGAGTTCTCTACGAAAGCAGGGGCAGTAGCTTCCGTCTTCAAGGTAGGCCGTGTCCTTGCATTCTTCGCAGTGGTAGACAGGCGCCAATGGATCTGTGTGAATATCGTGGCGCAGAAGGAGATCTTCTCGATCCTTTTCGAGGCGATCGTGAAGCCGCGCTTGTTCTTTTGCTGCGCTCTTTGCATGAGAGGGAGAGGCAAAGACTGCGCGAAGAATCTCCATCTCCATCTCTCGATAGCTCGTTTCCAGCGCTTCGAGTTCGGGGATGTCTTGATAGAGTTTTTTTCGTTTTCTTCGAGTGGCAAGCTCCTGAAGAAATCTTCTCTCTTCATATTCTCTAAGGAGCTCTTGGCGAATGTCTCTGATCATCGCTTAATTCCGTAGCGAGCCCACAATTCTTCGTTGCTGAGCTGGCTCATATCCTCTTTTGTCTCTTGCTTTCTCGGCGTTCCTTCATACTCATTGCGAAACGCCGCGTGCAGGTAGTTCATGGAAGGGTTGCGCTTGTTCATGGTGATCTCTTTGATCTTTTCAAGGATCTTTTCCATGTCGAACTGGTATTCGTCGAGCCAGGTGTCGATGCAGTCTTTGTCGGCCTGAGTCGGCGCTGTATAAGGATACCCAAGCGCGCTGAGAACTTGCTTGTAATTGAGCTGGCGGAGGTTGAAGCGCTCCTTGAAGGCTTCAAGATCCTCAAGGGACTCGATGCCGTTATCATGCCAGTAACGGAGGGTGTTGACGACCTTTTGGCCTCTAGCGTACTGCATGGCGTGGTCGCGGAAGGCTTCTCTCACCAGTTCTTTGGCCACGTCTTTATCACGCAAATAGTCGATGACGCTCGAGCGCTCGATCTCTGTGGCAGGAGAGACAAGCACCTCGTTGACGTAGCGGAAAAGCTCGTTATAAAGCTCTCCTCGATCTAAAGAGGACAGTGACTTTTTGAGCTGATAGTTGCTGCTGAGATACAGATCCCGTACACTCAGGTAATGGATATCCTCTTCTGAAGATGTCTTCGATGCGCTCAGACGCACGAGCCCCAAGTCTCTCCAGTATTTATACGCCTCCAGTATGTCTTCGCTCTTCACGCCAAGGCGCGTTGCCAGGATGGAGAGATCCGGATTCTGCCCTTTTTGTAAAAGCTGCAGACCTAACAGATAGACTTTGAGCGGAAGCAGCGGGGCATGCGGAACAAACTCTTCAATAAAGAGGCTTTCTAGCTGGATTAGGGAAAAATCAAAACTTTCAGGTTGTAAATAGATGGGCAAGGGAGTACCTCCTTCACTTATTATAGCCCATAGAGGCAAGGGAAAGAAGAAAAAGAAACGAGGAGAACCCCTTGGGAGCTGGCAAACGCACGCACTTCGAAGGCATCCCTTGTAGGAATTCTTCTAGGAGATCAGCTTTCGCAAAAATCTCCCGTGAGCAAGGGTTTGTCTCGTGGATCGCTGTGGTACAATGAGCGTTGAAAGGAAAAATATGGAATACTGTTCACTGGCCAGCGGTTCCAGCGGAAACGCTCACTATCTGGCGTCAAAAAATACAAAAATACTCGTGGATGTCGGCATGAGTGCGAAGTACATCCGGGAGGCTCTCGGCAGCGTCGGGGTCCTCCTTGATGACGTACACGCCATTGTCATCACCCACGCGCATATAGATCACATCCGAGGACTTCGCGTCCTTGCCCGCCGCACGTCGATTCCGATTTTTATTCATCGCACGGCATATGAGTGGTTGCGCCCGCAGCTTGAAGATGTACCATATGAGCGGTTCACATTTTTTGATGAAGGAAATATGGTTCTTCGCGACATGCAAATCGAAGCGTTTCGCGTACCTCACGATGCGTTCATGACCTTTGGATTTCGTTTTACAGACGGGAAGAAGACACTGGGCATCGCCACGGATCTAGGAGAGATGGAAGATCAGGCGCTCGAGACACTCTCTGCATCGGACTTTCTTGTACTTGAGAGCAATCACGATGAGAACATGGTACGTATGGGCCCCTATCCCTATCGATTGAAGCAGAGGATTTTAGGGGAGATGGGGCATTTGAGCAATGCCCGGGCAGCGCAGAGTATTCGCTCCATCTACGAAGACAAAGGGAAGCTTCGCTTTGTTCTTCTGGCGCATTTGAGCGATCAAAACAATTATCCGGACCTTGCGTATATGACGACGCAGGCTCATCTAAAAGAACACAAAATATATGCCGGTCGAGATTTGCAAGTGGAGGTAGCTCCGAGGAAGCACCCTTCCGGCGTATATAGACTATTATAGGAGACGTAGCATATGGACCTTTTCACGAAATATCCCTTATTGGCTTCACTTTTAAATGACGCAATGAGCCTTTTAAAACACGTTGTGGTGGCGGTGCTGATCTACATCGTAGGCAATATCATCGTCAAGAAACTTCTGACTTTTTTCACCGAAAGATTAAGGAGGCGGCAAGTCGATGAAACCGCCATCGGATTTATTCACTCGCTACTTCGAGTGGTCTTACGGATCCTTGTCGTCGTCATCGCACTGACGGCGCTTCAAATCCCCATGGCTTCCATCACAGCTGTCATTGCGGCGGCGAGTCTGTCTGTGGGATTGGCTCTTCAGGGGAGTCTTGCCAATCTGGCGGGCGGCATCATCCTCGTCTTGTTTCACCCATTTCGCGTAGGGGATTACGTTGTCAGCTCGCAGGCTGAAGGAACAGTCCAAAAGATCGATCTTCTGACGACGTCTTTAATTACACCGGACAACCGGCTGGTGCTGGTTCCCAACTCTCAGATCTCCTCAAATACACTTATTAATGTCACGGCGTTCCCGCAGCGCCGTGTGGATACAAATGTCAATCTTCACCAAAACAGTGATCCTGAGAAGGCCAGACAAATCCTCACGGACGTCGCGAGGGCGCTCCCGCAGACTCTGCAGGATAGGCCTGTCGACGTGGTCGTCAGCCAGCGTGAAGACGCATCGCTTAGCATGTCGCTTCGCTTCTGGGTCAACACGGGCGATTACTGGCAAGCTTACTGGAAAGTTTTAGAAGATATGAAAATTGCACTCCGAGCGCAGGGCATTGATTACTTCGTGCCGAGCATGCGCTTGGAGTCTGGAGAACAAAAGAATGAATCGTAAATGGCTTCTACTTCTGATGATACTGGCTCTTCTCTCTTTCCCCGTTTTTTCACTGAGCCGTGATGAGATGAAGGAGAAGTTGGGAGACGACGTTGTCTATGCTGATACAGAGATGACTCTGTGGCGCCTTCCTTTGGGATTTGATGGCCGAGAGCTGTTCTTTTCCATGGGTGATATGCCTGCAGTGAGCGGATTGGTCGCAAAGGGAGAGGGCGAGGACGGTATCGTTCTTAGCTGGGAAAGCGTAGAGGGAGCCTCCTACTATAGCGTATTCTACCTTGAAGGGGATGCCTGGCTCCCGCTTGCAAAAACGGAGACCAACACCTATACAGATGTGTCAGCGCCAAACAAGGAAGTTCGCTCCTATCGCATAGCCGCGCATAGCCATGGAGATGACCGCGTGCAGAGCTCGTTTCTCTCCGAGGAGACCAAGGCAGCAAGGCTTGAGCCGATTGAAGATCTGGATGTTTCCACCCATGCAGGCGATGTCTACCTGAAATGGACTCCTGTACCGGGAGCGAAGGGGTATATCATCTATAAAGACGATGAAGAACTCAGAAGAACAGATGAAGAATCGATGAAGATTGATGAAGAAGGCTTGGAAGAAGAACACAGCTATACCGTCGTTCCTTATATAGGTGACGAGGGCGAAGAAGTGACAGGCCCGCCTGCGACGAAAGTGGTGGCGCCACATGTCAGCCGAGATCCGATGATTACCCTCGTTGTCAACAAAAAGCATCCGATCGAACCGAGAGACTATTATCCGGATGATCTGGTCTCTGTGGGAACAGAGGGCGAGTATCTGCGAAGAGAGGCAGCAGAGGCCTTTGAGCGCATGAATGAGGCGGCCAAAAATGACGGCTATCCTCTGACCGCACAGAGCGGTTTTCGCAGCTATGATCTGCAGCAGCTACTGTACTCGCGCTATGTCAGTAATTACGGTCAGCAAGAGGCCGATACCTTCTCCGCTCGTCCAGGCTTTTCTGAACACCAGACCGGGCTTGTCATGGACATCATCGGTGGTGGCGGAGGGATCGGTGAGTCCGGAGGTTTTGACTCGACCGGGCAGTACCGCTGGCTCCTTGAACATGCGCATAAGTATGGTTGGACCCTTCGATACCCACAGGGCTCTGAAGCGGTGACAGGGTATCAGTACGAATCCTGGCATTGGCGATACATCGGGGTGGAGGAAGCGATCCGATTTAAAGAAAGCGGACTTTCAACCCTGGAAGAATTTTATTCTATCGAAGGAGGCGACTACATCGAGTAGTCCCCCTTCTTTCGTTTCACCCATCTCAGCGAGGAGTAAGACGTTGCCTGTTCCCTACATCATTGCGATGGTGATCGTCGTTTACATCGCCTTTTATACGGTGCAGCACTTTAGAAATAAGAGACACTTGCGAAGATATATTCGCGAGTCGTTTGGAAAACCGCCGGAAAAGCGTCGCAGCGATAAGCTCGAGAGTGTCAGAAAGTACTGGAGAGCGTGTGCGGCGAAGTTTCCCGCATACAGATCCGTCGATGAAAACACTTGGTACGACCTGGAGATGGATCTGTTTTTTGATGCGATCAATACGACTTGGAGCTCGGTGGGAAGCGAGGTGCTGTATGCTCGGCTACACCGCACAGATGCGCCGGAACTGGAGCCTCTGATCCAAGCGTTTGTTGAGGATGAAGCCCTTCGAACAGAGGTGGCGTACTGTCTTCATGACATTGGAAAAGAAAACCATCACCGAGTGGATGAGTTTCTCTTTGACCCGGATGCTCAAAAGCCGGTGGGATATTATCCCGCACAGAGTTTGGTGCCGCTTATCGGCATGGTTTTGGCTATCTTTCAACCTGCGGCCGGGATGATCGTGGTCAGTCTTGGCATAGCCTGGAATCTGTATACACGCCATAAGTATCGCTTTCAGGTCGAAGGAGGGATTGAGGCGGTGCGCTACGCTTCTAGGGCCATCAGCATTGGGAAGAATATCGAGTCTCTTTTGATGCCGACCTTTCCTGAGGAGACGCTTCAGCTAAAGGAAGCCCTTGAGCCTTTAAAGGCCGTCCCGTCAAAAATGCCGCTGAAGATGAGCTCGGGAGATCCGATTCAGATGCTCTTAGAATATCTGAATTACGCCTTGCTGCTGGACTTCAATCGCTACAACCGCGCACTGAGCTATCTGATAGCGGCTCCCGACGCTCTGCAAAAGGTCTGGGAGGCGATTGGCCATGTGGAGATCGCTCTGGCGGTTGCCTCGCTGGAGAAGCGCACTGACGTGTGCATTCCTGTATTTCATGATGAATATTCGATCGTGGCGCAGGATCTGGTGCATCCGCTTGTTAAAGACGCAGTGCCCAATCCGGTTGATTTTTCGATCAGCACCATCGTCTCAGGCTCTAATGCATCAGGCAAATCCACCTACGTAAAGGCGATCGCAATCAGCGCCATCACGTCGCAGAACCTTGGCCGAGCATTTGCCAAGAGCTTTTCGATGAAGCGAGGACAGGTCCTTACTTCTATGGCGATCAGAGACAATATTTATAAAGGGGACTCGTATTTTGTCGCGGAGATCAAAAGCCTAAAGCGGCTGATCGATGCAAGCAGCAGAGGAGGCGTCGCCTATCTGTTTATCGATGAGATCCTCAAGGGGACTAATACTGTGGAGAGGATTGCCGCCTCGCATGCGCTTTTGAGATGGTTTGAACAGCAGGGAAGTCTTGTCATCAGCGCCACGCATGATATTGAGCTGACGGAGCTCCTCGCAGATCGCATGAAAAATATTCACTTCCGAGAGACGGTGACGCAGGAGCGCATTACCTTTGACTATCAGGTAAAATCCGGTCCCACTCGCACCACCAACGCCATCAATCTTCTTCGCCACTATGAGTTCCCTCCTGCTATCACGGAGCGGGCGCAGGCCTTGGCGGAGAGGTTCCTTCTACATAGAAGCTGGAGCGATGAAGACGCGAAAAGTGATTTTTCCTGAGAAAAACGAGAAGAAAAAGAGAAGCATCAGACAGACACGATCTTGCTATCGTGTCTTTTTCATGAAAGAAGGGTATCTTAAATAGTAGAAGAGGACTAACAAGCGGCAAGCTGTGTGACAGCAAAAGGAGGACAGAGATGATGCATGAAACATCAAAGACAATCGCTCTGCGGCCTCACCACGGTCTCTGCCTGCATTTTTTCATAGGCCTCGGATACAGCGAGAGATTTGTCCAGAGGATGACCTGGCTCCAAAAGGAATTGGAAAGAAATCCACTGATCGAACTGGTATCGGGCACTGACGTGCTTTGTGATGCGTGTCCGAACACCCAAGGCGAGTCGTGCAGTGACGAAAAGAGATTTTCTGCCTATGATGCAGCACTTTTAAAGATGACGGCGCTTCAAACAGGTCGCGTCATATGCTGGCAGCAGTTCAAGGAGCGGATGCAAGAAAGAGTATTTGACGAAGGACGATTTCATGAGATCTGTCCGGACTGTCAGTGGCATGAGTTCTGTCATAAATGAGATCTTTTGCGTACGGTCTATACACTTGTCGTATGATAAAATGAATAAAAACACCCTGACTCCCGGGAGGCGGTATCCCGAGAAAGGAATAAAATGAAAAAACTATTCCGTAAAGAGATGGAGACACTTGAAAGTTACGTACCGGGAAAACCCATAGAAGATGTGATGAGAGAGTTCGGTCTGACGCGTGTAGTGAAGCTGGCCAGCAATGAAAATCCTCTCGGACCGTCCCCTAAAGCGGTCGAGGCGATCAAATCGGAAGCCGATCATATCAACATTTATCCGGATCCGGGAATGGTGGAGCTCAAAGCAGCTCTCGCTAAAAAACATGGCGTCACACCTGAGCAGATCCTGTGCTCCAACGGAGGAGAAGCAGCCATTCAGATGGTCTCGATCAGCATGCTCGCCGAAGGCGATGAGATTGTCGTGGGGGACCCGAGTTTCTCGCTCTATGACATCGGGGCACAGCTCATGGGTGCCACGATCCGTCGCATTGCGCTTCGTGAAGACGACTTCAACTATGACCTAGAGGCGATGCTCGATGCTGTCAATGAGAAAACAAAGATCTTCTACTTATGCAATCCCAACAACCCCACGGGAACGATCGTCACAAAGGATGATCTCCAGATGGTGGTAGACAGACTACCAGAAGACGTAGTCCTCTTTCTCGATGAGGCGTACTTTGAGTTTGCACGAGTCCATCAGGAATACCCTGACGGTCTTGAGATCCTCAAGACACGCCCTCGCACGATTGTGCTTCGAACATTTGCAAAGGTCTCCGGAATTGCCGGCCTTCGCGTCGGCTACATCATCTCGGACCCGGAGATTATCACGGAGGTCTCAAAAGCAAGTACGGTCTTCAGTGTCAACCGACTCGCACAGAAGGCAGCCCTTGCTGCCCTCGATGACGAAGAGCACATTGAAAAGAGCGTAGCGCTTGCCAGAGCGTCATTGTCCAGAATGATGGAGTACTTTGATCAGAGAAGATGGCGCTATATCAAAGCGGCCGGCAACTTCATTTTCGTCGATGTGGGTACCGATACGAGGAAGGTATTTATCGATCTTCAAAAAGAAGGAGTGATCGTCAGACCCGGCTT
>DUVM01000126.1 GCA_012841045.1 Tissierellia bacterium | reverse complement strand
TAAAGGAATAACCCATGAGAAACCTTCTGCTTCTGCTAAACGGAAGGTTTCTCTTTATTCTCTGCAATGATCAGCTTTGTTGCGGAGAAATGAGATGAGGTGGTGAGCATAAGAGCGAGCTACCACGCATTGACTTTTCAATCATTTCGCTTTCCGATATAATGTATCATGCGTATTATTAAGAAAGGATGGCTCATGGCAACAAATCTGCGTACTTATGCAGCGCTGTGGACAAGCAAACTGATCCGCCGGGCGATGACGCTCATCGGCCGAAATGCGACATTTTTTCCCGGAGATATCGCCTATACCATGTCTTCGGATGTGATGCGTGTAATGGATAAGCCAAAGAATCTCTTTGCGATCACCGGTACAAACGGGAAGACGACCTCTGCCAACTTTTTGGGAGATGTGCTACAGGATCGCGGGATAAAATATATGCACAATAGCTATGGTTCCAACACAGTGGAAGGAGTCATCAGCTCATTTGTGCAGTTTTCCTCTTTTTTTGGTCGCATGCCATACGACTATGGGGTCATCGAGGTGGACGAGCGAAGTTCCTTGCGAGTGTATGAACACATGACGCCGACGTATCTGTTGGTGACCAATCTCTTTCGCGACTCATATAAGCGCAATGCGCATGTGGACTATATTTTTGATATTATGGATTCAGCCATCCCGGATGAAACGGTACTGATCACCAATGCCGATGATATGATTGCATCAAGATTAAAACCCCACAATCGCCACGTCACCTATGGCATCGAGCCGCTTGAGGGAGAAGAACAAGTTCTTGACAGCAATGTTGTGGACATTGAAAATTGCCCGATCTGCGATCATCCGCTTCGAAAGGACTTTGTTCGCTACAATCACCTGGGACGTTTTACCTGTCTTCACTGTGGGCACACCAATATGCCGCGCGATTATGCCATCACCGCAGTAGATCAGGAAAAAGAAGAATGCACATTGGTGCATAAAAACCAGAGTTGGGTGTTCCCTCTTGTCAGCCGCAACATCGTCGATCTCTACAATCTCGTCTCGACCGTGGCCCTGCTTCATGACA
This sequence comes from Tissierellia bacterium, assembly GCA_012841045.1. Taxonomy (GTDB): domain Bacteria; phylum Bacillota; class Clostridia; order Peptostreptococcales; family Acidaminobacteraceae; genus DUVM01. Next base: position 30,049 of record DUVM01000126.1, on the reverse strand, counting down.
GTGGTTTTAAGATGGAGGATCTGCAAGAAACCTACAAGAAAATCAGTGTCATCGAGAGCCGCTTTTATGAAGAGACATGCGGCGAGATAGAAGTCATCATGCTGATGGCAAAGGCAATCAATCCCATCGCCTCGTCTAGAAGCTTTGATTACATCCGAAAACAGAGTGGGCAGATAGCGCTTATTTTTGGAAATACAGATTTTCGCGACAGGGGTCGGAATCAGGAAAACATGGCGTGGCTCTACGATATAGACTTTCACTTCCTGAAGCAGGAGAATATCGTCCAATTTATCACGCTGGGGCCCCGCTACAAAGATATAGAGGCGAGACTCCTTCTAGAGGGAATCGACCCGGAGAGAGTGCATGCTTTTGAAGGGTTCTCACCGGACATCGCCAAAGAAGTAGACTATGAGCATGTGGATAAAATCTTTATCCTCAATGACAACGACAATGTCGACGAGATGATGGCCATCCGAAATGAAGTAGCCAGACTGGCGCGGGAGGTTCGAAAATGAAGATAGAATTTCTCTTTCCAGAGCTGGCCAATCAATTTGGCGAAATCGGTCATCAGCGCTTTCTTCGTCAACTCTTTCCTCATGCTGAGGTGATCTGCACGCAACTTCTTCAAAAGCCGGCGTTTCTTGAAGAGAAGGTGGACCTGATCTATATGGGTCCCTCATCGGAAACGGCGCAGGAGAAGATCATCAACGTGCTGATGCCTTATAAAGATGGCGTGAGGGAGAGAATCGAGGAGGGAGATCATTTCCTTTTCATCGGAAATGCGATGGAGGTACTGGGCACATCGATTCTTCAAGAAGACGGTGAAGCGATTGAGGCACTGGATATCTTCCCCATGCAAGCCAGAAGGCAGATGATGAATAGGCTGACAGATCTGTATGTAGGGATATACGATGAACTGAAGGTCACGGGTGTCAAGTCCCAGTTTACGCAGAACTACCCAAAAGACGAAGAGGCGTTTCCCTATCTCTTCCACACGTTAAGAGGCTTTGGCATGCATCAAGGGATCAGCGGGGAGGGCATTCACTATCACAACTTTGTTGCCACGTATCTGACGGGGCCGCTGCTGATTATGAATCCGCTCTTCACAGAAAGGCTCCTAGGCGAATGGGGTCTGTCCGCAGAGATTCCTCATAAGAAGACGCTTGTAGAAGCGTATACGATACGACTCGCTGAATACGAGAACCCGCAAAGCTACACATAAGGAGTTGGAGATGTTCAGACTGATAAAAAGAGCGCTTAAGGTCAACTGGAAAGAAATGTTGCCCCTTTTGCATCAGATGCATAAGGAGTCAGGCAGAGGATACATCGATCTCTTTAAGGATATGTACACGCTTTTTAAAGAAGAAGGATATACCTGGTTGAACTACCCAACCTTTGGTTTTCACCTGCATCGAGACAAAGAGTATCGCAGGAGCTTTCTCTCGGAGTACAATGACAACGAAATACTGAGAGAGCAATGTGTTGATCCTGCCTCGGAGGATCTCCTGGAAGACAAAGGGATTTTCAATAAGTTCTTCAAAGACCTTATCGGTAGAGAGGCGATCGATCTGCGATGGGATACGTTTGAAGATTTTGAAAAGATCATAAGAGAACAAGAAGTGCTGTTTTTAAAAACGCCCTTTGATCACGGTGGTCACAACATGGAGCGCGTGGCGACAAAAGACATCAAGGACGTCAAAGCGCTGTATGAGCGTCTGATGAAAAGCGGGGGATACACGATTGAAGAGGGCGTCAAGCAGCACCCCAAGATGTATCAGCTGGCTCCCAATTCCATCAACACGGTGCGCACAGGGACCAATATCGATGCGCAGGGCAATGTCCACGTCGTTTACATGGTGCTTAGATGCTCGGCATCGGATAAGTTCATGGACAACGCAAGTCTCGGAGGCATTTGGACCATTCTCGATGAAGAGGGCACGATCGTCAATCCGATGTTCTCCAATCTCCCCACCATGAAGATTTATGAGAAGCATCCTGTGACAGGGTTTCCCTTTGTGGGATTTCAAGTCCCCTTTATTCCGGAGTTGAAAGAGCTGGTCACAGAGGCAGCTCTAAGAGTGCCGGGCTGTCGCTGTGTGGGCTGGGATATTGCCATCTCTGAAGACGGTCCAGTGATCATTGAGGGGAATTCACTTCCTTCTGTCGAACTCTATCAGGTGTATACGCAGATGAAAGACGGGAGAGGGAAGGTCAAGATGATGGAAGAGACGCTCAGCGTCAAACTCCGCTAGTCCCCCTTGCAAAGAATGTTGTTTTCCCGAGTCAAAAAAAACGTTTGACTCACCTGTTTGATAGTGATAGAATTTATAAGGTGTTTGAGCCGATAGGGGGGAGGAGTGTCATGAAGCTAGAAGAATTGCGAAATGCCAACGTCCGCTCAGGGATAAAACAGTGCACCAAAGCACTGGAAGCCGACCTAGTAAAAAAGGTCTTTATTGCCCGAGATGCAGATGCCTCTCTGCTCAAGAATATTCTTTTACTGGCCGACCAGAAAGGCATTCCCGTTGAGGAAGCCAACTCTATGAAAGAGCTGGGTCAGGCCGTATCAATAGAAGTGGGGAGCGCCGTGTGCGTTCTCTTATCCTAGAGGAAAGGAGGAACGTTTATGCCAACCATTAACCAGCTTGTCAGAAAAAGCCGAGACTCTAAGAAAGCGAAGAGTGATGCACCTGCTTTGCAGAGAAATCTGAACACGTTGCGCAACAAAGCAACCGTTCAAAATGCCCCGCAAAAACGAGGCGTCTGCACCTCTGTGAAGACGGTCACCCCGAAAAAACCGAACTCGGCTCTTCGTAAAGTCGCCAGAGTCCGACTGACGAATGGAATGGAAGTCACCGCTTATATCCCCGGAGAAGGCCATAACCTGCAGGAGCACAGTGTCGTACTGATCCGCGGCGGCCGTGTAAGAGATATTCCCGGTGTACGCTACCACATCATCCGCGGCGTCCTAGACACCGCCGGAGTTGCCAATCGTCGCCAGGCGAGAAGCAAGTACGGAGCGAAACGACCGAAAAAATAAGGTCCTTTTGGTTCAGTACCGATGAACGAATGAATTTTTAGGAGGGAAGTAAGGTGCCAAGAAAGGGCAGTGTCCCAAAGAGGGACGTATTACCGGATCCGGTGTACGGATCCACCATCATCACAAAGTTGACAAATAACGTGATGCTTGACGGAAAAAAAGGCGTGGCACAAGACATCGTCTACAACGCGCTGAAAAAAGTCGAAGAGACATCCGGACAGAATGCGCTGGATGCGTTTATGCAAGCGCTCTCCAATGTCTCGCCCACTGTCGAGGTAAAAGCCAGACGAGTGGGTGGTGCCAACTACCAGGTGCCGATCGAAGTGCGTCCGGAAAGACGCCAGACGCTCGGACTTCGTTGGCTCGTCAACTTTGCCAGAAAAAGGAAAGAACGCACGATGACTGATCGACTGGCGGCAGAGATTCTCGACGCCCTCAACAATACGGGCGGAGCAGCCAAACGCCGTGAGGAGATGCACCGCACAGCGGAAGCAAACAAAGCCTTTGCACACTTCCGCTATTAGTCGGACACTACAGAAAGGAGGTAATCATGCCAAGATCCTTTCCTATTGAAAAAACAAGAAATATCGGCATCATGGCACACATTGATGCCGGCAAAACAACCACCACCGAAAGAATCTTGTTCTACACAGGCAAGAGCCACAAAATCGGTGAAACACATGAAGGCGCTGCGACCATGGACTGGATGCAGCAGGAGCAAGAACGTGGCATTACGATTACTTCTGCAGCCACCACGACCATATGGAGAGAAGTTGCCATCAACATCATCGACACTCCCGGTCACGTGGACTTTACGGCTGAAGTAGAGCGCTCACTACGTGTACTCGACGGATCTGTAGCAGTCTTCTGCGCCAAAGGCGGCGTGGAACCGCAGTCGGAAACAGTCTGGCGACAGGCTGACCGCTACCAAGTTCCCCGACTTGCTTATATTAATAAGATGGATATCACCGGTGCTGATTTTCTTCGGGTGGTCAAGCAGATTAAAAATCGCTTGGGAGCCAATCCCGTTCCGCTGCAGATTCCTATCGGCGCCGAAGACTCATTCACAGGCATTATCGACCTTGTCAAGATGAAAGCCGAGATCTATAAAGACGAGCTCGGGAAAGAAATCGAAGAAACCGATATTCCTGAGAACTATCTTGAGCAGGCGACGTCACAGAGAGAAGCACTCATCGAAAGTCTTGCCGAAACGGACCTCGAGATGATGGAACTGTATTTTAACGGGGATGAACTCCCAATCGAGATGATACAGAACGTTATCCGAAAGGCCACGATCGCCAACGAGATTGTCCCGGTTCTCTGCGGATCTTCCTATAAGAACAAGGGAGTCCAGATGCTTCTAGACGCCGTTGTCGATTATATGCCCTCGCCGCTGGATATTCCGCCGATTGAAGGCGTCAATCCTACGACGCAGGAAGAAGAGACAAGACCTGCTTCGGACTCGGAACCGTTCAGCGCATTGGCCTTTAAGATCACGACGGATCCCTTCGTGGGAAAACTGACTTTCCTTCGCGTTTACTCGGGAGTTCTCGAAAGCGGAAGTTATATCTATAACTCCACGAAAGACAACCGTGAGCGCATAGGAAGAATCCTTCGCATGCATGCCAACGACCGCATGGAGATCAAAGAACTCTATTCAGGAGACATCGCAGGGGCGATCGGACTGAAGAATACCACCACGGGAGACACCTTGTGTGACCCCGACCATCCGGTGATTCTTGAATCCATGGATTTCCCCGATCCCGTGATCAGCGTCGCCATCGAACCCAAGACCCGAGCAGGTCAGGAGAAGATGAGCATCGCACTCGCGAAGCTGTCGGAAGAAGACCCTACGTTCAACACCTATACGAATACAGAAACCGGACAGGTCATCATCGCCGGAATGGGCGAACTGCACTTGGAGATCATCGTCGACCGACTCCTGAGAGAGTTTAAGGTCGAGGCAAATATAGGGGCTCCGCAGGTCGCTTATCGTGAGACAATCAAACGAGATACCGAGGCGGAAGAGAAGTACGCCCGGCAAAGCGGTGGACACGGACAGTACGGTCATGTTAAAATTCGTGTCGTAAAGGGTGAACCGGGTAGCGGCTATACCTTTACCAATAAAATCGTCGGGGGAGTGATACCAAAAGAGTACATTCCCGCTGTCGACGCAGGTATCCGCGAAGCTCTGCAAAGCGGCATCCTCGGCGGCTACGAAGTCGTCGATCTACAAGTCGAACTATATGACGGAAGCTATCACGAAGTAGACTCCTCGGAGATGGCCTTTAAAATCGCCGGAAGTATGGCAATCAAAAAGGCCCTGCAACAAGCTGGCTGTGTCCTCCTGGAGCCCTATATGAAGGTGGAAGTCACCGTGCCTGAGGAATACCTCGGAGACGTCATGGGCGATATCAATTCTCGCCGTGGCCGACTAGAAGGAATGGAAGCCGAAAGCGGTGTGCAGGTAATTCGTGCACAAGTGCCGCTCTCAGAGATGTTCGGTTATGCTACAGATCTGCGAAGTCGTTCGCAGGGAAGAGCCACCTACACGATGCAGTTTGATCACTATGAACAAGTACCAGAGTCCATTGCACTAAAAGTATTATCGTAATTCCAGGAGGAAGAAATGGCAAAAGCTGTATTTGAAAGAACCAAACCCCATGTCAATATCGGCACCATTGGTCACGTTGACCATGGTAAGACGACATTGACAGCCGCAATCACCAAAACGCTCCATGAACGCTACGGATTGGGCGACATCGTAGACTTTGACAAAATTGACAAAGCTCCCGAAGAAAAAGAACGCGGCATCACCATCACGTCCTCACACGTTGAGTACGAAACCCCCAATCGTCACTATGCGCATGTTGACTGCCCCGGCCACGCCGACTACGTCAAAAACATGATCACTGGCGCCGCTCAGATGGACGGATCCATTCTGGTCGTCAGTGCCGCTGACGGAGCAATGCCCCAGACGCGTGAGCACATCCTGCTCGCCCGCCAAGTGGGTGTTCCCTACATCGTCGTATTCCTCAACAAATGCGACACCGTCGATGACGAAGAGCTCCTCGAGCTGGTCGAAATGGAAATTCGCGAACTTCTCGACGAATATGATTTCCCCGGCGACGATACACCCATCATCCGCGGCTCCGCCCTCAAAGCTCTTGAAGAACCGACAAGCGAGTGGGCAGAGAAGATCGTTGAACTGATGGCCACTGTCGACGAGTACATCCCCGAGCCTGAGCGTGATGTCGACAAACCCTTCCTGATGCCTGTGGAAGACGTCTTCACCATCACAGGTCGTGGAACCGTTGCCACCGGCCGTATTGAGCGCGGTAAAGTCAAAATCGGCGACGAAGTTGAACTCGTTGGCCTCAAAGAAGAAAAACGCAAACTCGTTGTCACGGGCGTGGAAATGTTCCAGAAGACCCTCAACGAAGGCGAAGCGGGAGACAACGTCGGAATCCTCCTGCGCGGCATTCAGAGAACTGAAATTGAGCGCGGACAGGTTCTTGCCAAACCCGGCTCGATTGAACCCTACAAGCACTTCAAAGCGCAAGTCTACGTCCTGAAAAAAGATGAAGGTGGACGTCACACCCCCTTCTTCCCCGGATATCGTCCTCAGTTCTTCTTCCGAACAACTGACGTGACAGGAACGATCCAGTTCCCCGAAGGACAGGAAATGTGCATGCCTGGCGACAACATTGTCATGGAAATTGAAATGCTCTATCCGATCGCTATGGAAGTCGGACAGAAATTCTCCATCCGTGAAGGTGGTCACACCGTTGGCGCCGGTAGCGTCATCGAGATTCTCGACTGATTCACTACTGAAAAAGCCCCTTTTGGGGCTTTTCTTTTACCTATGATTTTGTTACAGTTGATCAGAATATGGGAGGAAATCGATGTTTCGATCCATGCGACGATCCGCTCAAGCACTGACAAAAGAGCAGTGTATTGACATACTGAAAAAACGAACAAGCGGTGTATTAAGTCTCCTTGGCGACAATGGCTATCCGTACGGTGTGCCCATGAGTTTTGTCTATGTTGACGGAAAACTGTTGTTTCACTCCGCCCTCTCCGGTCACAAAATCGATGCGCTGCAAAGATGTAAGAAATCCTCTTTCACCGTGATCGACGCAGATGAGGTGATTGCCCATAAACTGACGAGCGCGTATCGCTCCGTCATCTGTTTCGGTAAGATCACGCTTCTCGAAGCGCAGGCAAAAGAGCAGGCGCTTCGGGCACTGGCAAATAAGTATTCCTCTGACTTTCCCGAAGAGATAGAGCGGGAAATGAGGGAAGACAAAGATCGGACCGCGGTGCTCGCGTTTGAGGTGGAGCACATGAGTGGTAAACGAGGCTCAGAGACAGCTCTTACTTAATTTTGTGCTGTTTGCCTCGAGGATGTGGTGATTCTTAACGAATCTTAATGTGATCCACACGTTCTTTTCATGTCCAGTCACTATACTGAGTGCAGTGGAACACTACATAATGCTCACTGAGATATGTGACAAGGCAAAAGAAACGAAGACAGGGGTTGGCGTGCGAAAAATTATTGTTTTGACGTTGTTGATCATGATCTTACTAACTGGCTGCGATTTCCTACCGTGGGAAAAGCAGGATCCTATCTATCTGGTCATGCCCTTTGAGGCGAGCGGGAACTCGAAAAAGGTGGATGTGGCGACGGTTGTCTACAATGAGAACCGTGAGGCGGAGCTCCTTTTTGATGTCTCCCAATTGAAATCAGATGGTATCTACCTGCTGACAATCGACGACGAGGAATACGGAGTCGTCCATCTGAAGGAGGATCCTCGCTTAGTTCTTTCTTCCAGCTACTTTGAAAAAGATGGGCCGGTGGAGTTTCGATTCTACTCTACGGAAGAAACCGATGAAGAGCCAGAACTGCGACGTCTGCTCAAGATTCAGGCGAGAGTCGGGTATGCAGTCGATGACGCGCCGACAGATGATCCCTTTGAAGTGGCCAAGCGCTTCTTAGAGCTCAGTTACTCGACCAATTCTGCGCTGATGCCCTCTCAACTGCTCAGTGAGCAGGCCGTGGAATTTGCCAAAGCCCTACACTGGCGACAGAGGACTATTGCGTTAAGACGCGAGGCCATGGGCAATGAAAAAGAACTGACATCTTTTGAAGCTGTGATCTCCACTGTGGAAGCCTCTGAGGACCTTGCCTTTGTCTTTATCAAATCGAGAGAAGAATTTATCTATTTGGATGAACCCAAACTGCCCGGCGCCATCGGATTTCGCTACTTCAGCGTCTTGATCAAAGAGGACGGAGACTGGAAGGTGCTCTGGACTACGAGGCACGGAGAAGGAGACCTGCTCGACAAAAGCGAAGGGTATCTCTCGTATTTTCACATCCCCTTTGCAGCCCATCAGGAAGAGACGGCCTTCCAACTTGATCCGCACAGATATCGAGCAGAGGATCTCATTGCCCTCTTCAACGAACGCGAATACAAAGATTTTTCGAAAGAGTATGAGTGGGAAGTGAGAAACATTGAGCGGGAACTTGAAGAAGAAGTAGAAGGACTCCCCGCAGCAGGCGATGATCTTCTGCCCATCAATCGACAGGCGATGCTGGACTATGTAAAAAACTATGCGCTTGATCGAAACGAAGAGTGGCCTGATTTCACATTTTATGGGGGGAACTGCCAATTCTTTGCCTCTCAGACGCTAATGGCCGGAGAGATCCCGATGACGGATTCCGGTGAGTTCGCCTGGTACTATCACGGAAAAGGGGATAGAAGCAGATCGTGGAGTGCGGTGCTCCCCATGCAAAACATCCTCGAACAGAATACGGGCCCGGGATTATCCGCTGTACGACTCCATAGCCGAAAAGATCTTCAGGAAGGCGATCTTGTCTATATCGACTGGGACATGGATGAGGAAGTGGACCATGTGATGATCGTCACCGTCAAGGGAGACCAGCCGCGCATTGCAGGCAACACAGAAGACGCCTATAATAAACGACTGACCGACTATGCAGGCGGAAAATACTATTATCATCTGGAAGGGTATCGTCAATAGAAGAGATATTACAAAAATATATTAATTGTTTTCGCTTGAAGCCGGGAAAGTCCTTGACGTTTTCCGGCTTTTTCGATATTATATACGAGCGTGTCCAGCCAGCGATGAAGCTGGAGGTTACCCCACTTCCGGGACAATTCCGGCAGAGCAGTTCCCTTAAAAAGGGAACGATTGGACTTCAAGAGATGGAACACACGGAAGCGTGTTCCGAAAAATAGGAGGAATCATGAACGAAGGACAGAAAATCCGCATCAGACTCAAATCATTTGATCATCAGATCCTCGACGCTTCGGCGCAGAAGATCGTCACCACGGCAAAGAATACCGGCGCCCGTGTATCGGGACCCATTCCGCTGCCGACGAAGAAAGAAATCATCACCGTTCTACGTGCCACACATAAATACAAGGATTCTCGTGAACAGTTCGAAATCAACACGCACAAGCGTCTGATCGACATTCACGGGGGTGGCAAAAAAACGGTCGATTCACTGATGAGACTTGATCTTCCCGCCGGAGTGGAAATTGAGATTAAGCTGTAAATTTTAGAATGATCACTGAGGTGATCCGCTGTAAAATGAGGAGGAATTATGTTAGGACTACTTGGACGCAAGATCGGCATGAGCCAGATCTTCGATGAAAACGGAAGACAGGTTCCTGTCACCGTCATTGAAGCCGGCCCGGTCACCGTCACCCAGGTGAAGACAAAAGAGACCGACGGCTATGACGCCGTACAGGTCGCATTTGGAAAAATCAAAGAAAAAAATGTCAACAAACCGCTGAAAGGGCATTTCGCCAAAAGCGGCGCCCCATTGGCACGTCGGATCGTAGAATTCCGCGTCGATAACCCGCAGGACTATACGCCCGGTCAAGTGATTTCGGTCGACATGTTTCAAGACGGTCAGCGCATCGACATCACCGGCACGAGCAAAGGAAAGGGAACGCAGGGCCACATCCGCCGATGGAATCATCTCACAGGACCTATGGCTCACGGTTCCAAATTTCACCGTCGTCCCGGTTCCTTGGGTGGATCCGCTACCCCTGGTCGCGTAGCAAAGGGCTATCCCGGACCCGGCCGCATGGGTTATGAGCGTGTCACCGTGCAGAACCTCACCATCGTGCGAGTGGATGCCGAGAGAAATCTGCTTCTAGTCAAAGGGGCAGTCCCCGGCCCGAAAAAAGGCTACCTGCGCATGAAGCCGACTGTGAAGGCTTCGAAATAGGGAAAGGAGTCATAAATGGCAACAGTAAAGATTTATGATCAGACCGGCGCAGATGTCGGAGAGCATGAATTAGTAGAAGAAATTTTCGGCATTGAGCCGAATGAATCCGTTATGCACGATGCAGTCGTCAACTATTTGGCCAATCAGCGTCAGGGAACGTTTGCCGCAAAAACCCGTGCACAAGTGCGCGGCGGAGGCAGAAAACCTTGGCGTCAGAAGGGAACAGGACGCGCCCGTCAGGGAAGCATCCGTTCACCGCAGTGGAAAGGCGGCGGTGTCGTATTCGCCAAAGCCCCCAGAGATTTCAGCTATTCTCTTCCGAAAAAAGTAAGAAGACTGGCTCTTAAAAGCGCCTTCAGCGCAAAAGCGCAAAACGACGGCATCAAACTGATTGACAAATTTACGTTTGAAGCGCCCCGCACAAAAGACATGATCAAGGTGCTTAACTCCCTCGGACTCGAAGGCAAAACCCTTATCGTCCTGGGCGAGAAAGACGAAAACGTCTACCGCAGTGCCAGCAACCTCCCGAAGGTGAAGGTGCTTTATCCCCACACGATCAACACCTACGAAATTCTCAACCATGACCGCGTTCTGTTCACGATGGACGCCATGGCCAAGATCGAGGAGGTCTACAAATAATGTCAGCTTACGATGTCATTCTGGCTCCTGTCATTACAGAAAATGCGACGATGCTCGCAGAACAGAGAAAGTACACATTTAAAGTGGACTTCCGAGCCAATAAATATCAGATCAAAGATGCCGTGGAGAAAATCTTCGGCGTACAGGTCCAAAAAGTCAACACAATGCATGTTCGAGGCAAGCTCAAACGCCAGGGAAGAACGTTCGGCTACACATCCAAATGGAAAAAAGCTGTCGTGACCTTGAAGCCGGAGAGCAAGACCATCGAATTCTTTGAAGGAATATAAGGGAGGCCAAGCATGGCAGTAAAAAAATTCAGACCGACGTCTCCCGGACTGCGCTCGCGCGTCGTCCCGAGCTTTGAGGAGATTTCGCGCAGCGAGCCCGAAAAAAGCCTCCTCAAACCGCTCAAGAAGACAGCAGGCAGAAACGCCAGCGGTCGCATGACCGTTCGTCACCGAGGCGGTGGCAACAAAAGAAAATATCGTCTGATCGACTTTAAGCGAACGAAGGACAATATCCCCGCAAAAGTCTTCAGCATCGAATACGATCCCAACCGCACCAGCTACATTGCTCTTCTGCACTACGCAGACGGTGCAAAATCGTACATCCTTGCTCCTAACAAGCTCAAGGTGGGCGACACGGTGGAGTCGGGAGAAAATGTCGACATTCAGATTGGAAACGCCCTTCCGCTAAAGAGCATTCCTCTCGGAACGCAGATCCACAACATTGAACTCAAACGCGGCAAAGGCGGACAGCTTGTTCGCTCTGCCGGCACCTATGCGCAGCTGATGGCAAAAGAGGGCAAATACGCCCAAGTTCGACTCCCCTCCGGAGAAGTGCGAATGGTTCACCTGGAATGCCGGGCAACCATCGGACAAGTAGGGCATATCGAACACGAAATCACCAATCACGGCAAAGCGGGTATGCGACGCCATATGGGATTCCGTCCCGCCGTCCGAGGCTCCGCGATGAACCCAGTGGATCACCCCCACGGAGGCGGAGAAGGAAAAGCGCCGATTGGTATGCCTTCACCGATGACCCCTTGGGGAAAACCCACCCTTGGCTACAAAACGCGCAAGAAGAACAAACCTTCCAATAAGTATATTGTCAAGCGCCGCTATAAGAAGTAAGGGAGAGAACATTGAGCAGATCCATTAAAAAAGGTCCCTTTGTACATCAGGGGCTGATGAAAAAAATCGACGAATTGAACAAGACAAACGATAAGAAAGTCATTAAGACCTGGTCGAGAGCTTCAACTGTCTTTCCCCAAATGGTCGGACACACGATCGCTGTCCACGACGGAAGAAAACACATTCCTGTGTACATCGTCGAAGACATGATCGGCCACAAACTGGGCGAATTTGCGCCAACACGCACCTTCCGAGGTCACGCTGGCGACAAAAAGACCCGAAAGAAGTAGGGAGGAAAATATGGAAGTTCGAGCCATTGCAAAATATGTCCGTGTCCCTGCTACCAAGGTCAAGCCCGTGGCCGACCTGGTTCGCGGCAAGAGCGTAGCAGAAGCACAGGCCATCTTGCGTTTTACACCCAGAAGAGCCGCCGCTCATTTGCTCAAGGTGCTTAACTCCGCCGTCGCCAATGCGCAGAACAATCATGATCTCCTGAGTGAAAATCTGTATGTCAAAGAGATTTACGGTCATCAGGGTCCCGTCATGAAACGTTACAAAGCAGGCGCACGTGGTGGCGTAAGCCCCCGCCTTCGCAGAACGTCTCACCTGGGCGTTGTGCTGAGCGAAAGAGAGTAGGAGGAAACATGGGTCAGAAAGTTAGCCCGCATGGGCTTCGCGTCGGCATCATCAAAGACTGGGATTCCAAGTGGTACGCCGCAGCAAAAGATATCCCGGAATTGATTGTCGAAGATAAAGAAATCCGCAGTTATGTCACGAAAAACTACTATAATGCCGGTATCAGCCGCGTCTATATTGACCGCACCGGCGACAAGAATGTATCCATCAACATCTTCACTTCCAAACCCGGCATGATCGTCGGCAAGGGAGGAGAGACGATTAAGCTCATCCGCCGAGACCTTCAGAAACTGACGAACAAAAATGTTCGCATCGACGTATCTGAAGTGCAAAGCCCGGATGCCGACGCCCTGCTGCTTGCACAGAGCATCGCCGAGAGCCTGGAACGCCGCGTGTCTTTCCGCCGCGCTCTGAAACAAGCGATCGGCCGCGCCCTGAAAAACGGCGTAGAAGGCGTAAAAGTTCAGGTGTCTGGTCGTCTAGGCGGCGCTGATATTGCTCGCACAGAAGGGTACAGCGAAGGCAATGTCCCGCTATCTACCCTGCGCGCCAATATCGACTATGGCCTGGCAGAAGCTGATACTACCTACGGAAAACTGGGTGTCAAAGTCTGGCTTTATAAAGGTGAAATCCTTGCAAAGCCCAACGAAGGCAAAACCCTCGTCCGTCAGGAAGCCAAGAAGCGAGCCCCCAGAGGCCAGCGCCCGAGAGGTCGCGCTCCGCAAGGACGCCGCCGCGGGCCGCGTGATGGCAACAGATAAGGAGGACCGCCATGTTAATGCCTAAAAGAGAAAAACGCCGCAAAGTGCAGCGCGGTCGCATGAAGGGGATCAGCAACCGTGGCAATGAAGTCACCTACGGACAGTATGGACTCGTTGCGATGGAGCCGGCCTGGATTACGGCCAATCAGATTGAGGCGGCACGTATCGCCATCAACCGAAAAATTCGAAGAGGCGGAAAGGTCTGGATCAAGATCTTCCCCCATAAACCCATCACCCAAAAGCCTGCCGAAACCCGCATGGGAGCCGGTAAAGGCGCCCCGGAATACCACGCAGCCGTGGTTCGTCCCGGACGCGTCATGTTTGAACTTTCTGCTGTCGACGAGGATTTAGCTCGCGAAGCGATGCGCCTTGCGGCAAACAAACTTCCTATCAAATGCAAATTTGTGAAGAAGGATGAAGGAGGATCTGATGAAGGCTAAAGAGATCCGAGAAATGAGTCCTGTTGAGCTCAATGGCCAGCTGGAGACTCTCAAGGGAGAACTGTTTAATCTTCGCTTTCAGCAGGCTACCGGCCAGCTGGAGAACACATCGAGAATCAAGGTCGTCAAACGCGATATCGCGCGTGTCAAGACCGTGATCCATGAAAACGAGAAGAAGGCTTAGGGGGAGATAAATGGAACGAAAACAGCGAAAAGTCCGTGTCGGAACCGTCGTTTCCGACAACATGGACAAGACCGTGCTCGTGAAGTTTGAGAAATACACCTCTCACCCTTTCTACAGCAAAAAGGTCAAGACGACACAAAAATATCTGGCGCATGACGAAGAGAATGCCTGTGGCATCGGCGACAAAGTTCGCATCATGGAGACCAGACCACTATCGAGAAGAAAGAACTGGCGGGTCGTAGAGATCCTTGAAAAGGCCAAGTAGGAGGTTTCCGTGTTACAACAGGAATCGAGAATGCTCGTCGCTGATAACTCCGGAGCCAGAGAACTGCTGGTCATTCGGGTCCTAGGCGGCAGCGGAAAACGCTATGCAAGAGTAGGAGACGTCTGCGTCTGCACCGTCAAACACTCTATGCCAGGCGGAGTCGTGAAAAAAGGCGATGTCGTCAAAGCCGTTGTTGTCCGAACGAAACAGGGGATTCATCGCAAAGATGGTGTCTTCGTACGTTTCGATGACAATGCAGGCGTCATCATTAAAGAAGATTTGAACCCCGTGGGAACGCGTATTTTCGGCCCCGTCGCCAGAGAGCTTCGTGGGAAGAAATTTACTAGAATTCTTTCCCTGGCTCCGGAAGTACTGTAGGAGGGACCACGTGAAGATTCGAAAAGGTGATAACGTGATCGTCATCACTGGAAAAGACAAAGGCAAAACAGGCGAAGTGCTCGCCGTTTTCCCCAAAGAAAACCGCCTGATCGTCTCCGGTGTCAACATGGTCACCAAGCATCAAAAACCGAGTATGAAAAACCAGACCGGCGGCATTGTCCGTCGAGAGGCACCGCTGCATATATCCAACGTCATGTACCTGGAAAAGGGCCAGACTAAAGGCACCCGCATCCAATATAAGGTCCTTGAAGATGGAAGAAAGGTCCGCGTTGCCAAGGCGAGCGGCGAGACCATCGAGTAGGAGGATCCATGCCAAGACTAAAAGATTATTACGACAGCGATGTCAAAGCAGCGCTGGCTGAGCGCTTCGGCTATAAGAGCGTGATGGAAGTGCCCAAGCTGAACAAGATTGTCATCAACATGGGCATCGGTGAAGCCAAGGAAAATCCGAAATTTTTGGAAAATGCCATTGAAGAGCTTCGCGCCATCACCGGTCAGCAACCGATCGTGCTTCAGGCGAAAAAGAGTGTAGCCAACTTTAAAGTTCGACAGGGAATGAATGTGGGACTGATGGTTACCCTTCGCGGACAGCGCATGTATGAATTCCTCGATCGTCTCGTCAGCGTGGCACTGCCGCGTGTGCGTGACTTCCGAGGACTCAACCCCAACTCCTTCGACGGACGCGGAAACTATTCCATGGGCATCCGCGAACAGCTGGTCTTTCCCGAGATCCGCTACGATGACGTTGAAGCTATCAGGGGAATGGATATTACTATCGTCACGACCGCCCAGACAGACGAAGAAGCCCGCGAGCTCTTGACGCTCATGGGACTGCCCTACAGAAAATAGGAGGAACGAGTGGCAAAGACATCTCTAAAGGTAAAACAAGCCAGAAAACCGAAGTATTCCACGAGAGCCTACACACGTTGCAACCTCTGTGGTCGTCCCCGTGCGGTTCTTCGCAAGTTCGGGCTCTGCAGGGTCTGCTTTCGCGAGTTGGCCTATAAAGGGGAGATCCCCGGCGTGAAAAAGGCAAGCTGGTAGGAAAGGAGAACGTAAATGACAACAGATCCTATCGCCGATATGCTCACACGCATTCGCAATGCGAACAAAGAGCGCCATGAAAGCGTCATGATCCCCGCCTCCAACATGAAAGTCAGCATGGCAAAAATTATGCTCGACGAGGGCTTCATCAAAAATTATGAGGTCCAGGAGGACAACAAACAAAATATGATCAAAGTGACCCTGAAGTACGGCAAAGAAAATGAAAGGGTCATCCGAGGACTCAAACGCATCTCGAAACCGGGACTGCGCATCTATGCAAAAAACACCGAAGTTCCCAGTGTACTCGGCGGTCTGGGCATTGCCCTGATCTCGACCTCGAAGGGAATTGTCACCGACAAAGAAGCCCGCGCTCAAGGTGTGGGTGGAGAAGTCATCTGCTATATCTGGTAAGGAGGAAACATGTCTCGAATTGGTAAACTACCTGTCCAGATCCCCGATGGCGTCACGGTCGATATCAAAAATCATGTCATCACCGTCAAAGGTCCGAAAGGAACTCTGGCACAGGAAGTAGACAGCGCATTGCAGCTCGAAGTCAACGACAAAGAGCTGATCATCTCCCGCCCCAATGATCTGAAGAGAAACAGAAGCCTACACGGTCTCTTTCGCTCTTTGATTCAAAACATGGTCACCGGCGTAACGGAAGGCTATGAAAAAAGATTGCAGATCGTGGGAGTAGGATACCGCGCAAGTAAAGAAGGAAAGAAACTCAATCTCCAGCTGGGATTCTCTCATCCGGTTGTCATGGACGATCCGGAGGGAATCACGGTGGAAGTTCCCACACAGACAGAAATCATCGTCAAGGGAATTGACAAACAGCTGGTTGGCAATTACGCCGCCAAGATCCGCGCGTGGAGAGAGCCAGAACCCTACAAGGGCAAAGGCATTCGCTACTTCGGAGAAAACGTGCGACGTAAAGAAGGAAAGGCCGGTAAGTAGGAGGAATTATGGTTAAGCCAGTAAATCGAAATAAAGCCAGGCTGCGACGCCATAAGCGTGTGCGCCACAAGATCTCCGGAACGGCCGAACGTCCAAGACTGTGCGTCTTCCGAAGCAATAAGAACATCTATGCTCAGATCATCGATGATGTGAGCGGAAATACCCTTGCAAGCGCATCCAGCCTCGAACTCGAAGGTGGCGCGAACAAAGATGCTGCGAAGACGGTCGGAGAGATGATTGCCGCAAAAGCGCTGGAAAAAGGCGTGACAAAGGTAGTATTTGACCGCGGCGGCTATCTGTACCACGGACGTGTCAGAGAACTGGCCGAAGCTGCCCGCTCCGGCGGACTGCAGTTTTAGGAGGATCCATGCGAGAAAAACGTTATGAAGCACCCCGCCAGGATATGGAAGAACAGGTCGTGCACATCAACCGCGTCACGAAGGTGGTAAAGGGCGGAAGAAACTTTCGCTTTACCGCGATCGTGGTCGTAGGTGACGGCAAAGGCCGTGTCGGTGTCGGGACGGGGAAAGCTCTTGAAGTGCCGGCGGCAATTCGCAAAGCCGTCGCTGACGCAAGAAAGAATCTCGTGCGTGTCCCCATCCGCGGTACCACCGTTCCCCATGCCATTCAAGGCAAAAGCGGCGCAGGCAAAGTGCTGATTATGCCGGCACCTGAAGGAACCGGAATTATCGCCGGCGGACCGATCCGTGCCATCTTGCAGCTGGCAGGATACCAGGACGTGCGCGCCAAATGTCTCGGGAGCACCAATCCCAAGAACATGGTCGATGCGACGCTCCAAGGACTTCTGAACATGCATACCATGCGTGAAGTATCACGTCTGCGTGGGCTGACCCCGGCACAGATTCTGGGAAAGGAGATCGCAGTTGAAGAAAATTAAAATTCAGCTCGTCCATTCCTTTATCGGCGTAAAGCCCGTACATCGCAAAAATGCGGAGTCTCTGGGCCTGAAAAAAATCGGACAGATTGTTGAGCGTAATGACAGCCCCGAAATCTGGGGAATGATACGCCGCGCTGATCACCTCGTCAAAGTGATTGAGGAGGAATAGGATGAAGTTACACGAGTTAAAGCGTCCAGAAGGCGCAAAGACAAAAGGCAAACGAGTCGGTCGCGGACAGGCCAGCGGTCTGGGCAAGACCTCCGGTCGCGGCCAGAAGGGCCAGAAATCCCGTTCGGGCGGTGGCGTCCGCATCGGATTTGAAGGCGGCCAACTGCCGATCTACCGCCGTCTGCCCAAACGCGGTTTTAGCAACAAACGCTTTGAGACGGTCTATGCCATCGTCAACCTTGACAGACTCAACAAGCTCGAAGAAGATGTCATCACACCGGAACTCCTATTGGAAAAAGGCGTGATCAATCAGCTGTTTGACGGCGTCAAAATTCTTGGTAATGGCGAGCTCGAGCGTCCCGTGACTGTCAGAGCACAGAAATTTTCCAAGAGCGCCTTGGAAAAAATAGAAAAGGCCGGTGGAAAAGCTGAGGTGATCTGATGTTTGATACGCTGAAAAAAGCCTGGAGAATTCCAGACTTACGAAAGAAGATCATTTTCACCTTACTGATGCTAGTTATCTTCCGCCTCGGAGCCAATATCCCCGTTCCCGGCGTATCCCGGGAGAAACTCCTGGCGATGGCCGGAGGGGCGAGGGAAGGCTTCCTGGGCTTCTTCAGCCTGATGAGCGGTGGCGCCTTTGCAAACTTCACGATGTTTGCGCTGGGGATCAGCCCCTACATTACAGCGACCATCGTCATGCAGCTGTTACAGATTGCGATTCCTTCACTGGAAGCTCTTTCACGTGAAGGAGAAGCGGGCCGCCGCAAGATCGCTCAGTATTCCCGTTATCTGACGGTACTGCTGGCGTTCGTGCAGGCCCTGGCACTGAGTCTCACCTGGTACCGCTCGGCATTCTACGAGTTCAACTTCGTCAGCATCGCCGTCGCCGTGTTGTCTCTGACAGCCGGAACTGCGTTTCTGATGTATCTTGGAGAAAAAATCAATGAACACGGCATAGGAAACGGAATTTCTCTGTTCATCTTTGCCGGTATCGTTGCCCAGCTTCCCATGAGCGCCTACGGCATGGTTTTCCGAGTCATTGCAGGACAGGTTAATGTCCTCAGCTTATTGGCGTTTTTGGTGGTGGCTCTACTGATTATTGTCGGCGTCATCATGATTCAGGAAGGGAGCCGCAAGATTCCCGTCCAGTATTCAAAGCGCGTAGTAGGAAGAAAGATGTACGGAGGTCATGCTTCGAACATCCCGCTCAAGGTCAATCAGACCGGCGTCATTCCTGTCATCTTCGCCATGAGTATTCTGATGCTGCCGATTACGCTCGCATCGTTCTTTCCGGGAAGCGGATTTGCCAACTGGATGGACACTTACTTTAAATCAAGCAGTATTTTGTACAACGTCTTCTATGTACTGCTGATCATCTTCTTCACGTATTTCTACACCTCCGTCACGTTTAACCCTGCGGAGATTGCAGACAATATCAAGAAGAGCGGCGGGTTTATTCCGGGGATTCGCCCCGGCAGACCTACGGAAAACCATATCTCAAGGACACTCAACAGGTTGACGATCGTGGGAGCGATCTTCCTAGCGATTATCGCGAGTATCCCCAACATCGTCTTTGCTTACACCTCTCTGGGAATCCGTTTCGGAGGAACATCGCTGCTGATTATCGTCGGCGTGGCCCTTGAGACGATGAAACAGATTGAAGCCCAGATGGTGATGCGTCACTACAAGGGATTCTTAAGGTAACGTCATGAGATTAGTTTTATTGGGACCGCCCAATGCAGGAAAAGGTACGCAGGCAGATAAAATCGTCAAGCAATTTGATATTCCTCACATCTCCACAGGAGATCTTCTGAGGAAACACGTTGCCGAGGGGACTCTTTTGGGCCAGCGTGCGCAAGGCTACATGGACCGAGGTGATCTGGTGCCGGATGATCTGATCATCGACATGGTTCAAGATACGCTTGAAAACATCGACATTGAAAAGGGATTCCTCTTTGACGGATATCCCCGAAATCCGTTCCAGGCCGAAGCACTGGATGACTTCCTTCTCGAAAGAGATTTGGGGCTCGATCGCGTCCTCTATCTGCATACAGATCAGGAACTGCTGATTCGACGCGCTGTGGGAAGAAGAACCTGCCCGGTCTGCAGAACAGTGTACAATATTTTCAGCTTCCCTCCGAAAGAGGAAGGGATCTGTGACAAAGACGGTGCTGTTTTAATACAGCGACCCGATGACCGCGAAGAGACGGTGAGAAACAGACTCAAAGTCTTCGAAGAGCAGACCGCCCCGCTCGTAGAGTTTTACGAAGTGGCCGGACTCCTTCTTCGCCTCGACGGATCGGGATCTCCGGATGAAGTCTTTGACATCATCTTAAAGGAATTGGGTGAATGATGATCGTCATCAAAAGCCCGGCAGAGATCGCCAGCATGCAAAAAGCGGCTGAGATCCTTGTAAAGACCTTCCAAGCGGTTGCCCCGCATGTCAAAAGCGGGGTAACGACCGCCAAACTGAATCAACTCATCCACAGGACCATTGAAGACCACGGCGCCACGCCATCGTTTCTTGGATACGGTGGATTCCCGGCAGCCAGTTGCATCTCCGTCAACGACACTCTCATTCACGGAATCCCCTCAGAAGAAGAGATTCTAAAAGAAGGAGATCTTGTCAGTATCGACATCGGTGTCAATTACGAAGGACTTCATGTCGATGCGGCCAGGAGCTACGCGATACGCCCGTCGGAGGAAACTGAGCGCTTAATGCGCACAGTAAAAGAGAGCTTTTTCGCCGCGATCCCTTTTTGTAAAGAGGGCTATCGCATCGGAGATATCTCTCACGCCGTGGAAACACGGGTTCTCAAAGATCACTACGGCATTGTGGAGAGCTTTACCGGCCATGGAGTCGGAAGAGCACTTCACGAAGAACCGGCCATTCCCAATCTGGGAGAACCGGGAAAAGGGGCAAGGCTTCGCGCCGGCATGACGCTGGCCATCGAGCCGATGATCACAGAGGGAAGCGCCGCTGTCCACATTCTTGAGGACGGCTGGACAGTCAAGACAGTCGACGGCAAATTGGCCGCTCACTATGAAAACACTGTCCTGATAACAGAAGGCGATCCTGTGATCCTCACCCTGTCAGATGAGGCCAATGATGGATAATACTCAGGGACTTGAGCTCGGGGCGGTGCTGATCAGCCGTTCGGGCAGAGACAAAGGAAGACGATTCGTCCTGATAGAGATCGTCGACCACGAATATCTGCTCTATGCTGATGGCGACCTGCGCCGGATGGAAAAGCCCAAGAAAAAGAAAGTTCGCCATGTCGCTGTGACACGCGAAATCCTTGAAGATATCCGTGAAGTCCTCCAGAGAGGAGAACTTCCGAAAAATGAGGAGCTCCGCAGAGCTCTTGCCCAAGATCATGAGGAGGATTGAGTTTGGCAAAAGCAACCATTGAAGTAAAGGGAGTCGTCACCGACGCTCTCCCCAATGCCAGGTTTAAAGTGAAACTGGAAAACGGCCATACGATCATGGCTCATCTTTCCGGAAAACTGCGCCTGAACTATATCCGGATTATGCCCGGAGATAACGTGACCATTGAACTTTCGCCTTACGACCTGACCAAAGGACGTATCACCTGGCGAGGGAAAGGTTAAGAAATGAAAGTAAGACCGTCAGTAAAACCGATTTGCGAAAAATGCAAAGTGATTAAACGCAAGGGGCGTGTCATGGTCATCTGTGAGAACCCCAAGCACAAACAGCGTCAAGGCTAAGCCTAGAGAGGAAAAGTATTTATGGCGAGAATTGCTGGTGTAGATTTGCCCCGTGATAAGCGTGTGGAAATTGCTCTCACCTATATCTACGGGATCGGATTGACCACTTCAAAAAGAATCCTCGCGGATTCCGAGGTATCATCGGACACCCGAGTCAAAGACCTCACCGAAGACGAGATCAGCAAACTACGCAAGATCATCGAAAATGAACTGAGCGTAGAAGGAGATCTTCGAAGAGAAGTCTCCATGAACGTCAAACGCCTCCAAGAGATCGGATGCCTCAGAGGAATCCGTCACCGACGAGGACTGCCCGTCCGCGGACAGAGAACCAAGACAAACGCACGTACGCGCAAAGGTCCGAAAAAGACCATGGCGAAGAAGAAGAAGTAGGAGGGAACAATGGCTCTTAAGAAATCGCCTGGCAAAGCCAAAGGCAAGCCCGTTCGCAGAAAACGACGAGAACGTAAAAATGTCGAGCGTGGACAGGCTCATATTCAGTCCACATTTAACAACACCATTGTGACCCTGACAGACCTCTCCGGAAACGCCCTCGCATGGTCGTCCGCCGGAAGCTTGGGCTTTAAGGGAAGCAAAAAATCCACCCCCTTTGCCGCACAGATGGCAGCAGAAACTGCCGCCAGAGCCGCCATGGAACATGGACTGCGCTCGGTGCAGGTATATGTCAAAGGACCCGGAAGCGGAAGAGAAGCCGCCATCCGCGCCCTGCAGGCAACGGGACTGGATATCTATAGTATCACCGACGTCACGCCCATTCCGCATAATGGATGCCGTCCCCCCAAACGAAGAAGAGTATAGGAGATAAAATGGCAAGATATACAGGACCTTCCTGCCGACTGTGCCGACGAGAAGGCATTAAGCTGTTCCTCAAAGGGGACCGCTGCTATTCAGATAAATGCGCAATGAACAAGCGCAACAAATTCCCCGGTCAACACGGTGAAGGCCGCCGCGGAAGAGTTTCCAACTATGGAATCCAACTGCGAGAAAAACAGAAAGTCAAAAGATTCTACGGCCTTCAGGAAAAACAGTTTAAAGATACGTTCCTGCGTGCTGCGCGCCAGGAAGGCATCGCCGGTGAAAACCTGTTGCAGGCGCTCGAAATGCGTTTGGACAACACGGTATTTCGCTTGGGAATGGCCAATTCAAGAAAAGAAGCCAGACAACTTGTCAACCACGGTCATTTCCGTTTGAACGGGAAAAAGGCCGATATCGCTTCGATCAAGATTAAAGAAGGAGATGTGATCTCCGTCAAAGAAACCTCCCGCAAGAGCGAGAAGTTTAAAGCCCTGCAGGAAAAAGCACAGAACACCCCTGCATGGCTGGAGATGGATTGGGACAACTTCAGCGGAAAAGTCGTCAGACTACCGAACCGTGAAGACATCGATCTGCCCATTTCCGAGCATCTGATCACTGAGCTCTATTCGCGATAAGCCCGAAGAAGGAGGGTCACACATGCTGGGAATAGAAAAACCCAATTTGACTTTTTCCGAATTTGACGAGAGAAAAAACTATCTCAAATTGACAGTCGAACCTCTGGAGAGAGGGTATGGCATGACGCTAGGCAATAGCCTACGCCGAATCATGCTTTCGTCCCTCCCGGGATGCGCTGTCAAATGGGTCAAGTTCGACGATGTCCTCCACGAATTCTCCACCATCGACGGAGTGCAAGAAGATGTGGTGGATATCATCCTCAACATCAAGGGGCTCGTCGCCAATATCCACTCGGAAGAAGTGGAAAAGATTCTGCGCATCGACGTCAGTAAATCCCAGGTCATCACGGCCGGAGATATCATCGCAGACTCTGATGTCGAGATCGTCAATCCCGATCTCTATATCGCATCGCTTACCGAGAACAAACCCTTTTATATGGAAATGTGTCTGACACGCGGCCGCGGCTATGTCTCGGCTGAAGAGAACAAACTCGACATTGAAGACACTCTTTCCGTGATCGCTGTCGACTCCGTCTTTACTCCCGTTACACGCGCCAACTTCACTGTGGAGCCCACGCGCGTAGGGAAGTCCTCCAATTATGATCGTCTGATTCATGAAGTGTGGACAGATGGAAGCATTCGCCCGGAAGAGGCCATCAGCATGGCCGCCAAGGTGCTCAATGATCATCTTGATCTGTACATCCAGTTGACCGACAGTGTCGAGCATATGGAAGTGCTGTATGAGCGGGAGTCGGAGACCAAGGAGCGGGCGATGGAGATGACGGTGGAAGAGCTGGAACTGACGCAGCGTAGCCGCAACTGCCTCAAGCGCGCCGGAATCAACACCATTGAAGAACTTGTCAGCAAGACAGAAGATGATCTCATGAAGGTGCGCAATCTGGGTAAGAAGTCGCTGGCAGAGATCAAGGAGAAGCTAGCCGAGATGAACTTCTCCCTCAGATCCACCGAAGAATAGTGAGGAACCCATGACCAGATACAGAAAACTCAACAGATATACGTCGCATCGCATCATGATGCTCAGAAACCTGACCACGGATCTGCTGCGCCACGAGACGATCACCACCACAGAAGCCAAGGCCAAAGAGCTAAAGCGCTCCGTGGATCGCATGATTACCCTTGCCAAGCGAGGAGATCTGCATGCTCGACGTCAGGCAGCAGCGTATCTCACAGACAAAGTGGTTGTACAACGTCTCTTCGACGAACTGGGCCCCCGATATGCCGAAAGAAACGGCGGATACTCCCGTATCTACAAAATTGGACCCCGTCGAGGTGACGCCACTATGATGGCAAAAATAGAACTGGTTTAAAGGGGCATCAGTCCCCTTTTTTCCCATGGAGGAGCAATGATCCGCCTGGATAACGTATCCTTCACGTACGATGAAGACGAATTCCCCGCTGTCGACGATGTCTCATTGACCATCGAAGAGGGGAGTTTTGTCGTACTCATAGGACACAACGGCTCGGGCAAATCCACCCTTGCCAAACTCCTCAATGCCCTGCTGATTCCCACGGAGGGAGATGTCTGGGTCGAGGAGATGAACACAAAAAACGAAGAATATACTTGGGACATTCGAAAGAACGTCGGCATGGTCTTTCAGAATCCGGACAATCAGCTCGTGGCAACGGTCGTAGAAGAAGAAGTTGCATTTGGTCCGGAGAATCTGGGCATCGACCCGGCGGAGATTGAGCTGCGCGTCACCGATGCCCTCGAGCAAGTGGGCATGAGCGAGTATCGCCATCGCCCACCGCATATGCTCTCAGGGGGGCAAAAGCAGCGCATCGCCATCGCCGGTGTGCTTGCCATGCAGCCAAACATGATTGTCTTTGACGAATCCACCGCCATGCTTGACCCACAGGGGAGAAATGAAGTCCTCGAGGCTATTGAAAACCTGAAAGAAAAAGGCATGACGATTCTTCTGATCACGCACTTTATGGAAGAGGCGACGGTCGCCGACCGTGTGCTCGTCATGGATAAAGGAAAAGTGGTTATGGATGCCCCACCTGTGGAGATCTTTTCGCGCGTCGAAGAACTGCGAGAGTATCAGATGGAGATTCCTCAGGTGATTGAATTGGCACACGAACTCAGAGAGCAGGGGATTTCCCTTTCAGAGGATATTCTCGAAAGGGAAGAACTGGTAGAAGAGCTATGTCCATTACTTTAAAAAATATCTCTCACGAGTATAATCCGGGCACGACCTTTGCCACCTTTGGGCTAAAGGATGTCTCGCTTCACATCGCAGATGGAGAAGCCGTCGGCATCATCGGGCCCACGGGTAGCGGCAAATCGACACTTCTGCAGCATATCAACGGGCTACTGCGACCGACATCTGGCGAGCTGGAAGTGGAAGGCATCCGCATCACGAGTGAAAAACAGAATCTCTCGGAACTTCGAAAGAATGTCGGACTCGTATTCCAATATCCTGAATACCAGCTCTTTGAAGAGACGATTGCCAAAGACATTGCGTTTGGTCCCTTGAATTTGGGGCTTGCGCAGGAGGAAGTCGATCAGCGGGTGAAAGAAGCCATGGATCTGATCGGCCTTGACTATGAATCGCTAAAAGATCGATCTCCTTTTGAAATCAGTGGCGGACAAAAAAGAAGGGTAGCCATCGCCGGTGTGCTGGCGATGAATCCCAGCGTCCTGATGCTCGACGAGCCGACCGCCGGTCTTGATCCGCTAGGGCGCAGTCAGCTCCTAGAGACGCTTCGCACGCTGCACAAGACGAAGAAGATCACGCTGATTATCATCTCTCACTCCATGGAAGAGATCGCATCCATCTCCCAGCGTATCATTCTCATGAAGAACGGAGAAATACGGATGGATAAGCCTGTGGAAGAGGCCTTTGAAGATGTCGAATTCTTTGAGGAATGCGGGATGGATGTCCCGGTGATCAGTCGGGTGATGTATGAGCTGCGAAAAGCCGGCAAACCCCTCTCGCGCAACTACGCCTCAGTCGAGGAGGCCCGGGAAGCGATCCTACAGGCGGTGCGCCATGCTTAGAGATATTACGGTCGGCCAATACTATCCGGCAGATTCTCTCCTGCATCGGCTCGATCCGCGCACGAAATTGATCGCCACGATGGTTTTCATCATCATTATCTTCATGGTCAAAACCCCGCTGCAATACGCTGCGTTGGGTCTTTTTGTGCTGCTGAGCATCTATTTAAGTAAAGTGCCTGTGAGATACATGATCAGAGGACTTCGCTCGATCCTGTTTATCCTGATATTTGCCTTTGTCATCAATCTGTTTTTTACGCCGGGGACTCCGATCTTTCAGCTGTGGCGCATCCGCATCACCTATGAGGGACTCCGACTGGCAAGCATGATGTTGATACGACTGGTCTTTCTCATTATGGGAACCAGTCTCATGACACTCACCTCATCGCCGATTCAGCTGACAGATGGCATTGAGAAATTACTTTCCGTCTTTAAGCGCGTCGGGTTTCCGGCCCATGAAGTGGCCATGATGATGTCGATTGCGCTTCGCTTTATTCCTACACTACTTGAGGAAACGGACAAGATCATGAAAGCGCAGATGGCCAGAGGAGCCGACTTTGAGTCCGGCAGGCTTCTGAAGAGAGCCAAAGCATTGGTCCCGCTGTTAGTTCCACTTTTCATCGCTTCTTTCAAACGAGCAGATGATCTGGCCAGCGCCATGGAAGCGCGCTGCTACCGGGGAGGAAAGGGAAGAACGCGACTCCATGAACTCCGCTATGCAAAACGTGACGTGGTGGTGTTTCTCGTTCTCATCGTCTATTTTGGCGGTGTCTTTCTCTTGGGTCGGCTGTGAAGTACGCCATGGTGTTTGGCTACGATGGTCGGGATTTCTCCGGCTATCAGCGCCAACTTGAAGCGCGCACTGTGCAAGGAGAGATCGAACAGGTTCTCAGTCTTCTCTTTGCCTCGCCCGTCACACTTCATTCGAGCGGACGCACGGATACTGGCGTACACGCCATCGGGCAGGTCGCTTCTTTTGAGACGAAGCTGTCCATTGATGTCCCCTCGCTGACCCGAGCGCTTCATCGCATGCTTCCACGAGATATCAAACTCAAGAAGTTGGTCGCCTGCCCCGAGACATTTCATCCTCGCTTTGATGCGATCGGAAAACACTACCGATACATCTGCTCGAGAGAGGACCGCTTATTTGAACGACCGTATGTCCACTTTCTAAAAGAAACCCCTGATCTTGAGAAGATGCGTGAGGCGATTGCGTTCTTAACGGGCGTGCACAGCTTTGCCTCCTTCTCGAATCGCAGAAAAGGGGAGCGAGATCTACGAAGAGACCTGTGGGCGATCGAGATCCACGAAAAACAGGAGAAGATTCTGTTTGACTTGTATGCCGACGGTTTTTTGTATCGGATGGCTCGGGTGTTGATTCAGTATCTTTTGCATGTCGGATGGGGGAAAATCAGTCCGCAGCGCACGCCGGATATCCTCGCTTCTGAAAGTCGCACATATACGCGTCTATTGGCGCCCCCTCATGCTCTCTACTTGATGCATGTCTATTATCCCTATGATCTCTTCGCCTGAACCTTGAATTCAGGCGATTTTTCATTGTATACTAACATCAGGAGATGGCCATGGATAAAGGCTTATTACTGGGCCAAGATATAATTAGCATACAGGCATACGGTTTGATGATGATTCTTGCTTTGTGTCTGATTTCTTTGTGGTCCGGATCTCTTCTTTTAGGGGTGGCAAGAAAAAGCGAGCGCTTCAATATGGGAGTAAACGGCGTGCTGATGATCGCGTGGATTCTGATCGGCATGTTGTCACTTGTACCGTGGAGTGCCCCTGTCACCAATGCGCTGATTTTCTTGCGATTATATATCTTTCACGTGCTCTTTACCGTCTGGTTTCTCATGAGTGTTCGACTGAGTTTAGACTCCGAACGCTTTCGAGCTCTCGTCATCTTATCTGTGGCGTTTGACCTGATCATATTTTTGTTGTGGGCGACGTCGTCAAGGCATCAACTGTTTGACTTTACCTCAGACGGATTCAACTACACGCATCCCGTGATGTTGTTCTTGATGTTTATAAACATTGGGAAGCTCTTTGCCGGCATGATGAGCCATTTAAACGCATGGAGAGTGAGAAGCTGGTCTCGCCAGATCATTATCATTTTCTCGCTCTTTCTGTTGATCATTTTATTTATTGCCCGCATATACAGCGGGCATTTTGTGTACCAACAGCTGTGGGGAGTCTTGGCCTTATTCGTCTATCTCTTGCTTCTGGAAATCTCCTTTCGCACAGCGCCGACGGTGATGAACACATTGAGTGCGCTGATCTTTGAACGAATGGAGCGCCTGGCTTTTATCTTAAGCGAATCAGGGAGAACCACTTATCTTACAGCAGGGGCGGCAAAGCATCCCGAGGTCGTGTCCGAACTACGGCCAGAAGATATTCGAAGAGCTTTGGGTGCGGGATGGCAAAAAAGCAAGTATAACGCTGTCGGGGCATATCAGTGGAGAAGTTATGACCTACACGGCGGTCATCTGGTCTATCTAGAAGACATCCGCGACAGAGAAAAGGCGCTTCGTCAGCGTGACCAGCAGCTCGAAGAGCTCCATATGAAAAAAGACCTCCTATTACAAAGGGGGGCCATGAACCGAGAGCTCGAACAGTTTCAGATGCGTCTGAATATCCTTTCGAATATCGAAGAAAGTATCTCGACATGGCTTCGCGAGTTATCGCAGAAGATTGAAGACCTAAACGAAGAGCAGATCACGGCGGCGGAGGTAGAGGATATAAGGATCTTGTGCGCCTATATCCGAAGAAGAAGCAATCTGGCCGTGACGGAGCTACAGGAACATTCCTTGGATTCGGGGTTGTTGCGCCAGTGGTGCGAAGAGCTTCTTCAAATGGGAAAAAACCAAGTCCACCTGGAGGTGCCTCAGGGAAAGACGTTCAGCTATCCTATGGCGCAAAGTATCCTCAATGTGTTTCTCGAACTGTCGAAGGATCTCCTTCAGATGGAGCTGTGGATCTTTGGGCTTATCGACATCAGCGGAAAGGTGTCTTTGACACTCAGTGGAGAACAATTGCCAGAACTGATGACGAGACTCGAAGGCGAAGCGTCAGGGGATTGGAAGATCCTCGAAGACGATGGCGACATCACCCTCACAACCCATGTGGAGGTGCCCAATGTTTGAAGCACTGAGCACCCAACTTCGTCTTGTGATCCTTTTCATGTATCTGTGCTGCATCCCCATCAGTATCTTCACGATTTTTTTGATGGGCTTTCGCTGGCGCGGACGATTTAATATCATCTGGAAAACGTATTTCTTCGTCAATTTCCTGACGGTGGTGGTGTTTTCTCTGCAGCTGTATTTCGGATACCTTTGCAATCTGCGTGGCATGGTCCCAGGTGCTTGGAGTTACTGGAGTGGATGGCTTGTCATTCCTCTGTTTGCCCATCTGTGGATGTTCTATGCTCGCACCGCGGCAAAAGGCGTCATCTGGGACTTTACGACCGTGATGCTGTTTATCCGCGTGGCACTATTGGTACTTCTTCTGCCGATATTCTATCGCTTTCTCGGTGTGCAAATCTATGCCATCACGATGTTTGCGCAAGCCCTCGTCTGGCTTTTTGGCTTTATCTATTACTTGATCGTCTCGATCATCTTCCTGCGGGAGCAGCAATCTGATTACAGCATGCTCCAGGCGCTT
Source organism: Tissierellia bacterium (assembly GCA_012841045.1). GTDB lineage: Bacteria > Bacillota > Clostridia > Peptostreptococcales > Acidaminobacteraceae > DUVM01. The sequence goes on along the minus strand of DUVM01000126.1, from coordinate 349 downwards.
CACCTTTCACCCTTTGGTCTGTGGACCGTGGTGGATTCGGGGGAGGAGCTCTTTGTCAATGAGAAAATGGAGGATATCTTCTCTCATGCACTGGATCACAAGCTGAGAGGCCGAGACTGGTTAGAAAGCTACCGGAGTGGAGAGCCCGTCGTACAAGACAGCCGGGGAAGACAGTACCTGATGGAGCCACAGGAGACCATCCTGCACGGCAAGACAAGTACCATTTGGAGCTTCTCCGATGTTACAGAGTATCGAAAACTGCTCGCCGAGACGCAGAGCAACTCAGAACTCCTGAGCGCCGTCAATGAGATTGTCGAGGAAATGCTCACCAGCATCGACAAATCTCTTC
>DUVM01000125.1 GCA_012841045.1 Tissierellia bacterium | reverse complement strand
CTATCCCCGAGGCATTTGTTTCTCGCGCAGAGCAGTTTGTGGATTCTCCTGAAATGCTGGATGAAGAACTCCTTCGAGAAGGATATTTTTTTCGTCGCCGTAGAAGAGAAGAGTTTTTCCTTTATTCAACACTTACAAAAGAGGAACTGTCAGCTTTCTATGACGAAATTCCAAATCGATATACAGCAAGAAGAGAGATAGTAGAGAAACTACTTAAGGCCTATCCGGCGCCCATACCGGCTCATTCGATACCTGTTGCACTGAGGAATTTCTTTTCCCAGGAGGGATCGTTTCGATTGACGCTGGAGAAAGAACCATTTCATGAGAAATCACTTGCTCCACTTACGGAGGAACAGAAGAAAGTTTTTCAAGACATTGTGCAAAGTAGAGATCCTCTTCACTTACTCTGGGGAGTGAGCGCATCAGGAAAAAGCTTTCTGTTTTTGCACCTCGTCAGCGCCATGCTTGAAAAAGGCAAGAAATGTCTCGTCCTCTATCCTGATAATCGTGTTTTGCAAGCGGCCCTGCCAAACTATCGAGAGTACTTCGGAAACAAGGTCGGTGTCTATCAGGGAAGAATGACGCCGGCGCAGCTTTCCCAGACGCTTCAAGACTGGGAAGAGGACCGCATTCAAGTTCTTCTTGGCACGAGAGGAGCTCTTTTATTGCCTCTGTCTCAACTGGGGCTCGTCTTGATGGATGAATGCCAGGAAGATGAATATCTCAGTGATCATCCGTCGTATGATGCGAGAAAAGCAGCGATCATATTTGCGCAGAAGCTACAGATCAAAACGGTTTTTTCCTCTTCGACGCCTCCGATAGAACTGCTATTTACACAAAATCTGCAGCGACATCTCCTGCGAAAGCCATTTCTACCCTTTGCAGGACCTATCCCGACGGCTGCGCCTCTACCCTCAGACGCATCTCTGTCGGACACAGCGATCAGAGAAATCAAGAAAAGCTTGGACGATAAAGAAAAGATTCTTCTTTTGAGCACGCGAGCAGGATACGCTTCCAGCGTCTTTTGCCGTCAATGTGGCGCTCTGCGTCGCTGCCCCAACTGCGATAGACCACTGCTGTACTTTCGGGGAGAAGCGATACTCAAATGCCAGCACTGCTCATTGCGATTTGACCCCTCATCCTCTTGTCAGGTATGCGGAGAGAATGGACTTGTCTTTGAAGCTAGAGGAATTGAAAAAACAGAAGAAGAATTAAAGTCGCTGTTTACAGACGCGAGGATTCTGAGGATGGATTTTTCAACCAGTAGGCAGGCGAGAGCCTTTGAAGAGTGGGAGGCCACCTTCACGGAAGGTTCTTTCGACATTCTTCTTGGGAACAAACTGATCACCCGAGGCTATGAAGACGATTTTTCGCTGGCGATTGCATTGGATGCGCAGGCCACTTTGTATCTTCCCGAACACAGAGCTGGCCTCAAGACATTTGCCCGTCTCTATCAGTTCTTTGGCAGGGCGGGAAGAAAAGGTCCGGCTCGCTCCCTTCTTCAGACGCGCTCTGAAAACAATTACGTCGTGGAGGCGCTGTTGCGAGGGGATCTATGGGGATTTTATGAAGAAGAGATCCGAATACGAAGGGAACAGCAATTGCCCCCTTTTACTTCCGAGATTCTTCTTTGGTTTACTGATCCTGACAAAAAAAGGGTCCTTCTTGATGCAGAAGAAGTATCGAAAAAACTCAAAGATAGATATCCTTCTTTGCACATGGTATTATATGAACCGATTCACGCCTATCGACGAGGACTATATGAACACCGCTTACTCATGAGATTTGATCCTTCCCAACGACCTGACAGCGAGTTTTTACTTTCCCTGCTGAGAGATTACCCCACGCTACGGTATCGAGTAGATCCCGAATATTTACTTTATTAGGAGGTGCGCCGATGGCACGACTAAATCTACGAAAAGATGAAGATCCCATTCTAAGAAAAAAATCTCGTCCCGTGACGGTGTTTGATAAAAAGCTGCGAACATTTGCAGAAGATATGATTGAAACGATGCACGAGGAATACGGGTTAGGACTTGCAGCGGTGCAGGTAGGTAAGCTCCGTCGCCTGATCACGTATGATCTATATGATGAAAAGGGTCCTGGAGTCTTGGTCAATCCTGAACTTATCGAGTCCGAAGGGGAGTGCGAAGGAGTCGAGGGATGCTTAAGTGTGTCGGATATCAGAGGCTATGTCCATCGTCCGCAAAAGCTCAAAGTAAAGGGGCAGGACCTCGATGGAAATGAGATCGTCATTGAAGCGGAGGATCTCTTTGCCCGCGTTCTCTGTCACGAAATGGATCATCTCGACGGGATTTTGTTCACAGACAAAATGACGAGAGAATATATTCCGGAAGTCGAAGATGACGAAGATGACGACTCAGAGGAGGAAATGTGAAGCTCCTCTTTTTTGGCACGCCGGAGTTTTCTCGATCGATCGTAGAAGAACTGAGTAAAAACCACGAGATCCTTGGAGTCGTCACTCAGCCTGACCGTCGACGAGGCAGAGGGCATCGTATGCAGCCTAGTCCAGTGAAAAAGTGGGCTCAAGACAATGATCTTCCTGTCTTTACGCCCTCTTCTTTAAAAGACGAAACGTTTCTTCAAGAGATTAGAGCCCTAGGCGCAGAGGTGTTTGTCGTGGCAGCATTTGGGATGCTTTTTCCCGAAGAGCTTTTGACCATGGCACCAAGAGGGGCACTCAATATCCACACCAGTCTTCTGCCAAAGTTTCGGGGTGCTTCTCCAATTGAAAGCGCTATTCTTGCAGGGGAGAGTATCAGCGGTGTCACGTTAATGAAGATGGATCAGGGACTAGACACAGGAGAGATATTCTATCAAGAAGAACTGTCTTTGGAAGACAAGACGGCGCCGGATGTGTTAGAGGAGATGATTCCCCTTGCTGTGACACTTCTAGAAAGACTCTTTAGAGCGTGGCAGCAGGGAGAAGAGGTGAACACCCGAGCGCAAACGGGTCCATTTTCTGTCTGCGGAAAATACGACAAATCTTCCTATCTTCTTGATTGGACAGACTCCGCCGAACACCTTTCAAGAAAAGTCAGAGCTTTCTATCCGGACGCCTATATAAAGTGGGGGAATGATCGACTCAAAATTCTTCAAACAAGTGTGCATTCTTCTGTTGAACAAGATCCCGGAACCGTTATCTTGACAAATGATGAGGGTATATATGTTTCAACGGGGGATGGTGTACTTTCGATCGAAATGCTTCAGCGATCGGGAAGACGGGCCATGACAGCCTCGGACTTTTTACGAGGCACACCTATTTCCCTCGGTACGAAATTGGGAGGATAATATGCCATTGATGTTCGACAATACAATTTTATTTTTATTGCCGTTTATTATTTTTGGAATGTGGGCTTCTGCCAATGTGCAATCCACATTTAGAAAGTATTCCAAGGTCTTTTCTAGCAGAGGAATGACCGGAGCAGAAGCGGCGCAGACACTCATCAACCGATTGCGGCTAGATGTGCGAATAGAACGTGCCACTGGACCCGGTCTCTCTGATCACTATGACCCGAGGACGCATGTGGTGCGACTATCGAATGAGGTCCATGGCTCCCGCTCCGTCGCCGCAATTAGTGTAGCGACTCATGAGATCGGGCATGCGCTTCAAGACGCCGAAGGTCATGCCGCACTGAAATTTCGAAACGCCTTTTTTCCCGTTGTCAGCATTGGCTCCAATCTCTGGATGATTCTATTTCTTGCCGGCATCTTCTTATCGATGCCCATTCTGACAAATATCGGGATTCTGCTCTTTGGATTGGTGGTGCTTTTTCAGATTATCACTCTTCCTGTAGAGTTTGATGCGTCGAAAAAGGCACTCGCACTGATGCAAGAAAACGGCGTGCTGACAATGGAAGAAGCGCCCGCAGCTAAAAAAGTGCTAAACGCTGCTGCGCTGACGTATGTCGCTGCCGCTCTATCGGCTGTGGCGAACCTGGTCCGACTCTTAGCACTGAGCGGAAGGCGCCGTTGAAGGTATATGAACAGCTGAATCTGTCGCTTCGCCGGATGGAAGAAGAAGGGACTGCTCTTTCTGACATTCTCGCATCAGAGCGACACCAGCCTTATGGACCGCTTTTTGAACAGATTCTAAAGGGCATCATGGAGAATCGAGATCTCCTTGACGCCCTTCTTTGCGTATTGTCAAAGCTTCCTTTAAAACGCTATCGTCGAATCGAATACTATTATCTACTCATCGGCGCCTATGGCATCGTTTTTCTAGATAAGCCTGATTACGCAGTCATCGATTCGATCGTGAAATTGATGAAGAGAACGTCCCCGCATCGAGCGGGCGCCACCAATGCCATTTTGCGTCGTTTGGCGCGTGAAGAAAAAGAACTTATCTCCACTGTCTTAAAAGAAAAGCCTTTGACGCAGAGGCTCTCGATTCAGTATTCTGTTCACCCTGAGTTGGTTGAGATGCTACTCGAGCAGTTCCATGTGGAGGAGGTGGAGTCCTACTTTGTCTACGCCCAGAAAAGCCCGCCACTGGATATCTGTGTCATCAACGAAGACAGAGAGAAGTACTTTCAGCGACTCCTTGAACAGGGAATTTCATCCAAAGAACTTGAAGGGACATTTGGTGGACTTCGCCTTGAGGGAAAGGATCGCGTGATCACCTCTCTGCCGGGATTTTTTGATGGGCAAGTATATGTCATGGGATATGCTGCGCAGCTTATCAGCGAACTGGTTCCGGTGGAAGGAAAGCTTCTTGACCTGTGTGCGGCTCCTGGTGGCAAGTCGATCTGCATTAAAAATCGCCTTCCAGGGACATCGCTGACATCCTGTGATATCAGTGCCACAAGAGTGCAGACGATGAAAGAAAATTTTGACCGCGTCCATGTTGAGGCTGTTATCTGTCAGCAGGATGCGCTTAAGGATAGGCCGGATTTTCACGAAACATTTGATGTTGTGCTCTTAGATGCGCCCTGCACGTCAAGCGGCCTACTTCATCGTCATCCGGATCTTCGTCAGGCGATCACTCGAGAGAGAGTGGAGAGCAGCGCACAGCTTCAGAAGCAACTTCTTACTCAGGCGGCTAAGTATGTAAAAAAGCAAGGCTTTTTGATTTATTGTACTTGTAGTATACTGAACCAAGAAGGTTCCGTGCAGATCGAGTCTTTTTTGCGTGCCAATAAGGACTTTGCTCTCACTCAACCTATTAGAAACACGAAGATTGATTCGAAAGGATTCTTTCGAACACGGCCATGGGAAGATGACTGTGACGGCTTTTTCGGAGCCGTCTTGCAAAAGGAAAGGGCATGAGAAGCTTCGGCGTCACCAATATCGGACGATATCGTCTGAAAAATGATGATTCCTTTTTCTGCTCAGATGGCAGAAGGAGTCTCTATATCGTAGCGGATGGCATGGGCGGCTACCAAGGCGGTGAGACGGCCAGTAAAATTGCTGTTTCTACTGCTGTAGAGCTGCTTCGCCACGCAGAGACACTTGATAAGGAGATGGCAAAGAAGCTGACGCTTGAAATCCAAAAGAGGATGCGAGAGGCGATTGACCGCAATGAAAACCTCAAAGATATGGGGACCACCTTTGTCTGTGCGTTGATCGTCGATGGGATCGTGTACCTGATGCATATCGGGGACTCTCGCGCGTATCTCGTGCGGGGCGGCATCTTGTATCAGATGACCGAAGATCACACGCTCGTCAACATTCTCTACCGAAACGGAGTCATCGATAAAGAACAGGCTCGCGTTCATCCAAAGAGAAATGTCCTTGTGAAAGCACTTAGTGCGTATGAGAAAGTCGAAGGAGATCTCAAGGAATTCGAGATGGGAAAAGAGGACACACTGCTCCTCTGTACCGACGGTTTGACCGATCAACTTACGAATGGTGAGATCCTAGACATTCTTCTTCTGGATGAATCCAGTGATGTCATTGCGAGTAAACTCGTCGACACTGCTCTAAAAAGCGGCGCGAGAGATAACATTGCCGTGGTCGTAGTAAAGGGAAGTCATGATTGATTCAGTATTACAGGACCGCTATCGGATCCTAAAGGAAGTGGGGAACGGGGGGATGGCCACCGTCTATCTGGCCTACTGTTCTCAATTGCGCAGAAATGTCGCGATTAAAAAATTAAAAGATAAAGAAAATGTGCGCTCCGAAGCGCTTCTTGATGAAGCATCGGCGATCGCGCAGCTTAATCATAAAAACATTGTGCAGGTGTATGATTCCTTTGAGGAAAACGGACAGCGCTACATTGTCATGGAGTATGTAGAAGGACCCACGTTGAAAGAGTTTCTGCGCTCCCTTCCTCAACCTCTGAAAGAAAAAGAAATCGTCGCTATCGGCATCAAGCTTGCCAGTGCGCTTCAACACGCCCACTCAAATGGCGTCATCCATCGCGACGTAAAGCCGGACAATATCATGCTCACCAGTGAGTATGAACCGAAATTGACCGACTTTGGCATAGCAAAAGTAACGTCGGATGCCACACTTGTGAAGAATGAAGAAGTGATGGGATCGCTCCGCTATGCAGCGCCTGAGCAGTTAAAAGGTGTGCACATGGATGCCAGAAGCGACATCTTCTCTCTAGGCGTGGTGCTCTATGAGCTTGCCACCGGTGAAGTGCCGTTTTCGCAAGATTCACCGATCACAGCGGCGTTTAGAAAATTAAAAGAGCCGATTCGCCCCATTCGAGATAAGAACCCGGCGATCAGTTCCCGCCTCGAGCAGATTGTTCAGCGTGCGACATCGATTGAACCGATGAAGCGCTATGCCAGTATGCTTGCGATGCGTAGAGAGCTGGAGAATCTATATAAAGTCCTGATGGGAGAAAAACCTGTATCGTATCGCTCACAGGTTCCCCCAAGACCTGTCATTGTGCCTGATGAAGAAAGAAAGCCGACCAGTGTGGTCTTCTATGTCATTCTAGGCGTTCTTTTGGCTTCTATTACGGCGCTTGCGATCTTTATTCCCAAATTCCAAGAACGCATGGCCCAACCGCAGACGCCGGCTCCTTATGTCGTCGGAATGCCTTATCAGGACGCCATGGTCGTCTTAAACGACAGCAAACTAGAAGCGGTGATCATACAGGCGCGCTTCTCCGATGAATACGCAAAAGGCTATGTTCTTGATCAGAGTGTGGCAAAAGACACTCCTCTGCGAGTGGGTTCGCGCGTTGAATTGATCGTCAGCAAAGGCTATGAGATGGTCGAAGTACCTAGCCTGCTCCTGTTGACCAAACAACAGGCCGAGAGCCTTCTACTTGATCATTCTCTGACTCTCGGTGAGGTGGGTGAAGAATATGATCCGGAGGTCCCGCAAGACCGAGTGATTTCACAGTCTGTTGAAGAAGGCGTCTCCGTTTCGCCGGATACGAAGGTGAACATTGTCATCAGCAAGGGGAAAGAACCGGTTAAACTGGTTGTTCCCGATGTCGTCGGAAAAGAAATCACGGAAGCGACGCAGTTGCTCAACGAAGCCAACATTCCTATCCGCGGCATCAATCACGAGCATTCCGATACGGTGCCGGAGCTGCACATTATCCGTCAGTCGCTTCCTCCGACACAGGAAGTGCCCGACGGTTCAGGAATCTATCTAGTGGTCAGCAGAGGAAAAGAGGCAACGCCAGAAGAACCGGAGCCTGAAAAACCGCCGGAAGAAGAGCCGACGCCACCGACCACCACGAATATCACGTTTACGTTTTCCCCGACGGAGGAGACAAACGACAGTTATTATCTGGCGATCCTCGCTTTTGATAAAGACGGCAATGAGGCGACAGATCCGACGTATGCCAGAAATCATGAGAAAAGCGCGGGCGATGTCAGCTTTACGCTCGAAGTGCTTAAAGGCTTCACGTATCGTATGTACGTCGATGGAGTCGTGATTAAGGATTATGCGGCGCCGTGATGAAAGGAAAAATCATCAAGGCAATGGCAGGTTTTTATCATGTCTACAGTGAAGAAAAAGTCTATCTCACGAAGCCTCGTGGACTGTTTCGGCTTGAAAACATCACGCCTGCAGTAGGGGATTGGGTAGATATAGAAGCAGATGAGATTCACATGGAAGGGACGATCACAAAGATCTATCCGCGACAGAACATTCTTCGTCGCCCTCGAGTGAGTAATGTCACGATGACTCTCATCGTCTTTAGCTTAAAAGATCCTTCCCCGGACTATCTTTTGATCGATAAGCTCATATGTAATGCGCTGGCACAGGGGATTACTCCCATGCTGGTATTTAATAAATCAGATCTCGACAACGAAGAGATTGAAAGAGCGAAGACGATCTATTCTCTCAGTCCGCTTGCGCTACACTTTATCAGCGCCTTTTCCGGGGAGGGAGTAGAGGAGCTTCGCGCTTCTTTGAGTGGAGGGACACATGTTGTCGCCGGCCCTTCCGGGACCGGAAAAAGCTCTCTTCTTAACGCTATTGGAGTGGAGAAAGAACTCGAAGTTGGAGAGATCTCTGCAAAACTTCGAAGGGGAAGACATACGACACGCCACGTGCAGTTACTTCCCATCGGAGGCGAGACGTTTATTGTCGATACGCCTGGCTTTACTAATCTCGCACTCGATCAAGACATTGACTCCTTAGTCCTGCGTGAGTGCTATGAGGAGTTTTTGCCCTTCTCAGAGAACTGCCGCTACGACAACTGTCTGCACGGACCTGAACCGCAGTGTGGCGTCAAGGAAGCCCTCGAGCAGGGACGTATCCGCCCTGAACGCTATGAAAACTATCTGGCATTACTAGAAGAAGTGAAAGAGAGGAAAGAGTATTCATGATTCTCATCGCCCCCTCGCTCCTGTCGGCAGACTTTTTGCACTTGGAGAAGGAAGTCACTTTGATGCAAGAAAGTGGAGCGGATTGGCTTCACTATGATGTG
>DUVM01000124.1 GCA_012841045.1 Tissierellia bacterium | reverse complement strand
TACTCCAAATTACCTGATGTAATTCCTAGCAACGGATTTGTCACTGCTAATAAAGTTTGGAAAGATGCTCCTAAAGATAAGCCGGTCATCTGGTTTAAACTCTATCGACATATTGAGGGAGGCAAACTGGAGGCTGTCCCAGGAGCAGAAATCAAGAAACTCGATGGAATCACATCCGTCACTTGGAATAACTTTAAAAGAGACTGATGCAAGTGGAAAAGCCTATATTTTCACTGTGATGGAATTTGATCAAAAAAGTGAAAAAGATTTTGTACCAAAAGAATACAAGAAAGTAGAAAACGACCTCGTTATTACCAACACGTACGTCGTGAAAAAACTTCCTTCTACAGGAAGTAGCCAACAAGTACTGTATCTTGTCGCTGGACTTGCGATGTTGCTGGCCGCCTATTTCTTGCTTCGAAAACGACGAGTATTTTAAAACAATTTTTCTAAGAGGGAATAAAACCCTTAGTAGAAATAGAAGGTTTTTGACTTCATAGTATCGCCCCTTGTCGGGACAGCATGCTTCTTGCCAAGGGAATTTTCTTCAATGATTCTTATCAAGAGAATACAGACAGGGCTAGAACACAGATGCCGGCATGAGACAAGAAAAAGATTCGAGAAAAATTTTCTAAGATTGTTTTGTCAACAGACTCATCAAAAGCAGTGCGGATACAAGTCGGCAACTGATATAATGTATTTAATGATAAATTAAGTGGCTCAAAATTCAATTAATCCTTGCCATTTGAGGGTAATTCATGATAACATGACTCTGTTACAGCATAAAGGAGGTGAAACGCTTGGCAAATATTAAGTCGGCGAAGAAGCGCATCCTCGTTATTCGAAAGAAGACGGAGCGCAACAAAGCTGCCAAATCAAAGATGAGAACCTCTGTGCGCCGTTTCAATGAAGCTCTCGCCACGAACGACCGTGAACTGGCCGAGCAGAAGTTTGTCGACGCGCAGAAGATCGTCCAGAAGACGGCATCGAAGGGAACGATCCATTCAAACACTGCCCGTCGTAAAGTCGCTCGTATGGCCAAAGCTTTAAATAAGCTTTCCTAAAACAGACATGGACATAGAAAACGGCTAGGAACCTAGCCTTTTTTATTTCTCTTTAAAAGGAGCGAGACCTCTTGTTCTCGCTCCTTCTTCATACTAAAAACGTTCTTACATTCCCATACTACGATCGGATGTGGCCATCGCCTTCTAAAACGTATTTGCTTGATGTCAGTTCTTCAAGTCCCATGGGACCTCTGGCATGGAGTTTCTGCGTGGATATGCCGATCTCTCCACCAAAGCCAAATTCTCCACCGTCTGTAAAGCGAGTGGAAGCATTGACATAGACAACGGACGAATCGACTTCCTTCTTGAATATGTCCGCTTTCTTATTGTTTTTCGTAAGAATCGCGTCGGAGTGACCGGTGCCAAATGCAGCGATATGCTCAATCGCCTCATCGAGATCTTCCACCACTTTGATGGCGAGGATCAAATCAGCAAACTCTGTGGCGTAATCGCTCTCCGTCGCTTCAAGTACGTCGGGAAGTATCTGTTTCGTCAGTT
>DUVM01000123.1 GCA_012841045.1 Tissierellia bacterium | reverse complement strand
TTCATTTCGCAGCATAAAGAAAGAGATTTCCGGTCCATATAGTCGCTCTTCAAATAGTAGACACTTCGCCGCAGAGCCGAGTTGTTCACGGACGAACAGATCCAACAAAATAGCATCTGTCTCTTCAAGGCTCTCTGGAAGGAATACGCCCTTCCCCGCCGCCAATCCATCCGCTTTTAACACCGGAAGCCCTTCCCATTTTTGTAAAATCTCCCGCGCCTCATCAAGAGAAAAGGCGAGCTCTACTTTAGCTGTCGGAATTGAAAACTCCTCCATAAATTCCTTGGCAAAGGCCTTGCTGCCCTCGAGCATAGCCCCCTCTTTCCCGGGGCCAAAGACAGAGATCCCCTCCGCGTGGAGCTGATCAGCCAGTCCATCGACAAGAGGTTGTTCAGGGCCGATGACGACCAGTTCAACAGATTCTTTTTTTATCAGCGCAAGAAGTTCATCGACTCCCTGCGCCGGCACAACCGTTGCCACGTCTTTCATGCCGGGATTTCCAGGAGATACGAAGACCTCATTAGCATACGCACTGTCTTTGATTACGGTGGCGAGGACATGTTCGCGGCCGCCACTGCCGACGATTAGCACATTCATATCAGTGCCTGAAGTGTCTCATGCCGGTAAACACAAGCGCAATGCCATGGCGATTGCAGGCATCGATACTTGCCTGATCTTGAATGGAGCCACCCGGCTGAATAATCGCTCGGATCCCCATCCTGGCCGCTTCTTCCACGACGTCATCAAATGGGAAGAATGCGTCTGAGGCGAGAAGTGTCCCTCCCTGTCCTCGTTCTAACGCAATGCGGGTAGCGTCAATGCGATTGACATTGCCGGCGCCGATCCCTGCTGTCTTTTTCCCGTCCGACACGACAATCGCGTTGCTCTTAGCAAATTTGACGACCTGGAAGGCAAAGAGCAGGCCTTCTAGCTCTTCTTCTGAAGGTTGGCGTTCACTCACTACTTCTAACTTTTCAACAAGCTCCATGTCAGGTGACTGAAGAAGGATACCTCCGTCAACAGAGGTAATCATCGGCTTTTCTGATGGTCTTCCGTGCACCTCGAGGACCCGAAGGTTTTTCTTTCTCGTGAGAATCTCCAGCGCTTCATCTGTAAATCCGGGTGCGGCAACGACCTCGAGGAAGATCTCGGACATCTTCTGCGCTGTGGGTGCATCGACTTCCATATTCAAGGCGACGATCCCTCCAAAAATAGACACCGGATCGCAGCTGTACGCTAATTCATAGGCTTCAAGGGCAGTAGCGGCTCTACCTGCCCCGCAGGGTGTACAGTGCTTGACCGCGATACAGACACCCTCGTCAAACGAATACGCCAATCCAATGGCAGCATCGGCATCGCGCAGATTGTTGTAGGAGAGAGGCTTTCCTCCCAACAGCTTTGCGTTACTGAGAAGTCCGGGAGAAAGTGAATCCGTATAAAAAGCGGCGCTCTGATGTGGATTCTCCCCGTAGCGCAGCATCTCTGTTCTCTTGAAACTCATGTGCAGATGTTCAGGGAACAGATCGGGATTCAAATATGTAGCAATGCGCGCATCATATCCTGCACAGTGTGAAAAGGCAGCTGCCGCCAGACTCTTTCTGTACTCGGCGTCCGCTCGATCTTCTTTTAATCGCGTGACAAACTCTTCGTATTGATCACTTGAGCACAGGACAAAGACAGACAGATAGTTTTTGGCAGCGCTTCGGATCATGGTGGGGCCGCCGATGTCGATCAGTTCGATCATCTCATCCAGAGGTAGGTCTTTTTTTAGACCTTCTTCAAAAGGATACAAGTTGCACACGACCAGGTCGATCGGCTCAATTCCCTGCTCCTGAATCTGACGCAGATGTTCAGGGTCACTTTTTCTGGCAAGAAGACCCGCATGAATGGCCGGATGAAGTGTCTTCACCCTTCCACCGAGCAGTTCGGGAAAACCCGTCACTTCCTCCACGGGCGTCACGGCGCAGCCGGCTTCCTGCAGTACCTTCAGGCTTCCTCCCGTGGAAAGGAGTTCATACCCTTGTTCGAGAAGTTCTTTCGCCAGGGGAACGATCCCTGTCTTATCATAGACGCTAATTAGTGCTCTCACGCTGTTCCTCCAAAACTTTCCTGATTGTCTCTAAGTATAGTGGTTTTTCCACCGCTTGCACGGCTTGTGCTAATGCTTCTGCATCCATCCCCTCTCGTACGTCCACACTGGACTGAGCGAGAATCATTCCTGTATCAATGCCTTCGTCGACAAGGTGTACGCTGGCACCGCTGAGCTTCTCTCCACTTGCAATAACAGCCTCATGCACATAGTGGCCATAGAATCCTTTTCCTCCAAATTTTGGAAGAAGCGCCGGATGAACATTGAGAACCTTGCCTCGAAAACGATCCACGAGATCTTCCGGGAAAGGCTTTAAATATCCGGCCAAGCACACAAGGTCCGGGTCTAGATCCTCGAGTGTTTTCTTCCATGCTCCATCTTGCTCGATAAGAACCACCGGCACGTGACGAGCGGCAGCTTTTTCGATCACGCCCGCATTTGGGCGATTGCAAAATAGCGCAACGACTTCAAACCACTCACGACCTTCATCCGCCAGATACGCAAAGGTCGATCCGCTGCCTGAGGCAAAGATGGCGATGCGTCCTAGCGAAGGCACGGCTCTGTCCCCTCTACGACCTGTCCGATGGTATAGGCTTCCCATCCCGACTCTTTAAGAATCCGATGCGCCAAGTCAACGTCCTCGGGCGAAAGTGCTATGACCATGCCGATGCCCATGTTGAAGGTGGAGAAAAGTTCCTCTTCATCCAGTGCGCTCAACTGAGCGATCTTTTTAAACAGAGGCGTGCGAGGCCAACTGGCTGTATCGACATCAAACGTCAGGTGTTTGGGCAGCATACGCGGAATGTTCTCGAAAAAACCTCCTCCGGTAATGTGCGCAATGCCCTTGACTTTCAATTGACTCCACAGCGCTTCAAGCGGTTCAAGGTATAAATGTGTCGGTCGCAGGAGTTCTTCGGCAAACGGTGTGATCTCGTCTGGATAGAGTTCCAAAAAGAGTTTTCGGATCAGCGAATAGCCGTTGGAGTGGACTCCGCTAGAAGAAAGGCCGATCAGGCGATCGCCTGCACGGATGTCTCTACCGTCAATGCTCTTTTCTCGCTCCACAATGCCGACGCAAAAACCCGCCATGTCGATATCTCCTGGCGCATAGATGCCGGGCATCTCTGCACTTTCTCCTCCGATGAGAGCGCATCCCACTGATTTGCAGGCTTTTGCAATGCTCTCAACGAGCGAAACTACGACATCCGGTTCGAGCCTGGCGCTTGCAAGATAATCGAGAAAAAACAGCGGCTTGGCACCGTGACATAAGATGTCATTGACACACATAGCCACTAAGTCCTGGCCGAGACCTGAAAAGTCCCCCAGTTCTTTTGCCAGAAGAATTTTCGTCCCTACGCCGTCTGTCCCACTGACAAGTACCGGCTCGTTGTACCCTTCCGGGACGCGGAAAAACCCGGCAAAACTGCCGAGTTCCGTAAGAACCTCAGGGGTATAGGTGGCTTCTACCGCCGCTTTCATTTTTTCTACGGCTTCCTGCCCCCGGCGAACATCGACGCCCGCCTGAGCATAGCTGACTTTCACTGTTTGCCTCCTGTTCTTAGAATTTCTCAAATACGTAGCGGCTCTGAACTCTCGGGACCTCCATCGGATACTCTCCGTCAAAGCAGGCTCGACAGAGCTCATCCTTTGGAATCCCGATGGCTTCAATCAAGTCCTCGTTGTCTAAATACTTGAGTGAGTCCGCTCTAATGTGTTTGGCGATCATATCTACTTCGTAGTTGGCGCCGATCAGCAGTTTCTTCAGTGGCGTATCAATGCCGAAGTAACAAGAATATTTGACGGGAGGCGAACAGCTTCGCACATGCACTTCCTTCGCCCCGGCTTCCTTTAATCTCTCCACCAGTCTTCTCATCGTCGTACCGCGAACAATCGAATCATCCACTAAGAGAATGCGTTTGTCTTTCACCGTTTCTTTGATGATCCCGAGCTTCAATCGAAGCATTCTCTCTCTTCCCTCCTGAGTAGGATCCATAAAGGTACGCCCAATGTATTTGTTCTTGATCAATGTGTGCGTATACGGCAAGCCCGCAGCCTTTGCATACCCGACAGCCGCAGGAATGCCGCTGTCAGGAACGGGCGCCACCAGGTCGTAATCGCCAGTGTCTTTTTTGGCGAGCAGCTCCCCCATACGAACCCTTGCTTCGTAGACACTTCTTCCTTCCTGACGGGAGTCAGGGCGGGAAAAATACACGTACTCGAAGGAACAGACCGCTCGACGCTTCGTGTCATCATAGATGATACTGCGGTAATCCGATCCCGTTACTTCCACGATCTCCCCTTTTTCAAGATCCTTGATGTACTCCGCCTCCAGAAGATCGAGCGTGCAGGTCTCGGAAGCAAACACAATTTCGTTGTCTTTTGTCCTTCCCATCACCAGCGGACGAAGGGCATGGGGATCTCTGACACCGTACATTTTCCCATCAAGAATCAGAATCAGCGCAAAGCCACCTTTGATTCTTTTTAAGGTCTCTATCAGCGCCTTCAGGCCGTCGTTTTTATACTTTTTTGAAAGAAGTCGCACGATGACTTCCGAGTCGATCGTCGTGGTAAAGCTGTGGCCTTCTTCAATCAATTCTTCTCGGATTTTCACGGCGTTAATGAGATTTCCGTTGTGAACCAGCGCCATGGATCCGCCTTTGAAGTCCACCACCAGTGGCTGCGCATTCTTTCGCTCCTGCGAGCCGGTCGTGCTGTAGCGCACATGGCCAATGCCAATAGATCCGTTTAACGGTCGCAAGTTTTCCTGATTGAACACTTCCGATGCCAGTCCTGTATTCTTGTAATACGTCATCACCCCTTCATGATAAACGGCGATGCCGGCAGCTTCCTGTCCTCTATGTTGTACGCTCATCAGTCCGTCAAAGATCTTCATGCCCATAGGCTGATACTCATTTGAGCTGATGCCTACTAGGCCACATTCTTCTCTGAGTTTGTCCATATTTACTCTATTCGTACAGGCGCGTTGCTTCGCAGACTTCCCGATCCTGCTGCCTGACGTTCTCCTCCTGTTGTTTTACATAGTTTCTGTATTTCGTTGCCAACTCTTCGTCCGACAGCGCCAAAATGCGCATGGCTAGGAGCGCAGCATTGGCTGCGGCGTTCACTCCGACACTGGCGACAGGCACACCGGAGGGCATCTGCACGATACTTAGGAGCGAATCAAGCCCCCCCATCATCGATGTCTGCACCGGAATCCCTACGACAGGGAGCTCCGTGACAGAGGCCAGCACCCCCGGAAGATGTGCTGCTTTGCCTGCAGCAGCGAGAATGACGCGGAAGCCGTTTTCCTTTGCCTCTCGTGCAAAAGCCAGCGCTTCATCTGTCGTGCGATGGGCGCTCAGCACCCTTGTCACAACGGAAACTCCGAAATGTTTACAGATCTCCAAGGCCGGTTTGACCACGTCATAGTCACTTTGGCTTCCCATAATCAGCGCGATTTTCATTTTTTTCCTTTCATATGGGCGACAGCGGAAGAAAAGATATCAAGATGCTTTTTCTCAAGGATGTTGACGCCTGCTCCTTCTTGCAGACGATCGTCCATAGCCATCCTGCCTATAATTTTACCACACGGGCTGAGTAATCCTTCGACATTTTCCATCGAAGAGCTGGGATTCTCAAGATACTGTGTTGCAATCTGCTTTCGCTCTTTTAGAAGCCTTATATCTTCTTCCGTTGCGAAAAACCTTCCTTCTCCCATCGATACAGGCACTTGATAGATGTCCCCTTCTTTCGCTCCGGCAAGCCATGGGCCTCTGTCGGTGCGAGACTGTACGCTGGTATACATCGCCTGATGGCGTCCGATGGCGTTGTCCGTCAGACCCATGGAGACTTCCTGCGGATCTTGAATCTTGCCATCGTGGAAAACACCCATTTTTAACAGTGCCTGGAAGCCATTGTTCAATCCAAAAACGAGGCCCTCACGATCGAGAAGCGCTTGAAATGCTTCTCTCACGGGCTTTTGTCTGAATACGCAGGCGATAAACGTTGCGCTTGCGTCAGGTTCTCCTGGTGAACTATAGCCTCCGCTTAAAGCAAGGATGTCGCATGTTTCCATCCTCTGCGCCAACTCATTTACTGCGTCGTCCATCTCTTTGTCGCAAAAGACCCATCGCTCCACTTCTGCCCCTGCTTCTTCAAACGCGCAGATGACACTGTCTTCATCATTGGTTCCGGGGAAGATCGGAAGAAGAACACGCACTCGTTCTTTCGAGACGGCTTCGACCGGCGCATTGGTCTGATCAAAGGCCCCCGGCTCTGCTTTTTGCGTACTCTTTTCGTAGATGTCAGATAAAACGGCCTCACGAGCGGCCAATGCCTGATCGAGCGGAAGATCTTCACCGTCAAAGGTAAGCACGTTGGAGTCATTTGTCTGCCCAAGTAGGACCAGCTCCTTGTGATCAAGTTCTTTTTGACTCTCTATGAGGATGGAGCCGTATGCGTCGTCGACATCTCGTACCGTCGCACCGATTCTGTTTCCAAACGCACTTCGAAGAAGCGTTTCTTTTAGAGAACTCTCGACGACCGAAGCACTTAGTATTCCTTCATTTCTTATTCTCAAGAAAGCTTTGGCTCTCTCTTTTACCTCTTCCATCTTGAAGGTGTAATCTGCATTTTTGGGCATCGTCAGAAGGAACAGGTAGCTGTCTGTCTGCTTCCACTCAGGACTGATGACATCACTGAGGCGTGCCGTATTGACCGCAAAGGAGATCAAAGACGGTGGCACACGGAGCTCCCCGCCTTCCCATAAGTACGACCCACTCATCGAGTCCTTTCCACCGATCGAAGCCAGTCCAAAGGTCTCAAGGACAGAATTCGCGCCAAGAAGCGCCATCAACGGCTTGCCCCAACGCAGTGGATCGTCTCCGAGTCGTTCGAAATACTCCTGGAATGTAAAGCGGATCCCTTGAATATCAGAGCCCAAGGTCAGTGCACGAAGAAGACTTAAGAGTACCGCCGACTGTGCTCCGTGATAAGGGCTCCACTGTGCAAGATGCGGATCATATCCCCATGTGGCGATGCTGACGTCTTCTCTGTTGTCACCGATGGGAATAATAGAAACCATCCCCTCGACCGGTGTCTTCTTTTCTTTTCCTCCAAAGGGGGCTAATACGTTTAGCGCGCCTGCGGTCGAATCGAACATCTCGCTGAGTCCCTGCAGCGAAGCATACCGCAGCGTGTTGATGTCATTATTTTTGCCCTTGTAAGGATAAGCAGAAAAATCTATCGGCTCCGCCTTTGCGCTTGCCTTGCGCACGGCACCGCTACTCGATAAAAAGTCTCTGCTCAGATCCACGACTTTTTTGCCCTGATGGGTGACGACGAAGCGAGGTTCTTCCGTCACTTTTCCAATAACGGTCAGTGTCAGATTTTCCTTTTGGGCTGTCTTTTCAAAAAGAGGAAGTGATTCGGAGCGGATGACGACGGCCATGCGTTCCTGCGATTCGCTGAGGAGAACTTCCCACGGATAGATATCTTCGTATTTCACCGGCACATGGTCAAGCTCCACACAGAGCCCCGGAGCAATCTCGCCAAACGCCACCCCGACGCCACCGGCGCCAAGATCATTGCAGCGAATGATCTTCGGACCGATGTGTTCGTCGCGGAAAAAGCGCATCAGCTTTCTCTCTTCCGGCGCATTCCCCTTTTGGACTTCGCTGGCGGCATCCTCCACCACCGATTCATCGTGGCTCTTGGATGAGCCCGATGCGCCTCCGATCCCGTCTCTACCGGTCGGGCCGCCCAACAGAAGCAGAAGATCGCCCGGCTCAGGCGTTCCTCGGGTAACATGACTTTTTTTGGCAGCGGCAATAACAAATCCCGCTTCCATTCTCTTGGCTTCAAATCCCGGATGATAGAATTCTTGGACACATCCGGTGGCGACACCGATCTGATTGCCGTAGGAACTGTATCCTTCCGCCGCGCGGCGGCACAGTGTCATCTGAGGGAGTTTTCCTTCGAGTGTCTTCATATCTCGAGGATCTCTGGCTCCTGTCAGGCGCATCGCCTGATAGACATGGCTTCGTCCGGACAGGGGGTCTCGAATAGCGCCTCCTAAACATGTGGCAGCGCCCCCAAAGGGTTCAATCTCCGTCGGATGATTGTGTGTCTCATTTTTAAACATCAACAGGATGTCTTCGCCACCTGCCTTGCGATAAATGCTTGCGGCGTTGATTTCTTCACTTTCTTCAAGATCTGTTAACCGACCGTTTTTCTTCTGACGACGTACGCTGAAAACAGCTAGATCCATCAGTGTGGGCGGACGATTCCCCCATTCTTTTCTCATGCGCTCATACAGCGCCAAATCTTTTTTGGCACTTTCAATCCCGCTGTCACTCACGTCGACACTCTCTAGCTCCGTGTGAAAGGTCGTGTGGCGGCAGTGGTCGCTCCAAAACGTCTCCAGGAATTTCAGCTCGCTCCAATTGGGCGTCCTGCCTTCCTCGAGAAAATATTTGCGGACTTCTTCCATGTCCTCTACAGACAGAGCCAGATCTAACTCTTTTAGAAGACTTGATAGATCGGCGTTTTCAAGTGTAAAGGTATCAAAGGTTCTGTCCTTTTCGCTTCGTTTCTTTCTTGAGGGAAAAGCATCTAGCGCGATCTCTCTTGATTCCACAGGATTGATCAAGCGATCACGAATTGCTTCCCATTGCTGCTTGTCAACCTCTTTGACAAGGTAAATGACGGCAGCGCCGACAGTGTCTTTTACACCGTAGACTTGCAGACATTTCTGCGCCCAATGCGCGCGTTGATCGAATTGACCACTCTGGGGTTCCACACGAAGGGCTTGATACCCCTCCGGTACGTCAAAAGAAAAAGACACCTCGCCATAGCTCGGGTCCCAAAAGATGCTCTTGACAATATCGTCGTGTAATTCAGTTTGTAAGTAATACATTTGGATGATGCGAATCTCTTCTATCGCAAAGCTCAACTGTGTTTCAAGCTCTCGCTTTGTTTTCTGCGCCTGAACGCGAAAGCCTTCTTTTTTTTCCAGATAAATAGTAAACATGTGCCCTCCTCATCTACTATTGTACGGTCTCTTGCGTTATAATCAAATATGGTATTTATTAATACTTATCATAAGGAGAGCTAATGAATAGCCTGGAGAAATATAGATTCTTTTTTGCGGCCGCTCAATATGAAAACTTCACTCGCGCAGCAAGAGAACTCTTTGTCACGCAGAGCTCCATTTCTCAAGCCGTTAAATCGCTTGAAGATGCACTGGGCGTCCTCCTCTTCTCTCGAAGAGGTCGCCGCGTATATCTTACAGAAGAAGGAAAATTGCTCCAAGGAGAGCTGGAACAGGCCTTTGGGCGGATCCGAAGAGCTGAGGAGATCATTGAAGAAGTCACGCAGGCGAAAAGAGGCTCCATGATCATCGGCGCCAGCGACACACTCTGCCGGCATTTTCTACTAGACATTTTCGCCACCTATCGAAAAAAATATCCTTCCATCCATCTGAGCCTTGTCAACCGCCCCTCACCGAGTATCATAGAAGAACTCCATCGAGGGACTGTGGACATCGGTTTTGCTTCTCTCAGTGATCTAGATCCTGCCGGCTTGATTGCCAAGCCCATTCTTGCCATGGAGGAGATCTTCTTTACGGGAGAGGACTACGCTTTTCTCGCTGAGAAAAAGCATACGTTAAAAGAACTCCTATCTTACCCGTGGGTCAGCCTTGGCCTTCACACTAGTACCCGCCAAGAATTAGAGAGCACATTTGAAAAACACCGCCTCAACTGGAAGCCAAGCGTAGAGGTCATCAGTATCGACCTATTGGTCGATCTCGTCGCCAAGGGGTTTGGCATAGGATACGCCCCTGGTCAGATTGTACGAGAAGCCGGTCTGCCTCAAATACACGTGACACAGATGCCTCCCGCCAGAGAGCTGTGTCTACTCTACAATCCATCCCTTCCTATGAGCATCGCCGCGGAGAGATTCCTCGAACTGATGTAAAAAAGCGTTCATCTACACAATGAAAGTAAGAAGAAACAAAAAAAGCAGAGAGTGCGCTCTCTGCTTAAAAGGAAATGTTAAAAACCATTACACGCCGTATCGAGCAATTTTCTCAAATAGATCTAAGCCGATCGGAATGACCTCATCTTTAAACTCAAATGCGACATTATGCATGGGAGGCGAGTCTTCCCCTAATCCTAACAAGAAATAGATTGAGGGGACTAATTTCGCAATGTGTCCAAAGTCCTCTGATCCGCGCATGGCTTCCTCTTGAAGTGTCCAACGAAATCCCCACTGATCCATAAGAGGCTGTATCTTTTCAACTAATGCTTCGTCACTAGCCGTCTCGGGAAAACGCTCGAGCTGCTCAAAATCAACCGTGAGCCCTTTCTTCTCAGCTTCTGTCTTGACAAACTCTTCGATGGCTACAATCAATTGATCAATTTCTGCTTCATAGTATGCTCTTAACGTCAAGCCCATCTCCGCTGTGGAGGGAGAAACGCCGAACGCCTTCTCTCCTAAACGCTGATAGACGAGCGTGGCCATCACTAAGTTCTTGAATTCTATTCCGTTCCAAGTCCTTGGCGTAAAGCCGTTGAACTCTTTTAGCGGTTCGACGAGCTGGGTCAGCGCCGCCATAAGATAGGCGGGATTGTTGCCTTTTTCAGGCTCTGATGCGTGGCTCTGTAGCCCTTTCATCTGGATCAAAAAACCTGTGGATGCACAGAAGTTCGTACCTGCCCGAAAAGAGATCTTTCCTAGCTCCAGTCCTGACATACCATGAAGAGCAAAGGCTTTATCCACTTGCGCTTCTTCGATCACGGGCACGGTTTCAATCGCACCCTCTCCCGTTTCCTCAGCATGTTGAAACAAAAAGACGATATTGCGCCCTAATGTTTCCCCATCCAGTTTTGAGGCCAGCCCGGCAAGAATCGCCGTGTGCCCATCGTGCCCGCATCCGTGGAATGTGCTGCCGTCCTCGTGCAAAATCGCATCGAAATCTGCGCGGAACAGATACGTTTCCTCCGCCCCTTCATCATGTAGACCATAAAGCCATCGGTCTTTCTCAACAATTTTTATCCCTGGAGCATTCGCTTGCAAAAACTCCTTAATGCGACGCCGCGTTTGCACTTCTTTCATCGATGCCTCTGGATTTGCGTGCAATTCCCGGCGAAAATCGACGATTTTGTCAATTAGCTTCATTTCCTTTAGCTCTCCCTTCTCCCACGAAGTTTGCCATTCATTCAATAACACCAGTGACTGCAATTACTGTGACACATCTACACATAACGTTTGATAAGTAATGGAATATCTTATCAGCTTCTTATTACCTAGGCATTTTCCTCAATAAACTCTTTTAGTCGTTTCATAGCTTTTTTTACATCTTATAAAGAGCAGGCATAGGAAATCCTTACGTAATTTTCCCACTCCAATCCAAAGTTATTCCCAGGTGAAAGAGTCACACCTTTTTCTTCTAGAAGTTTCTGACAAAACTCAAATCCGGTCATCCCTGTACTGCCGATGTCCATAAAGATGTAAAATGCCCCTTTTGGTTCGACGTAAGAAACCCCTTCAATCGTCTTTAAGAACTCAGCGATATACTCTTTTCTCTCTAGAAACGCGTGGAACATTTCCTTGACTTCTGGAATCTCTTCATCATACGCCACCACTGCCCCCACTTGCGCAAATATCGAGGGACAGACAACGGTTTGAGCGTGGATTTTCAAAATCGCATCAATGAATGTCGGATTCCCTATAACATATCCGATTCTCCACCCCGTCATGGAAAACGTCTTCGACGTGGAGTTGACAATCAAGGTTCTCTCTTTCATCCCCGGAAGAGCCGCAATACTCTTAAACTCTCCTTCAAAGATATAGTTGTCATAGCAGTCATCGGAGATGACGATTAAATCATGTTCTTTTGCAAAGTCAGCAATCATCTGCAGATCTTCATCTGTCATGACGTATCCGCTGGGATTGTTTGGCGAATTGATCAGAAGTAACTTCGTATTGGGTGTCAATGCAGCTTCAAAATCTTTTCGATTGTACTCGACCTTTCCTCCTTCTTTTAGGATGGGAACCAAGGCATACTTCTTGTCTGCATAGTCGAGCCCTTTAGTGTATGCGCCGTAAAACGGACTTGGGATAATAATCTCATCATCCCGGTCAAGAAACGCGGCCCAAATGGCATCTAAAGCTTCACTGGCTCCAATGGTTACCACTACCTGCGTCATAGGATCGTAATCCAACCCCGTCATCCGCTTTGTATACTTCGTGAT
>DUVM01000122.1 GCA_012841045.1 Tissierellia bacterium | reverse complement strand
TTCTGAAGGATGGCCCGATACGCTTTTTTCCCGAAGACGGAGCTAACTTTCACCGGGAATCACTCGCTTAAGAGCTTCAATGGCGACTTCAAGCTGCTGATCATCCGGCTCTGCTGTCGTGATCTTTTGTAGCATCATACCGGGAGCGCGCAGATAGCGTATCCACGGCTTTTCTTTTGCCGTAAAGCGAAGGAGTTCAAAGCCCAGCCCGGCCACCACCGGAAGAAAGACAATTTTCAGGGCGGTGCGAAGGAGCGGACTTGTCCAAGAGACAAAGGAAAAGAATAGAATGCTCAGTGTCAGTACAAAGAAGACATAGCTCGTGCCACATCTTGGATGCAGGGTGGAAAATCCTCTCGCATTCTCGACGCTCAGCGGTTTTCCGGACTCAAAATTATACACAGCCTTGTGTTCTGCTCCATGGTATTGAAAGACCCGATGAATCTCCGGGATACGTCGGATGCTAAGAACATAGGCAAAAAACAGCCCCATCTTCACTAAGCCCTCAAGAAGACTCAGGACGATCGGCACCTGAATCCATCGCTGAAGCGTCCCCACAAGAAGCGTCGGAAGCGCTATAAAAAACACCACCGCCAGCAAAACGCTCGTCATCAGGGTCAGCGCCATGGAGATTTTCGTGGCGAGCTTTTCACCGAAGCGTTTCTCGAGCCAAGCATCCCATCGGCTGACCTCTCCCGCCCCGAAAAACTCACTCGAGCGGTTGAGCGCACCAAGGCCGATCTTCATCGACTGCCCAAGTGCAAAGATGCCCCGAAGAATCGGAAGCTTCCAGATGCCTGTCGGCGATGCATTTACCACTTGTTCTTCGCAGAAGAGTTCTCCGTCTTCTTTTCGAATACACAGGGCGATGCCGGAAGGGCCTCTCATCAACACCCCTTCAATCAGCGCCTGTCCGCCTACTGCGATTTTAGCAACGGCTGGCCTCCTCACGAAGACGAGTGTAGCACTGCCCACACAGCGACTCATAGGTGACATCGCCTCCGTCTTCAATGGCGACTTGCTCGCCCGAGAACACATACTTCCCGCTGACTTTTCTGCCGTTAATGACCGCTTTTTTGCCACAGCGGCAGATGGTCTTGAGCTCCTCAATAGAGTGCGCTAGAAGAAGCAGGCGGGTGCTCCCGGGAAAACCGTTCATTAAAAAGTCTGTGCGCAGACCATAGCAGATGACGGGGATATCGAGATTCAATACAATATCAAACAGACCGTCAATCTGTCTCTGCGTGAAAAATTGCGCTTCGTCGACAAGAATGCAGTGGATCGGTTTTTCCTCCAGTGCTTCTTTTACACAATTGACGACGTCATCGTCTGATCCGATCAGTCGATCTACCTTTCTTGTGACGCCAAGACGCGATACCAAAAGGTCTGCGCCTTTTGTATCGATGCCCGGCTTCATCAGGAGCACATTCATGCCCCTCTCTTCATAATTGTATGCCACCTGCATCAGTGCGGTGGTCTTGCCTGAATTCATCGCACCGTAGCGAAAATATAGTTTTGCCATAATAATATTATCTACCCAGGACACCCGTCGATCACACGACAAGAAAAAAGATTAGAGTTTCCTCTAATCTTCGATGCCGTATTTTTTCTTGAATCTCTCCGCCCTGCCCCCGCGCTCGTGCGCTTTTTGGGTCCCTGTGAAAAAGGGATGGCAAGCCGAACAGATTTCTATACGAATGGTATCTTTGGTCGAACGCGTCTTGAAGGTGTTTCCGCAAGCGCAGACCACATCAACCTCATGATAATCCGGATGGATATCTTTTTTCATGGAAACTCACCTCACTTCCACTTCTCATGGTAACTTTGATATCATAGCACCATTTCTGAGGCTGTGCAAGCATTTTTTGAGGCGATTGTTTACTATCGGGTGGCGGTAAGCCCCTCCATTACACGAACATGAAATTACTAAACAGATCGTAGGATTTGCAGAAGATGATCTGCAGCCATATCGCTTGGGTACATATCAGATGTAAGAATTTTCCGTACAGAGATGCGCGAAAGGTTCCATCCTCACACGCGATCAGGAGGCGCCATGATTACGACAACGAATGAACTCGGTCCCGTTGACGCTCTTTTTCTTTCACAGGGATTGGAGATGGGCAATGAGCCCGTCGAAAGAAATGTCCAAAAAATATGGACCGCTAAAAAAGATGGTCAACTCATCGGTGCCGCTACACTTGGCCTGCGCGAGGGACATTGGGTCGTCGATGGGATCGCGGTCTTACCTGAGCATCGGACAAAGGGTCTAGGAAGCCAGTTACTTGATCACGTTCTGGAAGAAGCCAAAAGGCGCGGAGTCGACACCATTTGGCTTGTGGCCAAATCCCCCGTTTTTTTTGAGAAAGAGGGATTTACCTACACGGATGCAGAACACGCTCCGGCTGTCTTTGGTTGCTCCGACTGCGACATACGAGATATTGATTGCCATCCGCGCTGGATGCAAAAATCCCTGACTTCCGACAAAGAATAGAACGAAGCACGAAACCTATTTTTTACTATGTGGCCTTCTCATTTTAAGAACATAGGCATATTTTTTGAGTTTTCGACTCATCATAAACGAAAGCAGGCCGGCAAATACATGGGTCATGACTTTGCCCGGAGGCGTCTGAGCCTCTTCATAGAGTGCATCCGGCGAGGGCTGTCCTTCAGCTATACATTTCACAAACTGTTCAAAAGCCGGCACCACTTTTTTCGCTGAAAGATGCTTCTCCAGCGGACCTCCGTCAAGCATCGCACCCCCACCCAGTACAAACCCTCCCATCCAAGAAAAGCCACACTGAGAGGAAAAGAGTTTCAACGAGTCGACTCCGGATCGATGCGTATGGACATAAGGCATGCCGCCGTTGATGATCCCATAGAGTTTTTGGCCTTCCCAAGGTGCCTTCTCATGAGCTGCTTCGAGAAGTCGCTGAAGTGCGCCGGGGTAGCCATTGATATAACACGGACCGCTGATGACGATTGTCTCGGCGGCTTTCATTTTTTCGAGAATGGTCTCTGTTTCCTCGAGATACAAATGCACCAGTTCTCCCTGTACCTGTTTACGGATGCGCTCTAGGAGCATCACGCTGGTCCCTTTTATCCTCGGGCTTGCACTAAGTAGTAGGACTCGTTGGAGACATGTTGTCTTATTCATGGATCAACACCTCTGCGATGTGAGAAATGCTCTGGGGGTCTGGTTGTGTCGGAACCACAAACGCTTCCCCATTTACATTCATAATGTGCACATTTTCTCGATGGAGGGAGAGAAACACATCTTTTTCGTTTTCTTCGCAGTGATCTTTTACGCCTACAGCAAAGAAAGCATCTAGATCATGCATCTGTTTCACCAGTTCTCCCCTTTCTACATAGTAGCGTGGGTCGCCTAGCGTGCTGGTACGCTCCTGCGCCATTTTTGCTCTCGAAGAGTAGTTTCCGAAGCGGATCGGACAGACCATGACCCACGTTCTGCTGGCAGAGAGGATCTTCAACACCTCTTGCATGTCATCGTTTTGGATACACTTGCCAAAGGTCGGGCCGCTGCAGCTGCCGCATCCTCTGCAGGGTCCAATGTCTTTTTCATCTAAAGAGATGTACGTGGCCTCGACACCTCGACGTCGTACCTCTTCATACAAAAGCTTTCCTACGTTCTGTTCTTTTCCGTCGGACAAAAAAACCATCACAAGGCGCCTCCTGTGTTTTATGCCTTTCCACTGAATCGTTTTAGATTGGCTTCGATCGACTCGAGCACTTTTCTAGCAATAAGGATGTCTTTTTCATCAATCCCTTTATACATTTGGCTGATGAACTCCATACTCTCCTCTTGATATTTCCTCTCAAAATCAGAGAATCTCTCCGTCAAATGCACAAGGGTGCGACGCTGATCCGCCGGATCCTTTTCAAGTCGGACGTACTCTGCTCGCTGAAGACGAAGAAGCAGTTGTTTGACATTTTGGTGAGACGTGCCGATCGTGTCGGCTAACTGCATGATGGAGGGAGGTGTTGTAAAGATGCTGATGCCTAGAAGGACAAACCATTGCTTCCAGGTCACCTCCTGAAAAAAGGTATCCCCTACCATCTGCATGCGATTGGCAAGAGCAGTGATCATCGCAAAGAGAAAATGACGATCATCTACCTTCAACAATTCAAGACGCGCGCTCTTCATGGCCTCACCGCCGCTTCAAGCGCCTGCATGACCGCTGCCTGGATCACCACGCTTGATGCACTCGCTCCGCTCACGGCCTCTACATCTACGCTGTTTTGCGCCACCATGTATTCTGTGATCTCTTCGGCGGCTTCTCCTTTTCCGGATCTGTGACGAATCAGCTCAATCGTCTCCAGCCGACCGTTTTTCACTGCTACTTCTACCTCCACTTGGATGAGCAGGGTCGTTGCCTCTCCTCGGTACACGCCGTCGGGCACAGTGGTCAGGTCTATCCGCTGAAAGTCCTGCTCTTCCAGAGCGCTCATCTGAGCACTTGTCACCAGCCAGGTTCCCATCATGAAGATAGCGCCGACGAGCACGATAGTTAGAAAAATATAGATCAGCTTTCGCATCGTTTCCCCCATTACGTAATGTATTACCTATTTGATTTTATTCTTCTCATTCCCTTCTGTCAACAACGAATGTTGATTGTTTTTTAAAAAAACTCCCCTTGTATCAAGGGGAGATCAAATCTATAGAACGTGAACCGCTACGCGTCACCTGAGAGAAAGTCAATAACCGTCTGGCTCATGACACACACCGAAGTATATAGCACACGGTCATCCCAGGCAAAGTCCGGACTGTGATGAACCACCTCTTTTCCCTCTGGCGCGATGCCTACGAGAAAAAACGAAGACCTGACCGCTTGAGAAAAGAAGGCATAGTCTTCTGCAGACATCAGCGGATTTTTAAGCACTATGGTGCTATCTTTACCTATCACTTTATCAGCGGCATTCTTCACGATATCTGTCAGTTCCTCGTCATTGATCACCGCCGGCAGAGCAAAATCCTCATCTACTCGAAACTCGACCTTGGCTCCCTGAGACTCGGCCGTGCCTCGAAGCGTCTGTTCCATCGCATCTATGATCCACTGGCGAAGCGCAGGGTCAAAGGTGCGAATGGTGCCCGAGACCTCTACCTCCTCAGGAATCGTATTATATTCACTCTGCGCCTCAATAGAACAGTAGGAGACGACGGCTGGCTCAAAGGGATCTTTTCTTCTGCTGATAATTGCTTGCATATTGTTGATGGCTTGTACGGTGATCATCACCGGATCCACCGTCAGATGAGGCGTGGAGGCATGCCCGCCTTTTCCTATCACCTTGAAGATAAATTTGTCCGGTGCTGACATGATCGGACCGTGGCGTACCAGAACCTGTCCCTCGGGGAAGTCTCCCCACAGATGCATCGCAAACGCAGCGTCCACCTTCGGATTCTCAAGGATCCCCTCGTTGACCATCGTCTTGGCGGCCTCCCCGTACTCTTCATCGGGCTGAAAGACAAATTTTACACGTCCGGGAAGTTCTTCCTTCAGCGCACTCAGCACCATCGCCGTGCCAAGAAGGGAAGCGGAGTGACCGTCGTGGCCACATGCGTGCATGACGCCCTCTACCTGGGATTTATATGGGACATCTGTGTGTTCTTGTATCGGCAGTGCATCCATATCTGCGCGCAATAGCACCGTCTTTCCGGGACGGGATCCTTCTAGGATGCCCACCACGCCTGTTCCTGCAACACCTTCTGTGACAGAGAGGCCTAGGCGTTTTAGCTCATCGGAAATGGCTCGAGCGGTGTGGATTTCCTGTCCTCCGAGCTCAGGATGCATGTGGAATCTTCGGCGAAAGCCGACGATTCTTTCCATGTTTTTTTCTGTAAGTTCTCTGATGTGTTGACTCAGCATATCTGTATCCTCTGCCTCATGCTCTTTGATTACAGTTCGATGACGACGCCTAGATCTCTTTTCTCGGCTTTTTCAAAAAGGACTTTTGCGGCCATCAGATCTTGTACGGCAAGACCGCTGGCATCAAAGATGGTTATCTCCTCATCACTTTCTCTGCCGGGTATCTCTCCGAGAATGACCGCTCCTAGTTCTCCGGCGATTTGTTCTTTTGAGAAGAGTCCCTTTTTGATGGCCGTCTCCATTTCTCCGACTCTCGACGTCTTCTCGATATCGTCGGTAAAGACTTTGGCATCGCAGAATAACTGCTCATCGATCTCCTGTTTTCCTTCCATGTCTGCGCCCATACAGGAAAGGTGTGCGCCTTTTTTCACCCACTCTTTTCGGATCATCGCTTCTTTTGAAGGGGTCGCGGTTAGGATGACATCGGCACGCCGTACAGCTTTTTCAATGTCTTCTTCTGCCACGATGTCGATAGCCAGCTTTTCTTTCAGCGCCTCATATGCCGGCGTGTCCTGATCAAGCGCTGATAAAAAGTCTTTTTCAAGCCGATTTTTGATCGTATCTACAAAGGATCTAGCCCAATCGAAGTTCAGCGCATTGCACACCGTGACACGGCGAATCGTCTTTAGTTGGATCAGTGCAGAAGCTAGCTG
>DUVM01000020.1 GCA_012841045.1 Tissierellia bacterium | reverse complement strand
CAAGCTCTGTGAGCATGGACTTGGATTCTTCAACTGTGATGACACCGTCTTTGCCGACTTTGTCCATGGCGCCGCTGATCAGTTCCCCGATCTGGGCATCACCTGCAGAGTTCGAGGCGACATGCGCAATGTCTTTCGACTCAGCAATGACGATGGAGCTGTCTTTTAGATAATTGACGACCGCTTCGGTAGCCTGCTCGATGCCTTTTTTGATCAGCATCGGGTTTGCACCGGCAGCGACGTTTTTGAGACCTTCACGGACGATGGCCTGAGAGAGTAGCGTGGCGGTGGTGGTGCCGTCGCCTGCTACATCATTGGTCTTAGTGGCGACTTCTTTTACGAGCTGTGCGCCCATATTCTCAAAGGCGTCTTCGAGTTCAACTTCTTTTGCAATGGTCACGCCGTCATTTGTAATGAGCGGGGAACCGTATTTTCTTTCCAGAATGACATTTCTGCCCTTGGGTCCGAGCGTCACTTTGACGGTATCGGCGAGTTTGTTGAGTCCTTTTTCCAACTTGACTCTTGCGTCTACTGCATGTGCAATATCTTTAGCCAATTCGTTTACCTCCTACTTCACTTGTGCGATTACATCTTCGACTTCGATGATGATGTATTCTTCGCGCTCATATTTAATCTTCGTTCCTGCATACTTCTTATAAAACACTTTGTCTCCGACGGAAAGATTCTTCACTTTGTCAGAAATTTCGAGCACTTCTGCCATCTGAGGTTCGTCTTTCTGTCCGGCCAATACCAAGCCGCTTTTTGTGGTTTCTTCTGCTTCTACTTCTTTGAGCAGTACACGTTTACCAATGGGTTTGATGTTCACCTTTTCCTCCTGAATCGATAAAAATTCCTCAAAAAAGGTCTGAGGATACACTACCTAATATACCCTAACGCCTCCTTTTATATCAAGCCTTTGGGCGAAAAAATGATAAGATTTATTCACTTTTATGCGTTTTGCGTATGATCGCGTCATTTTTCTGAAAAAAGCTGTCTCCGCGCCTCGTTTTACGTCCCTCAAGGAAGCAGATTCGGAATAAAAAGATAATAAAGAATAGGGATGATCAAGGCGGGTAGCAGATCACTGGTGCGAACCTTGCCGGGAAAGAACATATTCAGTCCCAAGCTCATGATCAGAAGCCCTCCCACGTGGCGAATCCCATCGAGCATCTCGAGCGTCATGACGCCCTCAAGTCCCGAAGCCATCAGCGTAATCGCTCCCTGATACACAAGAATCGAAACGGAGGAAAAGAGGACGCCAAAACCGAGGGTGGTCGTCAGCACAAGTGCTGAAACCCCATCCAGCGCAGACTTCAAAAACAAGATGCTGTGATCTCCTCGCAATCCGCTTTCAATGGCCCCTAATACCGCCATCGATCCGATGCAAAATAGAAGAGTAGATGCGACAAAGCCTCGGGAAAAACCCTCTTGACCAAAGCGCTGTTGAAGGTGGTTTCCGAGATCTTCTAAGCGGTCTTGGATTCGAAGCGCGCTTCCTATCGCGCCGCCGATTACTAATGAGAGCAGCACAAGAAGAACATTGGATGCATCGATACTCATCTGTAGACCGATGAGCATGACGCACAAGGCGACACCCTGTTCCAGTACCTTGACAATACGCTGCGGGATTCCCCGGGCGATGGTCAGTCCCAAAAAGCTGCCTGCCACGACAGCCAGAGCGTTTACGATGGTGCCGATCATGTATACCTGCCGTTTCTGAGGGTGTGGAACAACATCTGCTGCGCCAGTCCTCCGTCTCCCATAAAGTACTCCTGAACAAAGGCTTCCCGACTGCTGTAGGCTTTCATCTCCTGAAGGTAGAATCGTTTGAGTGCTCGATCGACCCAGACGTCTACGGGAAATGCTTCTTGAAAGCCGTAGCCAAAAAGGAGCACACAGTCGGCGACTTTCACTCCTACGCCTTTGATCTTCATTAACTCTTTTCTCGCCTCTTCTAGGGTGAATTCTTCGATTCTCTGTAGATCGACAGAACCGCTCAGAACCTTCTCCACGGCATCCACCACGTACTTTGCCCGGTAGCCAAACCCCAATGAGCGGAGTTCTTCTTCCGAGACGTCGGAGAGTTCCTGTGGAGATGGAAAGGTGTAAAAGGTCTCTTCCTTCAACTCGTCATTCTCACCCAAATAATGTATCTCTTTTCCGCGCAACACGGCTAGCTTTTCTACCAACGAGCGGATCCTGGGCATGTGATTGTTCTGTGAGAGGATGAATGTCACCAGTGTCTCCCAGGGATCTTGTCTGAGGATCGTAAGACCCTCGCAGTACTCAAAGGCGACGCGGAGAT
>DUVM01000121.1 GCA_012841045.1 Tissierellia bacterium | reverse complement strand
GTGATCCTTCCGCGCAGTGTCGATAACGCCGGATGAATATGAATGGTATAGAGCAATTATCCCTCCACTCGCACGAGGCCGTCTTCAAGAACCTCGACTCGCATACCGTCTTTAATATAGGTAAGAAACTCTTCTCCAAGACTGTCCACGGCAGGTAGCGACGAATCCGTCCAGACATCTGAGAGGATGGCACCGGCTGCCGCTAACGAGTCAATCGGCTCGCTAAAAAGCAAACATGCAGGGGAAGCTCCCATCGCGCTGGCGCAGTAGAGAACCATGCCTCCGGTGGTAGATCCGATCGTTCGGGGAAGACAGAGCGCTTTTCCCGCCATCGGCTTTCCATATAGTTCGGTGTTATTCTGGTCTGAGCAGACGGCGCGCAGATCTCCCTTCATGAGACTCTTTTGAAAGCTGGCAAGCGTATTAAAGCCCTTCGTACTGACAAGGGCTTCCGCTGTAGCGGTACCCGGTACCACGACACGTCCTTGGAACTCTCTCATGATACACCTCCCGATAGTTTGGCAAGGAGTTCGTGCTCCGTAAGAAAATGCGCGCCAGTGTATGTGCGCAATTTATTAGATGCAGTGATGACCGGCATCTTGGCACATAGCGGATTGTTCATGTACATCAGCGGGCAAATCGAAGTCAATGTCACCCCCATCTGCTTCAAGGCTTTGGCAGCGGCTCTTTTTTCAAATACATCAAGCACCTGCTTGGCGGCACATAGGACCGTCGGAACGACGACCCGTCGCCTTCCCGTTTCCTTTAGTGCCTTTTGAATTTTGTCTTTCCAGCTGTGAAGCTGCTCGAGCGATAGATGTGGGCAACCGATAAAACAGACCTTGGGCTGTGCATCGGGTTTCTTCCACAGATCCGGATAGGATGCATAGACTGTTTCCAAATACGCATCATCGATCACAAGTGTTTTCGCGTCTTTCCGCAGAAGTTGTGTGCCCTGTTTTACCGCTTCGGGTGTCAGATCTTGTACGTGATAGAGTCCCACCGAGCCGTTACTGGCTGCAGCAGCACCAAAATCCTTCAGATAGTCTTTGACTTCCTGTGTCAGCTCCGTTCCCAAAAATCGGCTTAGTCCTTTTATGTAAGGCACTTCTTCTTGAACGGCTAAGCCGACGGCTGAACCAAGTAGCTGAGGATTAGGCAATGACTCTGTTTGCACCTCAATCTCCCACGTCGCTTCTCTTCCCTCCGGCGTCAAGAGCCCAAAGTAGGGAATCTTTCCCAGTATACTTCCAAAAAGTTCTATGATGCCGCTGTTTCGATTACATCTGGCGCCGAGTACGGAGTTGGCGTAGCTGACGGCAGAGCTTTCGGCCCAGGAGAGGAACTGACCTTCTTTTGGAATGTTTCCGACTTCATCCATGTAGCAGGTGCAGGTGAACCCGTCCTCATTGACAAGGCCCAGTTCCTGCAGCTGTTTTTCATAGTTTTTCTGCTTAGAGTACATGACTTTAAAGACGATATCCTGTGCGATATTCGAAGGGACATTTTGAAAATCCATCGGTCGGGGATCTACCGTGAAGCGCTGTTTCGAAAGAGCCCCTCCTTCAATCAGTTCGTCCATCAGAGCATATACAGGTTTCATGACAGAGAGACCAAAACTGGTCACCAGATGTCCCATGTCACTCTCTACCGGAACAAAGTGGGTCGCCCCAAAGACATCGCCGTAGAGCACCATGGTCTTCATGACCTTGGCCATCGTCTCACCCTGTTCTCCTTCGAGGATTGCCTGTTCTTCTTCGGTCAGTTTCATAGAGGCTCCTTTCATTTTGTGTTTTTCTCAGTATATCACAGTCCCCTTCTTGTCCTCCCTCGTCAAAAAAGAAAATGATCTGTTTTTACTTCGCCTAGTCGGATCAGATGGATTGCTCAAGCTTCCCATAAGAAAACATCTCGGCTGTGGCAAAACTTCTGCAACACCGAGATGTTTGTCCTCTCAAACCTTTTTTATTGAAAAAATCAGTTCGCTGATTCGGAATCTCTTAAAATCTGATTGAGCACGATCCCCGCGATCGCTGCCAATGCCATTCCTTCTAAAGTGAGATGGAACTCTCCGATACTCAGAGGCAGTGATGCGCCGCCCAGTCCAAGAACCAAGATGACAGCAGCGATGATGAGGTTTCTCGGTTTGGCAAAATCGATTCGATGTTCCACGACCGTGCGGATTCCCACAGCAGCGATCATCCCAAAGAGCAGGATCGATACGCCCCCGATAATCCCAAGCGGAATACTCTGAATTACAGCGCCGACTTTCGGAAAGAGGCCAAGAAGCATCGCCATCACAGCGGCGATACGCATAATCAGAGGATTCCACACACCTGTCAGTGCGAGAACTCCGGTATTTTCTGAATAGGTGGTATTGGCGGGACCGCCGAACATAGCGGACAGGCTGGTGGCCAGTCCGTCACCTAATAGCGTTCTTGCCAGACCCGGGTCTTTTGAAAAGTCCTTATTCACCGTTGCGCCAATAGCGACCACATCGCCGACATGCTCAATCATCGTCACCAGCGCAAGAGGCGCAATTGTAATCGTTGATTGAAGGGAGAATTTGGCCATGGTGAAGGCTGGCAGGGCGAGGATCTTCGCCTCATTCACCGCAGCAAAATCCACTCTTTTAAGGACAATGGCGATCAGATACGTGGCAATCAGGCCTACAATGACCGGGACCACTCTTAAAAACCCTTTTGCGTAGATACTGAGCGCGGTGACAATGGCAAAGACGATAAAGGCCAAAAGCCAATCTTCCGAGGCGTTAGCAATCGCCACCGGAGCGAGCTTCAGACCGATGACCATGATGATGGGACCTGTGACAATCGGCGGGAAAAATGCCATGATCTTCTGGGTTCCGAAAAAGTGGATAAGAACGGCGATGGCCAGATACACTAAACCGGAGATGACAATTCCTCCCTGAGCGTATGCCAACCCTTCAGACGCCGCTACTACTTGAATCGGTAGGATGAAGGCGAACGAGGAGCCAAGAAACGCCGGCACCTTTCCTTTTGTCAGGAGGTGAAACAATAATGTTCCGACCCCGGCCATAAATAATGCTACGGATATGTTCATACCGGTCAGAATCGGTACGAGCACCGTAGCGCCAAACATGGTGAATGTGTGTTGGAGTCCTAGGATCAGCGCTTTTTGGGGCGCAAGTTTTCCTTCTCCACGGATACCTTCTAGATTCGATGATGGTGACATGTTTTCTCCATTCTCCCTCTCTCCCGGAGAGGGACATTTCTCTTTCTCGCCTATTATAGCCCATATCAGCCGTTGCGAAAATGTTTTTTTTGCAGTATTGTAAAAAACAGAATGTGTTTAAGGAGAGACTCTTGTTAATAGACAATCTGTTTCTGGGATTTCGGGTCGTCATTCCGATTTTTACCATCGTGATCCTTGGCCATCTTACCGCCCGCAGAGGTCTGGTCAAGCCCGGCAGCTTTATCGATATGAATAACCTGGTTTTCACCTTGTTTATCCCAGCGCATCTGTTTTATTCGATCGCCGGAGGCAATGTGGAAAACGTGCTCGACTTTAAGTTCTTGGGCATTGTCCTGGCGTTGATCTTGGTGATGACGGCGATCCTTCTTCTGATCATTCCTCGCTTGGAGAAAGATCCAAAAAAGATTGGGGTCATGATTCAAGGGATCTACAGGACGAATTTTGTCATTCTCGGCTTTCCCATTCTGACGAGTTTATACGGTCCGTCAATACTCGATCTTGGCGCCAGCATCCTGTTGATCAGCATGCCTGTCTTTAACATTTTGAGCATTACGATTCTGGGTTATTATACGGGGAAAAAGACAGACCTTCGCACGATGCTAGCCGCTGTCATCAAAAGCCCGCTGGTCATCGCGACCCTCTTAGGGATGCTCGCTATGCCGTTTACACTCCCCAGCGTCATCCAGGACACCATGCGTCTTCTGTCCCAGGTCAGCACGCCGCTGGCTCTGTTTGTCCTCGGAGGGCTTTTAGACATGAAAGGTGTCGGCGCCAACTGGAGAGACCTCAATATCGTCATGATCGCGCGTCTGATAATTGTTCCACTTGTCTTTCTTCATTTGGCGCATCTCTTAGGTTTTCATGAGCAGCAGTTAATGACCCTGATGGTCTTTTCCGCTGCCCCTACCGCTGTGGTCAGCTATTCAATGACCCTTTATCTTGGCGGGGACGATCGACTTGCCCAGCAAATCATTTTATATACGACGGCGCTGTCCGTCTTCACGTATGTCTTTTGGATCTACTATGTGCTGACTTTTCTCGCCTGAGCGAAATCGGGGCAGTTTTAAAAGCTTAATGAAAAAAGTCTAAAAAAAGGACCCTCTGATTCATCAGAAGATCCTTTGTCTTGATCATTTTCTCTCTTTATCTATTTAAATAGACTCAACAGCACACCCGCAGCGACAGCAGAGCCGATGACACCGGCGACATTGGGTCCCATGGCGTGCATCAACAGGAAGTTTGAAGGATTCTCTTGCTGTCCTACTACCTGCGCTACGCGAGCGGCCATCGGCACCGCAGAGACGCCTGCTGAACCGATGAGCGGATTGATCTGTGACTTAGAGAGCTTGTTCATCAGCTTCGCTAGAAGAACGCCCGCTGCCGTTCCTCCAGTAAATGCCGCGACACCTAAGAGCAAAATCCCTAGAAACTGCGGGGAGATAAAGACATCGGCTGTCGCCGTGCTTCCGACTGCCACCCCGAGAAAGATCGTCACCATGTACATGAGAGCGTTCGAAGCCGTCTCTCGAAGTTTGTCGACAATCAGTGATTCTCGGAATAGGTTTCCTAGCATCAGCATGCCGATCAGACTTGTCGCCGCCGGCACAATCAGAGACACCAGCAAGGTGACCATGATCGGAAATAAGATGCGCTCAGTGCGAGATACTTCTCTGAGCTGATCCATCTTGATCATTCGCTCTTCTTTAGTCGTCAGCGCCTTCATGATCGGAGGCTGAATGACAGGCACCAGCGCCATATACGAGTACGCTGCGACCGCAATGGGTCCGATCAGATGCGGGGCAAGCTGTGACGTCGTAAAGATGGCGGTCGGACCGTCGGCACCCCCGATGATTCCGATGGAACCGGCTTCTTGCGCGTTGAAGCCAAGAAGTATGGCTCCTAAGAACGTGGTAAATATACCAAACTGCGCAGCCGCTCCTAACAGAAGGCTCTTGGGATTTGCAATCAGAGGACCAAAGTCCGTCAGCGCACCGACACCCATGAAGATCAGAGGCGGGAAGATACCCATCTTGATGCCATAGAGGATGTAATAGAGAAGTCCCCCAATTTGCTCATTCCCGCGGCTGTCGACGTACGGTCCGTCGACGATGCCGGAAATAGGCATATTGGCCAAGAACATGCCAAAGGCGATGGGGATGAGCAGCAGTGGCTCATATCCTTTGACGATGGCCAGATACAACAGGACAAACGAGATCAGGATCATCACGGCCTGTTGCCAGGTCATGTTGAGAAATCCCGTCGTCTTCAGAAAATCAACAAAGAAATCTAACATTCATGCGCCTCCTACTGAAATTCGATCAGCGCATCACCTGAATTGACGGAAGCTCCAACCGTGGTCAGGATATTGGCGACAACGCCGTCACCGTCAGCCATAATTTCATTTTCCATTTTCATCGCTTCAAGGATGACGAGCACGTCACCATTTTTTACACTGTCGCCGGCTTTTACTCGAATATCGAGAATGGTGCCCGGCATCGGCGAACTGACCGTTTTTCCTGTAGGTGCTGCAGCAGGAGCGGCAGGGGCTGGAGCAGCCGGTGCAGCGGCAGGAGCAGCTGGGGCAGGTGCGGCAGCGACAGGGGCAGGAGCGGGAGCCGCGGCTCTGGGCGCTGTAACGGCACCGACTTCTTCCACCACTACTTCATAAACTTTTCCATTCACCGTGATATTGAACTGTTTCATGTTTCCTCCAAAATAATATCTTTAATAAAATGCCGTACTATAGTCTTCTCGTATTTTGCGCCAGCGCCGCCTGCCCCCACGCGGGGACCGGAGCACCTTGTACACGAACATCGGTAATGCGCAGAGTAGGAGCTTCTTTTTCCAACAAAAGGCTAGCCGCTAGAAGCACCACCATCAGCTCTTCTAGCTCATCTTCCTCGCTGCTGTGTTCAACAGCGGGTGTAAGTGCGAGCGGCTCCTCTTCTTTTGCAGGTTCATCAAGCACCTCGGGGGCTTGCTTCTTCTTTCCCATTCCGTTGACGATGCGACTCATCAAAATCATGCTAAACATCAACACGACCAATACCAAGAAGACAATTCCCATGCCCAGTCCAATGACCATGAGCGAGTTCACCACTTTTTCACTTAGTGACAAGGTCTCAAAAATTTCTGGATTTGCAAATCGTTCCACGTGACCTCCTTATAGCGGAATGTTGCCATGTTTTTTCATGGGCTTCTCCACGCGCTTTCCGCTGAGCATATTGTAAGCGTCGATCAGACGCAGGCGAGTGGTGGCAGGGACGATCACGTCATCGACAAAGCCACGTTCCGCCGCTTTATAAGGAGTGGCAAATTCTGCTTCGTATTCGGCAATCTTTTCAGCTCGGGTAGCTTCGGGATTGTCGGATTCTTTTATCTCTCTGGCGAAAATGATGTTTGCGGCTCCCTGAGCGCCCATGACGGCAATTTCTGCAGAGGGCCAGGCAAAGACCATGTCTGCTCCGAGCTCTCTTGAGCACATGGCCAGATACGATCCGCCGTAGTCTTTTCTGGTGATCAGTGTGACCATCGGTACGGTCGCCTCACTATAGGCATAGAGCATTTTTGCGCCGTGGCGGATGATGCCGGAGTACTCCTGATCCGTTCCGGGGAGGAATCCGGGCACATCGGCGATCGTCAGCAGCGGGATGTTGAAGGCGTCACAGGTGCGGATAAAGCGAGCCGCTTTGTCCGATGCGTTGACATCGAGACATCCCGCAAGAACCTTCGGCTGATTGGCGATGATTCCGACGCTTCTTCCGCCGATGCGGGCAAAGCATGTAATCATATTCGTAGCAAAATACTGCTGGTATTCCATGAAATCACCGTGATCGACCAGTGCCGCAATGACTTCTTTCATGTCATACGCCTTGTTGGGACTGTCGGGCACGATGGTGTTGAGCATCTCAATATTCGCATTGACTTCGCCCATATCAAACATCGGCGCCTGTTCGAGATTGTTAGAAGGAAGGAAACTCAGAAGCCTTCGAATCTCTGCGATGACGGTCGCATCATCGGGTCCGCGGAAATGCGCTACGCCGCTTTTGCTGTTATGCGTAATCGAGCCACCCAGCTGTTCTGCGCTGACTTTCTCCCCTGTCACTGCTTCAATCACTTGGGGACCGGTGATAAACATGCGTGAGGTGTTGTCCACCATAAAGACAAAGTC
Source organism: Tissierellia bacterium (assembly GCA_012841045.1). Lineage (GTDB taxonomy): Bacteria > Bacillota > Clostridia > Peptostreptococcales > Acidaminobacteraceae > DUVM01. The sequence continues at coordinate 10,092 of DUVM01000121.1, read as the reverse complement.
CGTCAAAGCCGGCGAGTACACCGCGCCGCCTGCACAGGGTCCCATGACCGCTGTAATCTGCGGGATCACACCGGAAGCCTGTGTATTGGCGAAAAAAATCTTCCCATATCCCGAGAGGGCGTCAACGCCTTCTTGGATTCTCGCTCCACCGGAGTCATTGAGTCCGACGACGGGGGCGCCGACCTTCATGGCATTGTCCATCACCTTAATGATTTTGGATGCATGCATCTCACCAAGACTTCCACCGATGACGGTAAAGTCCTGCGCGTAGGCATAGACCAGGCGGCCATCTACGTAGCCATAACCGCTTACCACGCCCTCACCGGGCGCTTCCACTTCCTGCATGCCAAAGTTCGTGCAGCGATGCTTGACAAATAAATCGAGTTCGACAAAGGTGTCTTCATCGAACAATAATGTCAGGCGTTCTCTCGCCGTCAGCTTTCCGGCAGCGTGTTGTCGCTCCACTCGCTTCGGACCTCCTCCGGCCTTTACCTCGGCCTGAAGTTTCCGAAGCCTTTCAATCTTTTCCATATGTTTTCCTTTCTCTGAACTTACTCTCTCTCAGACAGTTCGACCAGTATCCCCTTGCTGCTCTTGGGATGAAGAAACGCAATTTTCGCTCCACCGGCACCATACCGAGGCTTCTCATCGATCATGCGCATCCCTTTTTCCTTCATAAAAGCTATGCCTTCTTCAATGTTTTCTACGCGGAATGCCAAGTGTTGGATCCCCTCACCGTTTCGTTCAATAAAACGGGCAATCGGTCCGTCTTCGGCTGTTGACTCCAAGAGTTCGATCTCTGTGTCTCCGACAGGTAGAAAAGCAACTTTGACTTTTTGCTCCTCCACCACTTCTGTACCGACCAATTCCAGACCCATCACCTCCTGCCAAAAGGGCAGGGCTTCATCCAGATCTTTGACCGCTATGCCAATATGGTCAAGCTTCAGTGTTTTCATCCCTCTCCTCCAATATATTCTGCGACATAATTCGCCAGTATCAATGGTTTAAGTATATCATAAACCTTAAGGGTTACAAGAGCTCGCTGAAAGAAATATTTCATAAATAATGCACAATGTAAAATTGCAATATTTCTTTCATTTGCAGATCCACACCTCCCCACAGCCCTTGCTTTTTTACGAATGGTATAAATTCCCACGCAATATTGGTTTTTTCGATACGTTTTTGCTCCTCTTCCGCTATTTATTTCCTTCAACATGAAACTTTTTGTCCTATAAATTGCAGATAGACGTTTTTTCGTTTATTTATTGGTGATTTATTTCACTTGATATGTCATAATACAAGATACTGGTGTCTTGCGATGACCAGCCAAACGGAAAGGATGGAGATATGAAGCCGATTAAAATTACTGAAACTGTGTTGCGTGATGCGCATCAGTCACTTGCTGCCACAAGGATGAGCACACAACAGATGCTGCCAAAGCTTGAGCTTTTTGATCAAGCGGGATACTTCGCACTGGAGATGTGGGGAGGCGCAACATTTGACAGCGCACTGCGATTTCTCAATGAAGATCCATGGGATCGTCTGCGAACCATTCGAAAGGTCGTGAAAAACACGAAGCTGATGATGCTCCTTCGTGGACAAAATATCCTGGGATACAAACACTATCCCGATGACGTGGTCAGAGAATTCGTACGTCTTTCTGTAAAAAACGGAATTGATATCATTCGCGTATTCGACGCGCTCAACGATCTGAGAAATGTCAAAGTCTCTATGGAGGCGACAAAAGAATACGGTGCCCACTCACAGGGATCCATCAGCTATACGACAAGTCCTGTCCACAACGTGGACCTCTATGTCAATTTAGCGCTGGAGCTTCAGAAAATGGGTGCGGACTCACTGTGCATTAAAGATATGAGCGGTCTGCTCCTTCCCTACGAAGGAGAAAAACTCGTCAAGGCGATCAAAGCGGAAGTAGATCTTCCCCTGGAAGTCCATTCACACATGACAAGCGGACTGGCCGACATGCTTTATATCAAGTGCATCGAAGCCGGCGCTGATATTGTCGACACCGCCCTAGCTCCATTTGCCATGGGAACTTCCCAGCCACCCACCGAGTCGCTTGTCATGACGCTACAGGGTACGCCTTACGATACGCAGATGGATATGGAAGTGCTACTTGAGCTGGGAAGCTATTTCCGCCAACTCAAAAATCAGTTCGTTGAAGACAAGACCATCAGTCCACTCGTACTGGGTGTAGACATTCAGGCTCTTTGGTATCAGGTGCCGGGGGGCATGCTCTCAAATCTGGTGAGTCAGATGAATATTCAAAATACTCTGGAAAAACTTCCCGAGGTTCTTGAAGAGATTCCCAAGGTGCGAAAAGAACTCGGTTACCCGCCGCTGGTGACGCCGACGTCACAGCTCGTCGGAGCACAGGCTGTCATCAATGTCATGGGCGCTACCCGCTATTCCATGATTCCCACAGAAGTCCGTAACTACGTCAAAGGGATGTATGGAAGACCTCCGGCGCCGATTGACGAAGACATCAAAAAGCTCGTCCTAGGAAATGAGGAAGCGATTACTGTGCGTCCGGCTGATCTTCTGGAACCGGCGCTGCCGAGACTGAAAGAAGAACTGGGCGATTATTACCGCACACAGGAAGATCTGCTCTCCTATGCGCTGTTCCCACAAGTAGCCCTAAACTATTTCAAAAATCGACCGTGAAGAGACACCCTTTATAGAGACGTCTGAGGACGTCTCTTTTTATTTGACATCTCTCAAGTTCATATTTATAATTAATTAGGAACTATTCCTATCTGATAATCTCTACGACTGGAGGGAGGATGCTTCAAAAAAAACTAATCGAAAGACTCAAATCCCACGATATCTCTGTGTCCATGCAGCGACTGCATATTCTTGAGTTTCTCCTTGAAAAGCCGGAGCACTATCGGGCGGAAGAAGTCTATGAGATGCTCAAGCCGAAGATTCCCACTCTATCCTTGTCGACCGTTTACAATACTTTGCACCTGTTCAGTGAAAGAGGATTACTGAAAACACTGCATCTTGAAGAGGGTGTAACGCACTATGACGGAGTTCTTGAGGAGCATGCACATTTTGTATGTGAGAAATGTCTCAAGATTTTTAATGTCCCATTAAAGGAAACATTACCTGAGGCAGATCTTCCAGGTATGAAGATTTTGCAGGTAAATCTAACTTATCGGGGCATATGCCATGAATGTCTGATATAATTAAGGAGAAACGACATGAATCGAGAAAAAAAGAAGAAAATGACGACGGTTGCAGGAGCTCCCGTAGCAAACAATCAGGACGTCCTGACTGCTGGACCTCGCGGTCCTATGATGCTTCAAGATGTGTGGTTTCTTGAGAAGCTGGCACATTTTGACCGTGAGGTCATCCCCGAGCGCCGAATGCATGCTAAAGGAAGCGGTGCCTTCGGCACATTCACCGTCACTCACGACATCACCAAATACACGAAAGCTTCCATCTTCAGTGAAATTGGAAAAGAAACACCCATGTTTGTTCGCTTCTCCACGGTTGCAGGAGAGCGTGGAGCTGCCGATGCCGAACGAGATATCCGAGGATTTGCCATGAAGTTTTATACGGATGAAGGCAACTGGGACCTCGTCGGTAACAACACACCTGTGTTTTTCTTTCGTGATCCGCTGAAATTTCCTGATCTCAATCATGCGGTCAAACGTGATCCAAAGACAAATATGCGAAGTCCAAAGAACAACTGGGATTTTTGGAGTTCTCTTCCGGAAGCTCTGCACCAAGTCACCATAACTATGAGTGACAGAGGTATTGCCAAAAGCTACCGCCACATGCACGGCTTTGGCTCCCACACTTTTAGCATGATCAATGCTGATAATGAGCTTGTCTGGGTAAAATTCCACCTTGTCTGCCAGCAACCGATCGAGACATTGACAGATGAAGAAGCGGCGGTATTGGTAGGAACGGATAGAGAAAGCCATCAGCGCGACCTCTTTGAAGCCATTGAGCGCGGAGACTATCCCCGCTGGAAAATGTTCATCCAGGTCATGACGCAGGAACAAGCGCTTGAGATGCCCTACAATCCCTTCGATTTGACCAAAGTCTGGTACAAAGGGGAATATCCTTTGATTGAGGTCGGCTATTTTGAACTCAATCGAAACCCGGAAAACTATTTTCAAGATGTGGAGCAGGCAGCATTTAATCCTGCCCATGTCGTTCCCGGCATCTCCTTTTCACCTGACAAGATGCTACAAGGCAGACTTTTCAGCTATGGAGACGCCCAACGATATCGACTCGGAGTCAACCATCATCAGATCCCAGTGAATACGCCCAAGAATGCGGCTCACAGCTTCCACCGCGACGGACAGATGCGTGTAGATGGGAATCAGGGCGGACTGCTGCACTACGAACCCAATAGTTATGGTGAATGGCAGGAGCAACCTGAACATTCCGATCCACCGCTCGACGTTTTCGGAGCAATTGATCGCTGGAATTTTCGAGATGACGACGATGATTACTACACACAACCCGGAAAACTATTCCGACTGATCGGCCCTGAAAAGCAAGAGCTGCTTTTTGCAAACACCGCTCGCAATATGGAGGGAGTCCCGGAATTCATCAAAGCACGTCATATCCGCAACTGCTACAAAGCGGACCCCGCATATGGCAAAGGAGTGGCTAAAGCTGTGGGTCTTGATATAGAAGAAATATTAAAGGACGAATGAAACGCTATCTTCTGCTGACAGGTGGCAGTGTCAGTTTGGGTTTAGGGGTGGTGGGGATCTTTCTCCCCATCCTCCCCACCACCCCACTTCTGCTTCTGGCAGCTTATTGTTTTATGAGAAGTTCAAAAAAACTTCACAGCTGGCTGATCAATCATCCGGTTCTTGGACTCTATATCCGAGAATACCTAGAACACCGTGCTATCAGTCGTCCGACAAAAATCTGGGGAATCACGGTGTTGTGGTTAAGTCTGGGGGTTTCCATCTATCTGGTGCCCATGCGTCTGCTAAAACCGCTTCTGGCCATTGTTGGCATTCTAGTTAGTATTCACATTTTGTGTTTGCCTACGCTCACCGGTGACGAGCGTTATACCGAAAAATAACAAGAGAGAGCTTGAAAAAAAGCTCTCTTTCTTTGCCTTGTTTGAACTCTTTACATTTGATACACTGAGCCTTAGAGAGTAAAAAACAATGTGATAACCGGGAGGACAGATTACACTCATGTGGGTAACCGTATTTGTCGGTGTTGTCGGAGGTCTTGGGCTTTTTCTCTACGGAATGAAGCTCATGGCTGGAGGTCTTCAGAAGTTTGCAGGCAATAAACTAAAAAACTTGGTGGAAGCATTTACCAGTAACCGCTATATGGCAATGCTTGTGGGGCTGGTGGTCACGATGATTATCCAGAGTTCCTCCGCCACCTCCGTCATGGTTGTCGGTTTCGTCAATGCAGGTATCATGACGCTGACACAAGCCGTAGGCATCGTATTAGGCGCAAACATCGGTACGACGATCACCGGTCAGATGATTTCTTTTGACCTACAACTCGTCGCTCCTCTTATTTTGGGCCTGGGCGTCTTAATGACTCTTATCAGCAAGAAGGCGCGCACACAAAATCTCTCAGAGATTCTCATCGGGTTTGGCGTCCTCTTTATTGGAATCGGCATGCTGAAGACGGCTCTCTCGCCTTTGGAGAGCGTGCCTCAATTCAGAGAAGCGCTCATTCGCTGGGGACAAAACCCGATTCAGGGCGTGTTGATCGGCTTCATTCTGACTGTCATGGTACAGAGTTCCTCTGCCACCATCGGCGTGTTGATCGCTCTGGCGTCTCAGGGACTGATCTCCTTTGAAGCAGCTCTCTACATCATTTACGGAGACAATATCGGCACCTGTACGACAGCCCTCATCTCGAGCATCGGCTCCTCGCGAAACGCCCGACGCGTCGCCGTCATCCATATGACATTCAATGTTATCGGCACCCTCCTCTTCGTTTTGTTTCTTGGAGGGCCGCTTACACGAACCGTCACATCTCTAAACCCAGGCAATATCTCCCGACAGATCGCAAACGCCCACACCATATTCAACCTAGTCAATGTCGGCATCCAATTGCCCTTTGCAGGGGTCCTCATTAAGATATCGGAAATCATCGTCCCGGGGAAATCAGAGAAGGAACCGGCGCAGTTTCTCACCCACTTGGATTCTCGCATGCTCATGACGCCAGCCATTGCACTGAAAAATCTTTACTTAGAGTGCGATGACATGGCCAGTCATGCCAGAATGGCGCTGAGAAAAGCCATCGATGCCTTTGAAACGGGCGACAAAGACGACGTCCTGGACGCATTGGAGTACGAACGGCAGGTCAACCGCTTTCAAAAGAACATCATGGAGTATCTCCAAGAGCTCTCTTCCACCCCACTTTCTGAAAATGACCGCCGCCGCGTCGACTCCCTGTTCAATACCGTCAGCGATATTGAGCGCATCGGTGACCATGCGGAGAACATCGCGGAACTGGCAGACAGATATATAGATCAAAATGTCACCTTTGATGAAAAAGCGCAGGAAGATGCCGAGCAGATTCTCGGCAAAATCTTCGAAGGATTCGATATGGCGATGGGAGCTTTTCGCGAAGGAAATCTTGAAAAGGCCCATACTTCCAGAGGGATAGAAAAAGAGATCGACTTCCTCGAAAAAACAGCTCGGAGAAAGCAGATCAAGCGTATGCACGGGAAAAAGGCCAATATCGACGCAGGCATCATTTTCCTTGATCTTCTTAGTAATCTCGAGCGTATCTCCGACCACTCCAAAAACATTGCTGAATCTCTCATAGGGGTTCAGACACAGACCTAGAGAGCATAGTATGAAAAAACCTGACGCAGTGCTGTTTGACCTTGACGGAACATTATGGAATTCCACTGAGGGCATCTATGATGCCCTGATGAATTTAGAAGAAGATTTCCCGCAAGGAACGCCCCCCATCACAAAAGAAATACTTGACAGCTGCATGGGCTTGCCGATGGATGAGATCTCCAAACGCCTCTTTCCCACCGCCCCAGAAGACGTGCGCACGGAGATAATGGATCGCTTCATACAAAGTGAGCTGAAGCATCTCAAAAAAGTCGGCGGGACTCTGTACCGAGGGGTGGAAACGATGCTACAAGAGCTCTCTGCAGTCTATCCGCTTTTTATCGTCAGCAACTGTCAACTGGGTTATATAGATGTATTTCTCGAGTATTTTAGATTTGGTCCATACTTTACCGATTTCCTCTCCTGGGGAGATACGCAGCTACCCAAAGGGGAGACGCTTCGCCTGATCAAGAAGCGACACGGCATGAAATATCCCGTATATATCGGGGATACACGAGGAGATGAGATCGCTGCCCGACATGCTAACATGAAGTTTATCTTCGTCGATCACGGCTTCGGCACGGCGCAGTCGCCTGACCTGACGTTAAAAGACTTCAGCGAACTAAAAGAACTGTTAAAGGAATTATCATGGGACTAGAACGTACGATTGAACACTTAAAAAAATTTGATGCACACGAACGCATTATCTTATTGGATGAATCCCTGGCGACCGTCGCACTAGCCGCTGAAGGCCTCGGAGTAGAGCCGGATCGCATCGCCAAGTCCCTGAGCTTTCGCTCGAATGAAGGGCCTATGATGATTGTCGTCAGCGGCGAAGCACGCATCGACAATCGCAAATTCAAAGATCATTTTCAGCAGAAGGCTAGGATGCTAAGAGCCGAAGAGACAACGGAGTTACTGGGCATGCAAGTCGGTGGCGTCTGCCCCTTTGCTCTCCCGGAGGACATCCCTGTCTACCTGGATATTTCACTAAAAAAATATGAGACCGTCTTTCCCTCCTGTGGCGCCATCAACTCAGCCATCGAGCTGACGCCTGAAGAGCTTGAACTCTTTAGCCGTTTCACGGAATGGGTGGATGTCACAAAATAGATCGAATCACATGGTAAACAAGGCGACACTCTGCTTATTCTATCGTTCAGAGTGATAGCGATTTCTATGATGACGGCATCGTCTATTGAGATGATGCCGTTTCTTTTTTCCATCTGCAGTCAAAACAACTCCCGTACACGCATATATTCATCCTACATCGCGAATGAAAATTTTTCTGATGTTGTGTCTAGTATCTATTGACATGTGATCAATCAGTGTGTATAGTGTGCATTATCATACAGCACATTAGTGGAAAGGATCTCTTTTGAGAATACTTATCTCTAATTCCTCCGAGATTCCTCTATACCAACAGATCAAAGATCAAGTGAAGGATGCCATTTTTAAAGGCGAACTGATGGAAGGAGACGCTCTTCCATCCATCCGAGCGTTCGCCAACGATGTAAAGGTCAGCGTCCTTACCATTCGCAGGGTCTACGAGGAACTTGAAGAAGAGGGATTTATCATCCGGCAGGTGGGAGTTGGTACTTTTGTATCAACAGGTAATCTTGAATTACTGCGCGACTCAAAGCGTCGCCTTGTTGAGCAGAAAATGCAGGAGATGATTCAGACAGCCAAGTCCCTCGACATATGCAAAGAAGAACTCCATGACATGATGGACATTTTATACGAGGAGGAGTAGAAGTGAATAGTATTTTGGAAGCCGTGGGACTTAACAAGAGTTATCATCGTTTTGCTCTCAGAGATATCTCGTTCTCATTGCCTGAAGGCTGCATCATCGGGTTTATTGGGATCAACGGAGCCGGTAAAACGACCACTATACGATCTCTTCTTGGACTCACGCCAAAAAATTCTGGCACCGTCAAAATATTCGGATTAGACACAGATACCCACGAAAGAGAAATCAAAGAACGGTTGGAAGTGGTTTTAGGTGATGACTGTTTTTATGGCGGACTGAGCATGGATGAGATGAAGAGTATCATTGCTCCTGCGTACGCCAATTGGCAGGAACAAGATTATACGATGTATATGGAGCAATTTGATCTAGACCCAGCGCAAAAATTTCAACGCTTTCAAAGGGAATGAAAGCAAAATTTGCCCTTGCGCTCGCATTGTCGCATCAAGCTGAATTATTGATCATGGATGAGCCAACCGACGGACTAGACCCACTGATGAGAAAACAGCTGCTGGAAATAATGAAGAGCTTTATGAAAACTGACGGAAGAAGCGTATTCTTTTCAACACATATCACGTCTGATTTAGACAAAATGGCTGATATGCTTGTCTTAATCAACAATGGAAAAATCATCTTTCAAGAAAATAAAGATGAACTGCTTGAGAGACATCGACTGGTAAAGGGAGATAGGGCTTCGCTGAACCCGCAGAGCAAGGATTTCTTTTTACATCTGGACATCACCGATTACGGATTTTCCGGCATCACCAATTGTGTCGATAAGGTAAGAAGGGTCATACCCGATGTCTTGATTGAAAGGGTGACGATCGAAGATATTATGCTGGCGCATGTGGAAAGAGAGAAGGACCATGTTGAGCTTAGTAAAAAAAGACTTTCTTATTGTAAAAAGACTTTTCTTCAGCACAGTTATCATTGTTGCTGCACTACTCATGTTTTTTGCGATGAGTAAACCTTCTTTTCCCAGTATGTTGACACTCTTTTATGTTGTCATTCTTAAGATGCTGATGCTGGTCCAGGCAATATCGGCAGAAGAAGAAAAGTATCCAAAAGCAACTGCCTTGATCTGCTCAACACCATACTTGAGAAAAACATACGTGAGAGCGCGATACATAACGTTTTTGACGCTGTTCATCATTTGTTATGTCATCGATATGCTGGTAAAAATGTTCTTTAATCCGGCTGGTCTTTTAACTTTTAATGAAGTATTGCTGGTATTGTCAGTAGCACTGTTGATTTTCGGTATTTATATGCCGATTGAAATAAAACTTGGACTTCAGAAAACAAAACATGTTCTTATGAGCTTTGTTATCGCCTCTGCGATGGGACCAAGTATCCTTCGTCGTCTATTTCCCGATATTCACTTCTCCATTTCCAGCTTTTCTGTTTCGCCCTTTAAACTGTCAGGTGTTCTGATATTCATTAATATAGTGATATTTGCTAGTTCCTTGTTTCTTTCCGCGAAAATATTTTCTAAAAAGGAGCTTTAGTGATTCACTCTTTTTAAAAGACGCGGAT
>DUVM01000120.1 GCA_012841045.1 Tissierellia bacterium | reverse complement strand
TTATGCTAAGTATATTAGGTGATTGTCAATAATACTCATAATCAGTCTAACATAATTGCCCTGTATTAAGTAGACCCAAAAGAGTACTTTTTTGATAAGTATTCTTAATAAGTGATAAGAGTCTTTTATTAAGCAATGTCTGTCGTAGGATTCTAGCAGAGCTGTTGAATAACTTTACTTCGGTCAATTTATCTTGTGTCTGTTTTTTTAATCCTTTACGCTAAACTCGTATTTTGAAAAACTCTTTTATCACTAATCATTTTATTAGTCAGATATTGGCCAATGATTATTACTTTTTTGTTTTTACTGTATTAATAAATCTAATGCACTCCAGTCTTTCGAAAGTATAAGTCTGTTTATTACTGGGCAATCGTGATGCCAAAGGAAAGAAGTCGTCAACTGCTTGCGACTTCTTTGGGTCTTGGTGAATGTCTTAACGCAAAATGCCTATGAGTTTTTTATTTTATTTGGTAATCCAGCCCAGCGCTATTTGCATGTGATTTCGCTGTAATCTCAAAGATTAAAAAGTGTACGAATCAAATGAATGGAGACCAATGATAAAGAAAAAATACCGATTGATTAAAAGACCATCCTTTTATGTACATTATAAAATGCTGAGTCTATGACTCACATCGACAATTGGATAGAAATGGGTGGCAAGAAGTATAAGAAGATCTTACCGAAGGGTTTCTAATTCTTGGAGAAGGGTGACAAGATCCTCTGTTTGTCGATCAATCCTTAGTTCTCTTCGTCGATCCTGTTCATCGGTGAAGATGAGTAGATATCCGTCTTCTAGTTCCTGAAGTTCATCGACTCGAACAATGCGAGATTTGAAAAGAGAACCTTCGAAAAACAAACGGCCCTCTCGTTTGATAAAGGTTCCTTTCTCTTTTCCCGCCTTCAGCTCGGAACGAATCGAGAGCGCGACACCAGGAACGAGGATGACGAGGATCAACAGTGGTGTCCACGGAGCCAGCGGATGTGTACGGAAATCCTCGATGAACGCATAGAGAACACCTAGAAGCAAACCGACCGCAAAGAGACTGCCGGGTATTCCTGAGATGCCCGATATGCCTTTCCTCTTTCCTCTCAATGGCCACCGTCTGTTCATCTTCATCTTACCTCCAATGGCAACTGAGTGATATAGACTCTTGATTCCCCATCGATGTCTTTCACGCGCACGATGACTTCTTCCCTATGCGATGAGGGGATGTTTTTCCCTACGTAGTCGGCACGGATGGGCAGTTCACGATGTCCTCTGTCTACGAGGACCGCCACCTGTATCGTCTGCGCTCTTCCCCGCGAGAATACAGCCTCCAGCGCCGCTCTCAGCGTTCTCCCCGTGTGAAGCACATCATCGACAAGAATGACGTCTTTTCCTTCTAATGAAAAGGGAACATCGCTATCATCTTTTGCCTGCACACCATGAGAGAGATCATCCCGAAATGGCGTGATGTCCAGCGTACCCATCGGAACGTGGACACCTTCGAATTTCTCAAGGTTTTCTTGGATGCTGCGGCACAGGCTGACCCCGCGAGTTTGTATGCCTAAAAGTAGGAGATTCTCGACTCCTTTATTCCTTTCGATAATCTCATGAGAGATTCTGGCCAACGAACGCTGCATGCTCTTTTCGTCCATCAAGCTTCGTTTTATTTCCATGTCTTTTCCTTCAGGCCTTTTAACTCCCGCTCAAAATCCTCCGGTAATGGCGCCGTGAATGCCATCCATTCTTTTGTGACGGGATGCTTAAAACCGATCGTACTCGCGTGAAGCAGTTGCCCTTGTTTTCTTCGAAATCGTTTTCTTGCGTAGAGCGGATCGCCAATAATCGGATGACCGATTGACTGCAGATGCACGCGGATCTGATGTGTTCTACCGGTCCTTAAGCGGCAGCGAAGCAGTGAGAATCCTTCGTAAAGCTTCTCTAAATGAACCTCTGTTATCGCTTCTTTTCCGCTTGGGTCAATCACTCTCTTCAGAGGATTTCCCTTACTTCTAGCAAGTGGTTTATCAATCACTCGATCTGTGAAAGAAACTTCTCCTTCCACGAGTGCTAGATACTCTCGGAGAACATCTCTTTCCTTAAACTTTTGATGAAAATAATCCCATGTCTCATCGGTTTTGGCAATCAGAAGCAGACCTGAGGTATCTTTGTCCACTCGGTGGACAATGCCGGGACGTTCCTCTCCTCCTCTTGTTGTCAGAGAAGGCACATGAAAAAGAAGCGCATGGACAAGGGTCCCCTGCAGATGACCCGCCCCGGGATGCACGACCATTCCACGGTGCTTGTTAATGATCAGCAGTTCTTCATCTTCATAGATGATTCGAAGAGGAAGATCCTCAGGTACAAGGGTGGAAGATTCCGTCTCAAAATCGATCTGAAAATCTTCTTCCCCTGTTACCTGCAAGCTTTTTTGGAGTGTTTTTCCCTCCAGCGTCACTCTCCCTTCGTCGATCCACTTTTGGATCCTTGCGCGGGAGTACTGAGGGTATTTTTGGCTCAAAAACTGATCGAGACGCATCACTTCGCTGTCAGATTGCTCAGCCGGATCTTTGTCGGCTGATCGTTGAGTAGCTGTTCTGGGGCATCAACATCCGCTCGGTACATTTCTTCTGCCAACACTTCGCTCATGATAAAGTCGCGGTGCGACTCAATGGCCGCTTCAAACTCCGGTGTGGAGCTGTATTCCACTCGGATGCGATCGGCGACATGGTAGTCATTTGTCTTTCTCTGTTGCTGTACTCGGGAGACAAACTCTCTGGCGTACCCTTCATCGCGAAGGTCGTCACTGATCTGCGTATCAAGAATGACAAAGAGATTTCCTTGGACTTCCACCGTGAAATGCTCTCTAGGCTCTACTGCAATCTCGACAAGCTCATTAGTCAGGAGAATCTCGCCTCCTTCATAGGTAAAGGGTACCTTTTCACCTTCTCGGAGTTTGATGGCAAGTGCATCTACTTCTGCTTCTCGAAGGGCTTTTTGGAAGCTTCCCATATTCTTACCTAATTGGGGACCGAGCACGCGGAAGTTTGGTTTGATCACAAAACGGACATAATCCGATGGCCTCTCGACATACTCCATCTGCTTTACGTTCAGTTCCTCAAGGACGATCGACTCCATCGATTCTAGGGTGTCTTTGAATCGCTCGTCGATCAGGACGCGAAGGAGCGGTTGGCGAACTTTGATGCCCACCTGCTCGCGAGAAGAACGGCCCAGGAAGACTACCTTACGAGCCAAGTCCATCTGTTTTTCAAGGACCGGATCCTGCCAAGCGGGATCTGCTTGCGGGAAAGTCGACAAGTGGACACTCGTCTCCCCGGTGAGATTTCGATAAATTTCCTCTGTGATAAACGGCGCAATCGGCGAGGCCATTAGGCAGACATCTTTTAAGACTCTTGCCGTCACGACATAGACCGCTTTTTTGTCTGCGTCTAGCTCCTCTTTCCAGTATCTTCTTCTGCTGCGGCGGATATACCAATTGGAGAAATCTTCATTCAGAAAATCCTGTAGAATATGGGTCACCTTTGTCACATCATATTCCTGATACGCCTGCTCTACCTCTTCGATCGTCTGCCCAAGTCGTAGGAGAATCCAGCGGTCCAGTCTTGAATACTGGGATGGATCGACATCCAGCTCATCGGCGCGGATTTGGTCGTTGTTTGCATACAGTGACAGGAGATGGTATGCATTTTTCAGTGTTCCGAAAAACTTGCTCTGCACTTCACGGAGCCCTTCCATGTCAAATTTTGTCGGCGTCCATGCGGGAGAGACGTAGGATAGATACCATCTCACGGTGTCGGCGCCTACTGTATCAAAGAGTTCAAAAGGATCGAGGGTATTGCCGCGGCTTTTGGACATCTTCTTGCCGTCTTTATCGAGTAGGTGGTCGTTGACCAGCACGTTCTTATAAGGAGATCGTCCGCCGATAAAGGTGGAGATCGCCATAAGAGAATAGAACCAACCTCTGGTCTGATCGATTCCTTCACAGACATAATCGGCAGGGTAGTATAAGTCAAAGTCATCTTTGTGCTCAAAAGGATAGTGCATCTGCGCAAACGGCATGGCGCCAGAGTCGAACCAGACGTCTACCACGTAGACTTCTCGCTTCATTCTCCCTTTGCATTTCGGACACTCGATCTCCACGGCATCGACATAGGGTCTGTGGAGTTCGATATTTTCATCGATGGGTTCGATGCTTCGCTCCACCAGTTCTTTTCTTGAGCCGATGGATTCTTCGTAGCCGCACTCGCAGGTCCACACATTCAGCGGGGTTCCCCAATAGCGATCACGGGAGATGGCCCAGTCTTTGATGTTTTCGAGCCAGTTTCCAAAGCGCTTCTCACCTACATGCGCGGGATACCAGTTGACGGTATTGTTATTCGCTACAAGCTGATCGCGCAGTTCGCTCATTTTGATATACCAGCTGGGATTGGCGTAGTAAAGAAGGGGCGTATCGCAGCGCCAGCAGTGCGGATAATTATGATCGACGCGTTGTTTCTTATAGAGCTTTCCGGTTTCTCGAAGCCATTCTACAATGTGCTTATCGGCGTCCATGACAAACATCCCCTTCCAGGGCGTCGCCGTGTACTTCCCTTCAAGATCCACCGGCTGAAGGACGGGCAGATCGTATTTCAGTCCTGTCTGGTAGTCTTCTTCACCAAACGCAGGAGCTGTGTGAACGATGCCTGTGCCGTCTTCTGTCGTGACATAATCACCGAGCGTGACAAAGAACGCTCTCTTATCCACGTCGATAAAGGGCATCAGCTGCTCATACTCGATATTTTCAAGGTCTTTTCCCTTGCACTCTTCTAGGATGGTGACGTCCTCACCCATCACTTGCTGCACGAGATCTTTTGCCAGGATAAACACATGTTCACCCTGTTTGGCTTTTACATAGGTGACTTCCGGATGCACGGTGAGTACGACGTTTGAGGCCAGCGTCCAGGGCGTCGTCGTCCAGACAAGAAAATACTCGTCTTGATCCTTGCGTTTAAAGGCGACGGTGACCGTTTCCTGCTTGACGTCTTTGTACCCTTGCGCCACTTCATGGGAAGCAAGGCCTGTTCCACAGCGGCTGCAATAGGGCAGAATTTTGTAGCCCTTGTACATATATCCTTGATCATGGAATTGCTTGAGAATCCACCATCCGCTTTCGATATATTCATCTTCCAGCGTGATATAGGGATCGTCCATATCTAAGAGATATCCCATCCGCTCGGTCAACTCTCTCCAAACAGACTCGTATTCAAAGACTGATTCCCGGCACAGCTTATTAAACGCTTCAATCCCGTAGTCTTCAATTTGCTGCTTATGGGTAAAGCCGAGTTTTTTCTCTACCTCGATCTCCACAGGGAGTCCATGGGTGTCCCATCCGCCTTTTCTGGGAACCAAATAGCCTTTTAAGTTCCAGTAGCGGCAGATAGAGTCTTTTAGGTTTCTTGAAACGACATGGTGAAGCCCAGGAAGACCGTTCGCTGTAGGGGGGCCTTCATAGAAAATAAAGCGAGGCTGATCCTTCCTCACATCAAGCGACATCTGGAGAAGGTCAATGTCTTGCCAGTACATGCGCTGGGTGTGTTCGGCATCTTTTACGGAACTGCTGATGAGCGGTTGATACATGAATGATTTCCTCCTAAATAATGAAAGGCCCGGCATAGGGGCGCATAAACGCGGTACCACCCTATTTGCCTGAGGCCACTTTCCTTGGTAACGCAGAGGTCTGCGTCGGATGTCCGAAAAACATGCAGTGATAATGAATGAGGACTTCTGTTGTCTTTCACCCGGAGCGACAACTCTCTGAAAGAAGGTTCCTATCCATCGCGTCTGCAAGTGGATGTTCTAAAACAACGACTGTCTGAGCAGATATTTCAAAATCTCGATAATGAGATAGGAGCCTAGCACAGAAAAGTCGAACATGGTGCGTCCCATCAGCGGCGCCAGAAGGCTTCTCACCGGACCGACGATGGGCTCGGTAATTCTGACAAGCAACTGATAGATGGGACTACCGGGGTTTCTCATGAAAATCCAAGAGCTGATTGCCCTGATGACAATAAGCCACTGGAGAATATTGAGAAGCTGGTATAGATATATGCCAAATTGGGTCATAGGATTCCTGGAAGCTCTTCCTTCACAACAGGAGCCCTCTGGACATTGCTGTGCACATCGACTCCGTGAGGCACAATGATGTAGATGGCATTGGCAATCTTGCTAATATCGGCATCAAGCGCATACGCCGCACCTTCACATATGTTGATGATCTTGGCGCTGACATAGTCTTCTGTATCTTCAAAATTGAGAATCACTGGACGACCGAGCTTGATGTCGTCGATGACCGAAGTGCTCTCTCGGTGATCTACCGGAGAATACTTGCAAATAATCATTTTTGTATCGCTCGAAGGCATATCCTGCGCATAAGAGCGCGATTGTGTCTGTGTATTATAAGTTCTTTCGCGGTCGGATCGACTCTCCGAATAACTGCGAGCCGGCTGACGACGTTCTCTGCGATCTGTCGGCACATACTCCGCTTCGGGCTGAACTCTTCTTTCCCCTCTTACTTCTCTTCTGGGTTCTTCGTCGGTTTGATGCTCTTCCTCTTCCAGCCCGAAGAAAAACTTCACCTTATCGCCAAAACTGTTCATCCTGCCTCCTATTCAAAAATCCGACTTCCTATGCGGATCATATTGCTTCCTGATTCCAGGGCCTGTCGGTAGTCGTCACTCATACCCATGGACAAGATGCTTATTCGGGAATTATTATATCCATTTTTACAGTAGTAGTCAAAAATTAATTTCGCCTGTGAAAAAAGCCGCTTCAGTTTTTCGTCCGGGAGTCCATAGGGTGCCATCATCATAAACCCCCGAATATCGAGATGTTCCAGTGATTGCATATCGTTCATCGCCTGTTTGATTTCTTCTTCATAAAAGCCGAATTTACTTTCTTCTCTTGCCAGATTGATCTGAACGAGTATCTCTTGGCGTTTGCCAATACGCTCGGCCTGCTTGTCTATTTCCTTTGCCAGTCGAATGGAATCGACCGAGTGGATCAGGTCCACCATCGGGACGACCTGACGAACTTTGTTTCTCTGAAGGTGGCCAATAAAGTGAATGCGCAGATCCTTGGGAAGGTGCGGAGCCTTCTCCACCAGCTCCTGGACTTTGTTTTCTCCGATGTCCAACACTCCGTAGTGTCGAAGTTCTTTTATCATCTGCACGGAGCGCATTTTCGTCACGGCAACAAGAGATACTTTTTCTCCCGTGCGCTGTTCTGCTAGCTCCATGTCCTTTCGAATCTCATCGATCTGCTCTTTCACCTACCCACCTCCTTTATCTCATCGTAGAGGCTGACGGTCTCTGTCGGTTCTGCATCGTCCCCTACATAGAAATAGTCACTGTAAATGACCGCCTCATCTCCGCTGACCCCTTTTAATCGGATCGGAACAAAAGAAAAGTCATTTTCCCCGTGCATGACGAACACACCTTGCGTATTTCCTTCTTCGACAATGCTGCTTGTCTTGATCACGAGGCCTGAAAACCGTTTGGGAATCACTCGAATACGGACGGTACGCATGTCCTGATCGCCCTCAAATGTCTCAAGAAAGCGAAGGACAACGCCATTTTGTTCATTCGTCTCAAATATTTCTTCTACCACAGGACGAAGAGGGATCTCATTGATCACTGCATTGATGCGTTCCCCTTCGAGTCCTCGAAACATCTCAAACTCCTTTTGATCAAGGACAAGAACGACAAAACTCGCCCGATTGTCTATGATGCGAAACAGTCCTTCGGAGGGAGCGATATCAGTTGGAATGTCTCCTTCTTCCGGTGTGCCTAATGCTTTATAATTTATAATCATGCGATTGTTGAAAGCAAACAGCGGGTCAGATGGAGACATCCTCAAGCCCACAATACCAGCCATGGGTGCTCGAATCACGTGACGACCGCCCACCGTTTCTCCGGTTGCGGTGACAGGCTCTAAGGTCAGTTCGGGCGTATCATAGGAGTTTTGTATGACATATAGGTGGTCAAGATTCTTCTTGACACCGTCGATTTCATCAAATTTGTTCTCACGCACCAGATACGACAATTCATCTTCCAGTGCTCGAATACGTGCCTGTAGAGCATCGAGATCAATCATCAAGGAGTCCAAGCGATCAGCATATTTTGACACCGGTTTGTCTTCAGGTGTCACACCCGGATTGATCCGCAGAATCGGAGCGCCTTTTGCAACACGTGTATTGTCGTCGACAAGAAACTCGACAGACCCACCCACACTCGATGAATAGACAATCTCCCGACGGATCAAGATCCCTTCCGTGTCAAAAGCGACTTCAATTGTCCCAAGTTGCGCCGGGTAGGTGTCGGAGGAACCTAGAAAGATTCCCGTGATATTAATGAGAATGACTATTAGGAAAACGGCCAGCGCCAATAGAAAGATACGTGTTAAAAATCGTCGGTTCATTCTTATGCTTCTTCTTTCATTTCTCTGCTCATCAGTTTCTCTACTGTCTCTTCCACACCGCTTCTCCCCTCGAGGATATCGCAGACGACTTGACAGATGGGCATGTCAATCCCTAGCTCTCCCGCCAAGGCCAAGGTACTCTCAAGTGTCGGGACACTCTCCACCACCATGCCGATGCGGCGAATGGCTTCATCAGGCGAGACTCCCTGTCCTATCAGTTCCCCACAGCCCCTGTTTCGAGAGTGCTTGGACGTGCAGGTGACGATCAGGTCGCCCATCCCGCTGAGACCAAGGAATGTCGGAAGCTTTGCTCCAAGAGCCAGACCGAGTCGAAGAATTTCTGCCATGCCTCGCGTCATCAGGGCAGCTCTCGTGTTATCGCCATACCCATAGCCATCAGAGATCCCCACCGCCAAAGCAATGACATTTTTTAGCGCGCCCCCTAGCTCCACACCGGGGAGGTCATCGGAAGTATAAATGCGAAGCGTCTCATTATTCAAGTTTTTTTGTATCATACGTGAAAAAGTCGGGTCGACAGACGCCACGACCACTGTTGTGGGAAGATCTGCCGCCACTTCCTCCGCATGAGATGGTCCGCTGAGCACGGCAAAAGGATTGCCCGGAAGGAATTCATCATATACTTCGCTCATGCGAAGATGAGTCCCCATCTCAATCCCTTTACTAAGGCTTACGATGCTCTTTCCTTGAAGAAGCGCAACATGCGCCTGCAGAAAGGATCGTACACTTTGTGCCCCGATGGCCATGATGACCATCTGGGCATCTTTTAGAACCTCTGAGACATCGTCAGAGATCTGGATCGTCTCAGGCAGTCTCACCCCCGGCAAATAGTGCGCATTGACGCCGGTGCGGCGGATTTCCTCGATGAGTTCTGGTCGCCTGGCATACAATGCCACCTCGTGACCTAAGAGCGCCGTATGACGCG
The DNA here is from genome assembly GCA_012841045.1 of Tissierellia bacterium. GTDB lineage: Bacteria > Bacillota > Clostridia > Peptostreptococcales > Acidaminobacteraceae > DUVM01. Next base: position 15,341 of record DUVM01000120.1, on the reverse strand, counting down.
CCATAGCGCTTCCCCAGCTTCCAGAGCCGATGATCGCGATCTTCATTATTTTTCTCTTTCCTTCAAAACAAAGTGAAGCGGCGTCCCTTCAAAGTCAAAGCTCTCACGGATGCGGTTTTCAAGATAGCGCTGATAAGAAAAGTGCATCAGTTTTTGAGAATTGACAAACAATACAAAAGTAGGCGGCGCCACACTCGATTGCGTAATATAGTAAATCTTGAGCCTTCTCCCCTTGTCACTGGGGAGCTCGTGCATCAGAACTGCTTCCTGCAGTAGATCATTGAGGACGCCGGTGGGGATGCGGCGCATCCGATTTTCCTGAATGCGGTCTATCATCGGCAAGAGCCGATGTACCCTCTCTCGCTTAATGACGGAAATCATTTCCACGGAGGCATACTTCAAAAACGGAAATTCTCTTCGAAATTCAGATTTCCATTCATTGTACGTCTTATGATCCTTATCGAGCAGATCCCATTTGTTGACCAGGACCAGAATCCCTTTTCCTCCGTCATGAGCATGTCCGACGATCTTTTTGTCCTGCTCAGTGAAGCCTTCCTGTGCATCCACGACTAATATGGCAATGTCCGCCCTGTCAATGGCATAAAAGCTTCGAAGGACAGCATAGTGCTCAATGGCGCCTTCGAGTTGTTTTTTTCTGCGAATGCCGGCGGTGTCAATGAACTTATAAACTCTGCCCTTGGCTTTTAACGTCGTATCAATCGCCTCGCGTGTCGTTCCGGCAATCGGAGAGACGATCAATCGCTCTTCTCCCAATAGAAGATTAACCAATGAGCTTTTCCCTACGTTTGGCTTTCCAACCACCGCGACGCTGATGCTCTCTTCCTCTTCAATGGAGAGGCTAGCAGGCGGGAAATGCGAGATAATCTCATCGAGAAGATCCCCGAGATTGAGTGCATTCACGGAACTGATGCCAATCGGATTAAACCCGAGCGAATAGAAATCGTAAATATGCTGTTCTTGTGAAAGAGAATCAATCTGATTGACCACCATGATGATCGGTTTTTTACTGATGCGAAGAAGCATCGCCACTTCCTGATCGATCGGGCTGACCCCTTCTCGTCCGTTAACCATGAAGAGGATGACATCCGCTAGATCAGCGGCGATCATCGCCTGTTCTCGGATACGCACTTGAAAGTGATCATCACTTTTGGGATCCAGACCGCCTGTGTCAATCAACGTGAACTCTCTGCCGAGCCATTCGGCATCAGCATATACCCGGTCGCGTGTCACGCCGGGTGTCTCTTGTTCTATGGAGATCCTCTCTCCCACGACTTTATTGAAAAATGTGCTTTTTCCCACATTGGGGCGCCCTACGATGGCGACTACGGGCTTGGACATCTTGTCTCCTTTAAAAGCGCTACCAGCGCTGAAGCTGTCGGTTCAATCACTTGCACGCGGGAGTACATCGCTTCAAAATCCTCCACTGTCTTATCATCCAAAGTGACTCCATCTATATTATACATGGCGCGGCTTAGTATCAGCGTGCTTTTTTCCTCTACAGGCACCTGCGATGAGATATCGGCAAAGCTGAGTAAGCCACTGACCGTCACACCCCCGCCAAACAAATGATTTTCAACAGGGACAATGCGAAGAGTTGCCTGCGTGCGGGACTCGACTTCTTCAGCTAATTCACGAAAGACAGAAGCCACCGCCGTCCCCACGGGAATCACATAGTCTCCGCAGACATCAGAGGGTAGCGTCGGAAGAAGCTCTCTCATTTCATGGACAAAAGAGCGAATCATTCCGATGCCGTCTTCATAGTGCAAGTAGTTCTCATAGTGATCATGATCCGGTATCTCTACATCCGCCAGAAGATAGAACTCATCTGCAAGAAAAACAAAGGAAGTTCCTCTTTCTCTCTGATACTTTCTCTGAAGCGGTTCGATCGCTGAAAGAATCTCACGGGCGTCTTCTCTTGTCAGCTCTCTGATGTCAGACAATCCTTCCCTGTGTGCACTGAGACCGACAGGGACGATCGCTACAGAGAGAAAGTGTTCGCCTAGAGCATATAATCCTTCGACGGTCTCAATCAGATCATTTCCATCATTATACCCGGGAACGAGGACAATCTGTCCATTTAAGGATACTCCGTGTGAAACCAGAAATTCGAGTTGCTCGCGAATCTTCATGCTCTTCGGATTCTTCATCAGTCGATGTCTCACCTTTGGGTTGAGCGAATGCACAGAAACATTGATCGGATGGATCCCATATTCCACAATCCGGTTTAACTGTTCTTGGGACAAATTGGTCAGGGTGACAAAGTTCCCCTGTAAAAAAGAGAGTCTCGAGTCGTCATCTTTAAAGTACAGGGAGGAACGGAGACCTTTTGGGAGCTGATCAATGAAACAAAAGACACAGGCATTTGAACATCGCCTGGCTTCATCCATGAGGCCGCTGTCAAAAAGAAATCCCATGTCCTCATCGATCTCTTTTTCCACATCAAAGAGGATCACTTCTCCCGAAGGATCCTCGATTTCCACTTCCAAATTGTCATCGCTGCTTAAAAAGAGGTAGTCGAGCGAATCACGGATTTCTCTTCCGTTGATGCGAAGGAGGCGAGAGCCCGGCGACACGTCCATTTCTTCTGCTATACTGCCCGGCTCTACACCGCAGATACGAACACTCAATTCTTTTCCCGTTTCAACTCTTCGAGTTCCGCTTGGAAACTCTCAATGTCCTTAAAGGACTTGTAGACGGAGGCAAAACGGACATAGGCAATGTCGTCGAGTTCTTTTAGTTCCTCCATGACGAATTGTCCGATAAGCTGTGAGCTGACTTCCTTATTGAGCAGATTGGCGGCCTTTTGCTCCACTCTCTGAGCAAGAGACTCAATCTCCTGCATACTGATGGGTCGCTTTTCACAGGCGCGCACGACGCCGCTGATCAGTTTCGAGCGCGAAAACACTTCTCTCGTGTCATCTTTCTTTATAATCACTAAGTTGATGTCTTCGATTCGCTCATATGTCGTAAATCGGCGTCCGCAATCAAGGCATTCTCTCCGGCGCCTGATGAAACTTTTATCGTCTCCCGAACGAGAGTCGGTCACTTTTGATTCAGGGGCATTGCAGTAAGGACACTTCATATTTCCTCCCAAAAAAGAAAGGCCTGTACAGGCCTTATTTCTTTTTCAAAAATTCCGGAAGATCCGCCTGAGGTGAATTTTCATTGACCTCCCAGTTTTCACGTTTGAATTCGGATCGATCGACTTCTACTTCCTGCCGGGTCTGTATCATCTCGCGCTTAATGTCTTTGAGCGAGTGGTACTGATTCTCCTGCGCCATCGGACGTGCAAAGCGCGGGCGCCTTGCTTGAGAGAATCCTGTGGCGATAACCGTGATCTTAATCTCATCGCTCATATTCTCATTGATCGCCGTACCGTAAATGATCTCTGCGTCCGGATTTGCAAGCTCTGTGATGAGCTGGAGGGCTTCTGCTGTCTCATGAAGTCCAACCGTCGCATTGCCGGTGACGTTGATCAACAGACCTGTCGCCCCTTCAATGGTGGTCTCAAGAAGCGGGCTGGAAGCCGCCTGACGGGCTGCATCGACAGCGCGCGTCTCTCCCTTGCCGACACCGACGCCCATATGCGCCATGCCGCGGTTCTTCATAATCGTACTGACGTCTGCAAAGTCGAGTGAAATCAATCCCGGGGATGTAATCAGATCGGAGATGCCCTGTACACCTTGACGAAGGACATCGTCAGCCACTCGCAGGCTCTCTAGAAGTGACGTCTTCTTGTCGACGATTTCAAGCAGTTTATCATTGGGAATCGTGACCAGTGTATCAACCTTTTCTTTGAGCTTTTCAATGCCCGACTCAGCCTGGGACATGCGCTTGCGCCCTTCAAATGCAAAAGGCTTCGTGACAACGCCGACGGTCAGTGCACCGAGCTCTCGGGATATCTCAGCGATCACAGGAGATGCTCCTGTACCGGTTCCACCGCCCATGCCGCAGGTGACAAAAACCATGTCTGCCCCCTCGAGGACTCTTCGGAGCTCTTCACGACTTTCCTCTGCCGCTCTCTCTCCGACATCCGGACGTGAACCCGAACCAAGGCCTTTGGTGATCTTTTCACCGATCTGCACCTTGATTTCGCTTCTGGTCAAGCTCAGATCTTGTTTATCGGTATTGATGGCGATAAATTCGACACCTTCAAGCTGAGCTTCAATCATTCGGTTGATGGCATTGTTTCCTCCGCCGCCGACACCGATGACCTTGATCTTTGTAAAATTATAATCATTGATCTTTTCTTCTATGTCAAACATGACGCCTCCTTCAAGATCCTGCTTTAATGGCTTTATTATATATAAGTTCACCCACTATGTAAACACCATTATTCAAAATAATGACTGATAATTCGGGATATTTTGTCAAAAAAGCCCGATCCGAGGTAAAATAAGGCCCCATAATATAGTGGAACCCCCAACTGATTACTAATAAATACCATTGTCAACGAAAGGGCGGTGAAGACGCCAAATTTAATAATAAATTCGACATTCTTAAACTGACCTGTCAAATTTTGTAGGACTCCTTCAACTAACACATATGCAGCCGCTAAAAGGGCGACGGATGTATAAATTGCGTAGTCAGCTCCCAGCGGCATCGGCAAAAGTAAGCCGAAAAGTATGCCCGCTAGGATTCCAAACAAGGCAAGGATCATGGCTGCGCCTCCTGCAGATACTCGTACGCCAGTGTTTCTTCAAAGGGCGGGATTTCCAGCAGGATACTTGTGTTGGCCTCCACAAAGATGCCGGATCGCCTCAGTAGTTGCGTATATCCGTCCGTTGCATAGATCGCCGCTTGAAGAGCTTTTCTGTCTCCGATCGCTTCAATCATAAATGGCTGAGAATACACGCGTTCGTTGATTCGAATGGTAGGACCGTTGCATACAATCTTTGTACGATGGAAAAATACCCTCTCCCCGTTCACAGCGAGCGCTTCGGCACCGGCGTTTTGTAGTTCTGAAAGAAGAATATTGATGTCCGCATCGTGTACCAACTGGGTATTCGGATTCTGATCTTTCTTTAAGGGATCTCGACTGTCCGTGACAAGCAGAATAATTCCCTCTCCCTGTACTGCGAGGTGACCACTGCTTAGCTTAAAATACTCCAGCTCCGCGCGCACAAAATCTTCCTGAGAAATCGTCGTGTCCATGCGGGAGTAGAGATCACTCAGCTGCATTTTCATATCTTCGAGAGTATTTTCTAACAGTGTCTGATGCTCCATCATCTCTTCTAGAGTACTGGGCGTCACCACTTGGGCAAAGTCGCTGATCGCCGTTTTCCTCATAGGAGCGAGCATCACCAATAGATTGGTCACGACAAACGCCAACAGGGCAAGGAGCAACACCGTTCGTATTGCGCGATCATTCATCTTTCATCGGCACCGCATACTCATATCGCGGTCTCCCATTATAGCCAGGAATATCAACATCCAGTGACTTTTTCACTTCCACAAAATACCCGCCTGCCCGCAGTCTTTCGACAAATCCATAACGTGCGAGAAGGGCTGCTTCCATCGTGTCTTTGTTTCCGATGGCTTTTACGGTAAAGGGTGTCGTCAGTTGATGGCCGTTGATGGAAATCTTCACACCTGCTAGACGGATCTCCGTTTTGCTGATAATGCGCTCTTCATTGATACTGATAGCCTCCGCTCCGGCGGCATTTAACTCATTGACAAGTAGACTGAGCTTCTCCTGTAAGTCGGCCATGTTGATGGTCTGTGCCGGATCATCGACGGTGACATAGATGAGAACCCCTTCTCCTCTGACATCGGTAAATCCTCCTGCCAGGCGAAAGTAGCGCAATTCTTCTAGCGTCGTTTCCTCGGCATGTTCTTCCGACGTGCTCCTGATCATATCAAGCTGTTTCTTGTACTCTTCGACCTGTTCACTGAGCAGATTGTTTCTCTCCTGAAGCTCGATATATTGGCGCGAAAGCACGCCACCCGAAGAGGAGGGAAAGCCCTGAGCGTATTCATTCGTGCCTCGTATCTGAAGGGTCAACACAATGCCTGCTGCGAGTGAGAGCACCAGAATAAAAGGAGCAAATTTTCGATCAAAAAGCTTCTTCCAGAATTCTTTGTTCAAGGCATCTCCTTTGGAAGAACAGGTATAAATATAGGTCTGCTGGGGTTCCTCAGATCAATTTGGCCTTGTGATGTGCCGTCTTTAATCACATCTTGATACACAGCGACAAAGATCGAAAAGGCCCGCTCCAGATCTCCTTCTTTTCCAAAAAGGGCTGTGAAGCCCTCAGAGATCGTCAGGGTAAGTTCTTCTTCATCGAAGTAAATCGAATCCATTTCGAGGTCGGACTGATCGACCAGTTCAGCTAGGTCGAGGGCTCTTCGAAAACGGCTTCCTTCTCCCGCCTCAATCGTGCGCCCTACCTCAGCCCCCTGCAACACCATGCCCTCAATGGTCACGGCGTCGTAAATTTCTTCTCCGATATAGATAATCATAGCATGGACATCGACGTAGACAGATCGATTGTCCATCACTAATCTGGCCACCGGTGTACGATAAGAGATTTGAAGGACCAGTTCATCGGGGTAATTTTTTCTCATACTGACGGCCTCAAAGCGCGGATCACCTGCGAGGTTTTTACGGATGTCTCGCGGGCTGAGAAGAAAGAGATTGTCGCCTTTTTTTACTCCGATCCGATCAAGCACTTCCTCTTCAGAAATCCAATCTTGATTGAAGCGAATGCTGTGAATCGAGAACAGCCCGGAAAAAACGATCACGTAAATCGCAAGCGCAAGGATGGCCAGTGTTACTAAAAATACGGCTTTTTTCATTCCCCCACCTCCTTGAGACACGTCTTTGCAATGAGGGCGGCCGCATCTGCGCGGGAAAGGGCTCGTGCATTTCTTCCCATCTGCTCTCTCAGGGCGCCATCCTGCAGGAGCTCCTCGAGAGAGTCGAATATCTCTTTACGAGTCTGAGGATCATACAGATCCGCGTCCGGAAAAACTTTTGCGGCGGCATGCGCATCAAAAGAAGCTGCGTTGGCTTTTTGATGATCCGAAGCGACATAGGGTGAGGGCAGCAAAAGAGCGGCTCTCCCGGTAAATGCATTCTCGCTCAAAGTAATCGCACCTGCTCGGCTGAGAACCAGATCAGCCGCTGTCACCAGTTCCGGCATCTCTTCAATAAATGGGTAGACGTGCAGGCGAGGCGTCTTCTGATATTTTTCAAGTATCTTCTGGTCGACATCTGGTCCACTGGTGTGAATCCACTCGAGGTCGGGATGCTTTTGTAAAATAATGGAAGCATCACTCACCAGATCATTGAAGCTGTCAGAGCCGATGCTGCCTCCGCTGGAGAGCAGCACTGTTTTCCCCTCCCATCCTCTTTTCTTTCGGATGGCCTCGCGATCCAATGTAAAGAAGATTGAGCGCACGGGATTTCCTGAAAGAACAAACGCATCTTCCTTGGCTTTTAGGTATTTCTTTGATTCTTCATAGCTGATGAAGATTTTTCTTGCACGAGAGGCGAAGAGCCTATTTGCAAGGCCCGGGAATACGTTTTGTTCATGGAGGAAAAACGGCGTCTTGGAGAGTATCGCCCCTAAGATGGGCGCTCCGGTCACAAAGCCTCCTGTACTGATCAACAGATCGGGTTGCACGCTGCGATACCACCGGCGCATGCGAAGCGCTTCGCGCAGAAGTGTCCACACGGATCGTATTTTTGATCGCAGAAAGAAACCCGAAAACATCCTGGCTTTTGTCGGGACAAATTCAATATCAGCCTTTTTCGCTGCTTCTTCCTCCATCGAGTTTTCAAGGCCGGCCAAATACAGTTTGATATCGGGGCGGAGCTCGCGCAGCGCTTCTGCAATGGCCACGGCGGGGAAGATATGTCCCCCTGTGCCTCCGCAACTGATCAGGACCTTCATCAGCGAATCCTCGCCTCAGAGGCATAGATGTTCAGGAGGATCCCTACCGCACCCAACATCACCAACATACTTGTCCCCCCATAGCTGATAAACGGAAGACCGATGCCGGTGGGAGGCACAAGACCGAGCGTACTGCCAAAATTGATGACCATCTGCGCAAAGATCAGTGAACCGATGCCCGTCGACATGACGCGCACCTGCAAGGTGCTTGCATTCAGAGCCATGCGGAAGATATTGAACACAAGGATGAAAAACAGCAGAAGAACGACGGCAATGCCGACAAAGCCGAATTCTTCTCCCAGCGTAGAGACGATCATGTCATTATGCGGTTCCGGGATGTAGAGTTTGTTAAAAGTACTCTCGCCCGGTCCGACGCCGAAGACGCCACCCGAAGCGATCGCCAGGATTCCGTAGCGGATCTGGCGGGCGACCTCATTGATATCTGTCAATCCGGCAAAAAATGTCGTGATGCGCACCATGCGATACGGCGCCAGTGCGGCGATCAGATAGAAAGCGCCGGCAGCCCCTCCCACGATGACCATAAAATATCCCCAACCGTCAAAGCCGACAAACAGCATCGCGGCCGAGATGATAAACAGCGTCACGGTCGTACTGAAGTCAGGCTGCAAATACGTCAGAATGATCATTGCCATCGGTACAATCATGTGAAGCAAGATGGCGATGTAGCGCTTGCGCCTTGCCTCCAAGCTCGACAATGTCGTAGACATCGTCATGATAATAGCTATTTTCGCTAAATCCGAGGGCATGAACTGCACCCCTGCAATGACAATCCATCGGGTTGCATTGTTGACCGTTTCACCCGCTATTAAGGTAAGGATCATCAAGATAAAGGTCGTAAAGACAAACGGAAGTAGTACGCCGGGCTTCGAGTATACGCGATAATTGACAAAGAATGCTCCAATCATCGTCACGAGACCGGCTAAGATGAAATAGCTGTGGCGCCTGATAAAGTAATAGGCGTCTCCTCTTCTGGCCATGGAAAAGTAAGCTGAGGAACTAAACACCAAAAGCCAACCGATGATCAGCAAAAGCATGACCGGAATCAGAATGCCAAAATGAATTTTTCTCATTTCCCCAGCCTCCTGAATAACTCTCGAAAGTGTTCTCCTCGCTCTTCAAAACTCGCATAAGCATCCCAGCTTGCACTAGAAGGCGACAGTAGAATATCATCTCCCTCTTCGCTAAGATGCATGGCAAGCTCTACCGCTTCCTCTAGGTCGTTAGCAAGAGAGATCTTTTCCACCCCGTGTTTTTTCGCACTTTGATACACTGTCGGTCCTGATTCTCCATAGCAGACAATGGCCTTCAGACACGGATGATGCTCTTTAAACAGGGTGTCGTAATCCACTCCTTTACTCATACCCCCTAAAAGGATGATGGTGGGGACTTTCGCACTTTTTAGCGCAGGGAGTGTGCTCTCTGGATTGGTCGCTTTGGAATCATTGATAAATCGCCTTCCCTGAGCGCTGCCTAGCACCTCATAGCGGTGTTTGAGTCCGGGAAAGTCTTTGAGTCCTCGCTGGATCGTGTGAACTTTCGCACCGGCACTGTAACTTAATGATGCCGCAGCCAATGCATTGGCCACATTGTGATCTCCCTTTAGCGAAAGCTCATCCCGATGAAGGAGAAAGATATCCCTGTCTTCTCTCAGCCAGAGCTCCTCCCCTTTTAGAAATGCCCCTTTCTCCACCTCCTTAAAGAGGGAGAAATAGCGGATTTCACAAGGGAGTGTTTCATCCTTCATCACATCCATTAGGATCGCAGAATCTGCGCCAAGGAGAAGCGAATCTCTGGCATCCATCTGCGTATACAGTCTCTTTTTTGCGGCGATGTATCTATCCATCGTCCCATGCCAGTTGATATGATCTGGCGTGATATTAAGTAGAGCCGCCAGCTTTGGATGCAGAGAATGCGAAAACTCAAGCTGAAAACTCGAGACCTCAAGGACATTCCAGTCAAGAAGGGCTCGTTTTCGCAGTTTTGAACTCAAGGGGATGCCAATGTTACCTGCAGCGGGTACACCGAGGATATGGGCGCACCAAGCCGTAGTGGTTGACTTGCCGTTGGTTCCACTGATGGCGATGATCGCCCCCGGCAGCTGTTCTGCCGCAAAGTCCAGTTCGCTTTGTAGAGGCACACCTTCAGCCATCCACTTTTGCACTTTCGGGTGCGTCAGAGGAACGCCCGGCGACAGAAGAACGAGGTCTATCGGCATATCCTCATGGTATGCCGTGATTTTCGTCTTGTATCTATTTGAAAGTTCATCGGCGTCGAACGGGGCATCGTCAGTCACCCAGATTTCTTCCATGTCAGGAGCAAGAAACTCCAGAAGCCCCTGACCCGATCGTCCTAAGCCGTAAATCAGTAGTCTTTTCATCTTATACCTTAAAGAACAGGATACCCAGCAGGACGCCGACAAGCGTTACTCCGCTAAAAAGCAACACGATCATATTCTCGGAATAGCCACTGAGTTCGAAGTGATGGTGAATCGGGCTCATCTTGAAGATCCGTTTTCTACGCGTCTTCCAAGACCAAACCTGAAGGATCAGAGAAAGTGACTCCGCTACATAAATGATCCCGACGATCAGTGCGTAGAGAGCCGTGCCTGTCACCAAAAGAGAGGTGGCGATAAATCCTCCGATCGCCATGCTGCCCGTATCTCCCATCATGAGCTTGGCGGGATAGCGATTGTAATACAGATACGCCAGAAGCGCAGCGGCAAAGATCAATGTCATGCGAAACAGATCGGTGCGGAACAAATCCCAGCTGACGACAAGGACAAAGACGAGAACCAGTAGTGACACAGAAGCTAGAAGGCCGTCGATTCCGTCCGTGAGATTGGTTGAATTGGTCATCGCAAGATAGAACACAATGACAAACGGATAATACAAGATCCCAAGATTGAGGTATCGATTCGTCAATGGAATCAACAGGGAAGAAGCGCTTGAGCGAAGCAAAAACGCCATGAGAGCTCCCATCAATATCTGCAATACAAGTTTATGAGACGCCTTGAGTCCGAGATTTCTTCCAAAGAACAGTTTCATGGAGTCATCGACAAAACCGACGATGGCAAACAGGAGCATACCCAAAATCAAAAAGACATGCTCACTTTCAAGTCCGAGGTAAACAAACGCTACCAACGTACTCACGCCTATAAAGGCAATGCCCCCCATGGTCGGGATGCCCTGCTTCTTCTGATGTGTCTCTGGCGCCAATTCATAGACATTTTGACCAAATCGCAAACTATGCAGAAGCGGAATCAGAAGATACACCGCCAATAACCCTAATAGCAGTGTCACAACAAAGAGTATGAGATCACTCATTATCTATCTCCAATCCCCTGAGAACTCGCTCGAGTTCCATGGCTCGTGATGCTTTCACAAGAAGCACGTCACCTTCTTGCAGCGTTTCATTCAATGTGTTAATCAACGTGCGGATATCCCGAAAATGCTTGCCGTTTTCGTGGTGTGAGCTGATGTGAGAGGCGAAGTCTCCGATGGTAAACAGGAGGTCAAGCTCCTTCACCTGGGGAAGATGTCCGATTTCTCGATGGACCTCCTCCGCCGACTCGCCCAGCTCAAGGACATCCCCCAATACCGCGATATGTCTTTTACCGGTTAGCATTAACATTGTCTCTACCGCACCGGAGATCGAGTCGGGTGAGGAATTGTAGACATCGTCGACGATCGTAATCCCTCCCCGCTTAGAGACCATAAACCGCTGAGATTCTCCCCGATAGTGCTCGATGCCCTCTTGTATCACGTGGTCATCGATGCCCATCTCTCGCGCCGCTTCTATGCACAGAAGGGCATTATGCATCTGGAACGCACCCGGCACCTGCAGGTGAATAGAGATCCCCTTATATTCAAAGTGAAAAATCCCCTCATCGGTATCGATCACTTTTAGCTCTTCAGGTTCTGTCCGAATGACACGAAAGGGTTGCTCTGGCAAGTTATTTAACATCGGATCAAATCCGTTGACGATCAGCAGATGATCCTCCTGATAATAGGCATTCGCCTGCATCTTTTCATGAAGGATCTTTTCTTTTGAGTGGAAATGCTCAATGTGCGATGTTCCGACATTGGTCATCAGCACGATATCGGGTTTGGCGACAGAAGCAAGCGTCTTCATCGCCCCCGGGCGTGAGACGCCCATTTCAAGCACCAGCACCTCCGTGGAAACAGGCGTATTCAATAGTGTAAGGGGAAGACCTATATGATTGTTGAGATTCCCCTTTGTCGCATGTGTTTCAAAGGCCCGCTTGCAGATTTCTGCGAACATATTTTTCGTGTTCGTCTTTCCGCCACTACCCACGATGCTGATGACGTTTGGATCGAGCCAGTCACGATAACTGGCCGCAAGCGACAAAAGCGTTTTCTCACCGTTTTCTACCAGCGCAATCGGCTTTCCTTCAAAGATGGCGGGATTGTCGTCGTAATAATGACGTTCAACCAGCGCCGCCTTTGCCCCGGCGTCTATGGCAGTGAGAGCAAAACTGTTTCCGTCGAATTTATCCCCGCGTATACATATGAACAAGCCCCCCTCGAGGGGCTTGCGACTGTCAATAAAAACTCCGCTGAAGTTGCCTTCGCGAAACCACTTTAATAAATCCATTCCTGCTCCTTGTCTGGCAGTATTCTATCATAACCCATCGCATGACTCAAGAAAAGCATCAGCTTGACCCAGTGATTAAATAAGAAGTGTCAACTATTTATTCGTTATACAATGATATTCCAAGCTTTTCTCAACGAAACACGCTCTTTCTGTCCCCTGTTCGCTTGTGAGTATCAGATGGGTATACGCCGTCTATTCAAACGGACGGCGTACTTTCCCTGCAGAAGGGATCGACGCAGAGCGGAATTTCTTCAGCTTTTCAGAAGCATCCGTCAATTCCATATCGGTCAATCTTCCACTCTTTCCGATTCGCATGACGTTGACGCCTTGTGAGTGTCGCGTCACTTTTTCAGGAATTAACTCTGTATCAATCAGGAGCCAGTTTTCTTTCTGCCTCTCATAGCGGCTGAGAAGAATTGAGGACTCTTCCTCCAAAAACAGTGCCCGCACAAGTGACTGAGAATCATCGTAGGCACGAACCAGAAGTTTTCTGTTCGTCTTTGTGGCATAGGAGCTTAGAGGAATCTTTGCCACTTTCCCTCTGTCAAAAGCGAACAAGACATGACCTTTATAGTCATCGGTCGCCAGTGCCAACACCATCTCTTCCCCGTCGTTCATGCCCAATTCGTGGGGAAGGAAGATACCCAACTCTGAGGGTCGTACGCTCTCGCACTCGCTGACACGCAGCTTGAACACGCGGTGCTCGGTGGTGAAAATCAGTAGATCTCCCCATTCTTTGCTCTCGAGCTGATAGACGATTTCATCTCCGTCTTTGAGGCGCTGCTCCTGTTTTGGATCAAATTGATTCTTCTCAATCTTTTTCAGATAGAGCTCTTGGGTGAGAAGCAGGATCTGAGGCTCTTCGCTCATTTCGACTTCTTCTTCCACATATTCTTCCACATGGGCAATCAGCTCTGTTTTTCTAGGGCGTCTATATTTCTTCAGAATCTCTTTCAGCTCATTTTCAATAAATTTTTTGATTCCTTTTTCACTGTCATAGAGTTCTCTATTTGAAGCAATCGTGTCTTCCAGAGATTGACGCTCTTTAACTCGGGAGGCGATAAACTCCCTGTTGATATTTCTCAGGCGGATATTGGCGACATATTCCGCCTGTTCCTCATCCAGTAAAAACTCCTTCATCAGCGCCGGTACGACGTCTTTTTCTTTCGGCGTGGCGCGAATCAATGCGATGACTCGATCGATATCCAGGAGAAGTTTTTCCAGACCTTTGATCAGATGGAGTTTCTTCTCGTCGAGGTTGATGTCGTAGCGCAGTCTTCCCCGCACGCAATCCATGCGAAAATCCAACCAGTGAATCAATAGTTGGCGAATCCCCAGTTGTTGAGGATAGGCATTGATTAATACGTTGAAGTTGCAACTGAATGTGTCTTCCATCGGCGTATCTCGGTATAACTTCGCCAACAGCTGATCCATATCCGTTCCGCGCTTGGCATCAATGGTCAGACGAAGGCCTTTTAGATCCGATTCATCGCGCACATCGGAGATCTCTTTATACGCATTGTCTTTGACACCGACTATGATGCGATCCATAATGGCTTCTACCGTGGTGCCGTAGGGAATCTCCGTCACTTCAATTCTGTTTTCTTTTTCTATGATCTGTGCTTTTGCGCGCAGTCGAAATGTCCCCGTCCCTTTTTCAATCACCTGCTTCATCACGGCTTCATCTTCCAAACAGTACGCGCCTGTCGGGAAATCCGGTCCTTTGATCAGAGGCAGTAGATTGGCTTTGGGGTTTTTCAATAGAGCGATGGTCGCTTTTACGATATCTTCCAAGTGGAAGGAGGCGATATTTGACGCCATCCCGACAGCGATCCCTCTGTTGGGATTGATGAGGATGGTCGGGACTTTGACAGGCAGCAAAAGCGGCTCGTAGTCCGTTCCGTCATAGTTCGGGACAAATTCCACTGTTCCCTTGTCCACGTCGGCAAAGAGCAGCTCGCAGATTTCTTCTAGTTTGACTTCCGTGTATCTGCTGGCCGCGTATTGCATATCTCTTGAGTAGACTTTTCCAAAGTTTCCCTTTGAGTCTACATAGGGATACAAGAGACTCTCATTTCCTCTGCTCATGCGCACCATTGTGGCATAGATGGCGGCGTCTCCATGAGGATTCAGGCGCATCGTCTGTCCGACGACATTGGCAGATTTTGTCTTGTTCCCCTTCAGCAGCCCCATCTTGAACATCGTATAGAGCAATTTGCGATGAGCGGGTTTGAGTCCGTCAATCTCAGGAATGGCCCGAGAGAGGATGACGCTCATCACGTACGGCATGTAATTTTCTTCTAGTGTCTGCGCCACAGGTTCACGGCGTATTGTTTCAGTCACGATCCCTCCCACCGCTCTTCCAAAGAGCGGGCAGTCTGTATAAGTTGGTCATAATTCTTCAACGCTCGTCGTCTTGGGTGTATAGTAATTATCTCCGGCACGCGCACGATATCAAAGACTCGAAACAGATCCTCGACATGCAGAGCGCGTCCGTATTTCAAGCGATATGTTTTCTCAAGTGCTTCCATCAGGTCACGTCCCATGTGAAGAACGCGCCGACTGAAAAGGAGAAAATCGCCTTCTGGATGCGAGAGTGCAGACGGTCCATTCAGCGGATAGACATAATTGCGCGAACGCTGGAATCCTCTCGACGTTGTCTTGATGCTTCTGCCTCCGAAGAAAGGAAAGAAATCACTTTCAAAGAAAATGGAGCGTATCGCAGGCAAACTGTACTGGCTGATGACTTCAACGCCTTCTTTTTTTAACGCCCTTTTATACTCTGGG
>DUVM01000119.1 GCA_012841045.1 Tissierellia bacterium | reverse complement strand
TTCGAATCTCTTCGACTTTTTCCTTTAGTTCCTGTGCATCAAAATCTCTTCCGTCAAGACTTCTCTCCAGCGCCATCTTCTGCTCATGAAGCAAAAGTTCTGTCGCTTTGGCCGCTTCGAACTGCTCTCTCTGGGAGCGGAGTCCTTCCTCGTACTCCTCTTGCGACTGATGCGTAAAGGCGAGCTGTCTGTTTTTCTCCTGAAGCGATTCTTCCAGCTCAAGCACACGGGCTTTTAGTTTTAGAAACGACTGTTCTTTGTCGCTGACGTCCTTGCTTAACTCCTCCATCCCCTCAGAGGCGGCAACTTGCCGACTTTCGGCTTCTTCAATGGAGGTCCTCAGCTGCCTCTCTAGCGAGCTGTTCTGCGTCTTTCTCTCTTCCTTTAAGCGAAGGTCCAAAAAATATCCGTCGCGCTCTTCCATGAGGCCGCGCTGTCTTTCACGCAGAGCATCATGTTCTTCCTCAAGCTCGCGCACGGCTTTTTCTGCTGCAAGGGCAAGTTCTTCTTTTTTGAGGAGCTCCGCTTTCAGTCCCTCTTCTTGTTTTCTCATAGAAGAGAGCTGGATCTGCCACTCCTTTGCCTCCCGATCGTAGCGCTCGAAGTCATTGAGGGCGTAGTATAGCTCGGCGTCCTCCATCCGCTCCTTGAGTTCAAGGTACTTGCGCGCTTTCTCCGACGCTTCTTTCAGGGGCTCTACGCGGCTTTCCACTTCCACATAGATGTCACTGATGCGCTCAATATTGGATTCCACGCGACCAAGTCGCCTAGTCGCTTCTAATTTTTTTGCCGTCAACAGCGAGGTGCCTGAGGCTTCCTCAAAGATCTTTCGGCGATTGAATCCGCTCTCACTGAGGATGTCTTCAATGTCTCCCTGACTGATCAAAGAGTATCCGCTGACACCGATGCCCGTATCCATTAAGAGCTCACGCACATCTTTTAGGCGCACATCTTTGTCGTCAATGGAGTAGATACTCTCTCCGCTCCTGTGTAGGATGCGGCGAATGGAGAGCTCCTCTCCCGCGTCTTCAAGCAGTCGCTGCGCCCCGTCAAAAAAAAGGGAGACCTCCGCATAGTTTTGTCGAGCCCTGTGCTCCGTGCCGCTGAAGATGACGTCTTGCATCTTTTTTGCCCGAAGCGCACCGCTCGCTTGCTCGCCAAGCACCCAACGGACGGCGTCGATGATATTGCTCTTTCCGCAGCCGTTGGGGCCGACAATCGCACTGATGCCGGAGGGAAATTCTATTCTCGTACGCTGAGCAAAGGATTTAAATCCCTTTAGCTCAATAGCCTTCAGTCTCACTATTTCTCCTTGTAAAGAGGCAATCGATGTCCATCATACTCAAAACAGTAGCGGGGAAGCTGTTCCTCCGCCTCGACACACAGACGCCTCTGGTATTTATCCAAAAAATATTGTCGGTTCTGTCCCCCGTGCCCATACACGCTGGAGATATCTCGGGGAGACACTTTCAGTCGGATATCCCCTTTTCCCACCAATCGATCTTCCAGGCGATTTCGATACATGCGCGAGAGCACCAAACTCTTTAGGGCGGGATGATAAGGTCCTGCGACTACGTTCTCAGAGAAATTCGGATTCTCACTGTAGAGGCCTAAGCGCACCACTTGAATGCCTTCGCGGAGGAATATGCTCATAATCGTGTCCGTCAGCTCCAATGTCTCTTCGATCTCCCAGGGGATGTATTCGCCTTGCTCCATCATTTTTTCAAGGGGCGTCCCTTTGAGGACAAGGGTCGGATAGATCCGGACAAAGTGAGGCTTCATAGCGACAATCTTCTCCGCTGTATAGACGCTTCTCTCGTAGTCATCCCCGGGGAGTCCGGTCATCATCTGAATGCCCAGCTGATAGCCTCGCCGTTTTACGATGCTGGCGGACATCAAGATGTCGACGAGATCGTGGCCTCTTTGAGAGGCGACCAGGACTTGTTCATCGGCGCTCTGGACGCCGATCTCCACAGTCGTGACAGGATAGTCTTCAAGAAAATCCATGACATCGTGATCAATGGCATCGGGTCTTGTGGAGAAGCGAATGCCGCAAATGGGACCGGTTCCGACATAGCCAGCCGCCAGGGTAAGGTATTTCTCCTGAATGTCCAAAGGAAGCGCAGTAAAACTGCCTCCGAAAAAAGCAATTTCTATCGATTCCGCTTTCTGAGGGGGTTGGAGATAATGCTGCATTTTTTCATGGAATTCTTCTTCGGTTGGAAGCTGTTCGCTCGCAATGATGCGCTGATCACAGTAGACACACTGATGTTTACAGCCCATGTGCGGAAGAAAAAATGGAATATTGACGTGACTCACTCGAGGGCCCTCCTGGCAGCGTCTTTCTCGGCGCTACGTCGGCTGGCGCCCTCTCCCTGAGCCGCAGGCTTGTTATCGATGTAGAGTGTCACTTTAAAGTGACGCAGATGATCCGGCCCTGTGACAGAATCCACTTTGTAGTGAAGACGGCGCTTGCCGCTTCGCTGAAGTTTTTCTTGCAGAATGCTCTTATAGTCTAAGAGGCTCTCTCCTTCGAGCACGCCTACCAGATGTGTGCGGAAATTGCGCAGGATAAACTTTTTCGTAAATGCCATGCCGCGATCGATATACACAGCGGCGATAAATGCTTCTACGGCATCGGCGAGCGTCGAAGGTCGCTCTCTTGCCCCGACCTTTTCCTCACCTTTTCCCAAGCGAAGCATCTGCGCAATGTTTAATTTGGCCGCCAGAAACTGCAACCCCTCCTCGCTGACAATGCGCGAGCGAAGTTTTGTCAGTTCGCCCTCTCGGTGGTTTTCACCCATCTCTTCATAGAGATATTCACTGATGACAAACTCCAAGATGGCATCGCCAAAAAACTCTAGGCGTTCATTGTGCTCCCAGGCAATGTCGGGGTGCTCATTTTTATAGGAACTGTGGGTGAGAGCTTCCTCATACAGTTCGATGTTGCGCCAGCGAATCTTCAAGCGCTTTAGGTATTTTTCAATTGACAAGTTTTGTTTCCTTTTACTCCGTGCCCAGTTCCTCTGAGATCTTCTGTACCATCGAAGAATCTATGTATTTTTTCAGATAGCGCAGCGCATTGCTAAACGCCCTGGCATCACTGCTTCCGTGCGCCTTGACGACACAGCTTTTGAGTCCGAGGAGCGGTGCCCCTCCGTATTCACGGTAATCTGATTTTTTGAGAACTTTCTTCAGCTCTCCTTTTATCATCAGAGCCCCTAATTTACTCAGCGTGGAGGCCATCATCGCTTCTTTGATTTCTCCCAGGATGAAAGAAGCCATGCCTTCGGTGAGCTTGAGGATGACATTTCCGGTAAATCCGTCCGTGACATAGACATCGGCCACCCCTTCGGGTATGTCTCTGCCTTCTACACTGCCGATAAAGCGGAAGTTGGCTTCTTCAAACAGAGGATACGCTTCTCGCACGAGCTCGTTGCCCTTGCCCTGCTCTTCTCCTATGTTGACGATGCCCACTGTCGGGTTTTCAATCCCGAGAACTTCCTGCGCATACAGGGAGCTCATTAAACCGAAGTCACGTAGATGCACCGGGGTGCAGTCTGCATTGGCCCCTGCGTCGCAGATGAGGCTCATGCCCTTTCGTGTCGGATAGACGCTCGTGATACAGGGGCGGGCAATGCCTTTAATCCTTCCGGCAATCAGCGTCCCCCCAGCGAGCAGGGCTCCTGTATTGCCTGCGCTCACAAAGCCTGAGATTTTTCCGGCTTTCAAATCCCGCATGCCTCGCACGAGCGGAGAGTCCGTCTTATTTCGTACGGCGACCACAGGAGGATCGTCTCCGAGCACGATCTGCGTACAGGGAATAATCTCCATAGGCGCATCTCCCACCAATGGGCGCAGCAGCCTTTCATCTCCGTACAGCCACAGAGTACCATCGATCTCCTCGAGGACATCCAGGGCGCCTTTTACTATTTCTTCGGGGGCGTGATCGCCACCCATCGCATCAATCCCGATCGGCATAATGCCTCCTTCCAGTTCTTGTTCAGTTTAGCACAAAAGCCCCCCTCTTTGGAATAAAGAGCGCATGAAGAAAAAAATGCCCGAAGTATTGACTGTTCTTCAGGCATTTTCTCTTATTCAGTTGACCACCATCAGGTCTCTACGGGTGCTTCTTTCACTTTTCCTTTAATCGGATCTGATTTGCCGACGCGGAAGACGGCGATGTTCAAGAAAGCCATGCCGATCGATACAAATGGATTGATCAGGCTTAAAAAGACGTAGGGGAAATAGCTAAAGGTCGGTACACCGAGCGTCGCCGCCTGATATGCCCCACAGCCGTTCCATGGGAACATCGGTGACCATAAGGTCCCTCCGTCCTCAAGCGTCCGTGAGAGATAGTACCTCTCCAGTCCCATCTCGTCGTATTTTTTGTAGAGCATTCTTCCGGGGATGATATTGGCAAGATACTGATCGGTAAGGACAAAGTCCGATACAATGCCGCTGACGATCGTTGTGGCGACAAGACTGCCCACGCTTTTGACAAAGCGATTGATCACACGCTGAAGGATGACTTCGGTAAATCCGGCTTCCTCCAGAATGCCGCCGAAGCACAGAGCAAAAATGATCAGGGAAATCGTCCACATCATGCCATTGACGCCACCTCGATTCAGCAGACGGTCCACAAGGTCAAGTCCCGTGCTGGTTTCAAAGCCGTCAAGATAGACCGTCATAATATTCGTAAGACTGGATCCCTGGAAGATCGCCGCGAAAATTCCTCCGACGGCGGACGCGCCGATCAGCGAAGGAATGGCAGGCACCTTCAGCGCTGCCGTAAGAAGGACAATGATCGGCGGGATAAAGAGCCAAGGTGAAATATTAAACTGAGACTGTAGCGCCCCTTGGATGCCCTCAATCGTCGCCAAGTCCACGGAGGCGGCGCTGTGGCGAAGTCCGACGATCGTGTACAAGACAAGAGCGATCAACATGCTCGGTCCCGTCGTATAGAGCATGCTGCGAACATGTTTATAGAGATCGGTTTCCGCTGTGGCCGCAGCGACATTCGTGCTGTCGGACAAGGGGGATAATTTGTCGCCAAAGTATGCCCCTGATACGATCATTCCTGCCGTCAGAGCGGGGTTAATCCCGAGTCCCGCCCCGATACCCATCAGCGCAATGCCTATGGTACCGCTTGAGGTCCACGAAGAACCGGTGGCCAGAGAAACGATGGAGCAGAGGATCGCCCCTGTAGGCAAAAAGAACCTAGGTGAGATGAGCTCTAGTCCATAGTAGATCATGGTAGGTACCGTTCCGCTGAGCATCCACGAGCCGATCAACATGCCGACGATCATGACGATAATGAGTGCTTCTACAGCGCGAAAGACACTGTTGATCATTCCGTCGCGAATCCGGTTCCATCCAAGCCCCACTTTAGCGGCCATACCGGCAGCCAAAATGGTAGAAATCACGATCGGGATGTGTGGATCGAGCTCCAGAACAACCATCGAATAAACAATGATAATGGCCATTCCAAAGACCGGTACCAACGCTTCCCAAAGATGTGCTTCTCTTTGCATGAAAAACCTCCTTTTATTATTTGCTCTTTATATTGCAAGAATGATGCCGAGATTTTCCCTGCAAAACAGGATGATTTTCGGTCTTTTCAGGAAATTTCTTTCCTACTACGTCAAACAGCGGGAAATTTATTTCTTCTCGAGGCGTCTATGTAGCCATCCCCGAAGGTTGTACTCCGTCAGCTTATTGCTCAGCTGTCTTCTTGTGATGCCAAGAGCCTCCGCCGTGAGATCGAGGTCATATCGCTGCGATTGAAGTTGCGCGGCGATGTGTTTTTTTTCAAAGATCTTTCTTGCCTCTCGAAGCCCCGTGCTGTGGGGAGCCTGTTCAAAGGGAACATGCAAAAGAACGTCATCTTTTGTGATCAGCTGATGATCGCTCAACACCACCAAGCGCTTGATGATGTTTCTCAATTCGCGCACATTTCCTGGATAGTGATACTGGCACAGAAGCTCCATCGCCTCTTCTTCCATCTTGTCGATCGGTTTGTTCAGCTCTTCTGCGCTGGTGTACAGGAAGAAACGAACCAGTTCGGGGATGTCTTCAGCTCGCTCGCGCAGAGCGGGGACTCTGAGGACAATGCCGCTGAGGCGATAATACAGATCCTCTCTGACACCCTGAATCTTGCCTTCGACTTCTTCACTGTTGGTCGCCGAAATCAGACGGAAGTTGATCTCCTTTGGCTCACTGCTTCCCAGCCTTGAGAGCTGCTTATCCTCTAACACACGAAGGAGCTTGACCTGAGTCGATTCATCCATTTCGCCCAGCTCATCAAGAAAGAGTGTCCCTCCATGCGCTCTTTCAAATTTGCCGATATGCTGTGACGTCGCCCCGGTAAACGAGCCTCTTTCATGGCCAAACAACTCAGACTCTAACAGGCCCTTCGAGAACATCTGACAGTGCACAGGTACAAAAGCCCCTTCGCGCCGCAAGCTGCGATCGTGGATGTGCCGGGCGATCACTTCCTTTCCCACTCCCGACTCCCCCAGGATTAAGACAGAAATTGTCGACGACGCGATGCGCTCGGCCATTTCCATCAGACGACGAAAAGCAGGGTTCTTGCTTTCAAGAAACACTCTCCCCGATCGAAGCTCCTGATTTTCTCTTCGAAGCCTCTTCATCTCGATGATCCTGTCAACATCCCTTAAAAGAGTGCTCGGGTCATCGCTTTTAATATAGTAGGAATAGGCCCCTTTTTTCATGGCCTCTACTGCGCTCTCGACCGTCGCAAAGGCGCTCAGAACAATCACTTCGACGTCCGGCTTTAGCGCCTTGATCCGGCTCAAAAGCTGGATCCCGTTTTCTTTTCCCAGCAGGAGATCCGTCAGCACAATCTCCACGTCTTCGGATTCCAAGATACTCATCGCCTCGGAGATATCCCCTGCAAGCCATACGCGATGGCCTTCGCTTTCTAGGAGCATCTCCATGCTCTGGCGATATTCCGGTAGATCATCCACCACTAAGATAGGATATGTCTCCATCACTTCCTCTTTTCAATTTGCAAGGTAAAACACGCCCCCTCGCCCTCTACAGACTCCACGCGCAGATTGCCGCCAAGATTTTTTGCCTCGTTATAGGCGACGTACAATCCAAGACCTGTACCGGCGCTTTCTGATTTGGACGTGTAAAAAGGATGAAATATATACTCGAGCAATTCCTCTGCAATGCCGACTCCGTTATCACAGATAGTGAAGCGAAATTCCCTCTCGTCGGATGCACAGGTGATGGTCATCTCTCGTTCTCTATTCGTCTCTGCCAATGCGTCGATACTGTTGTCGATGAGATTGAGAAAAATCGTCTTGAGGGATTCAATATAGAACGGCCACTCACCGCCGGCATCACACGTGAATGCAACTTTTATCCCGAGCGCTTTGATCGGATTTTCATAGAGCTGAAGCAGACTGTCGATCAGCTCTTTGACATGGGTGGAGCGTTCGTCGTCGCGATTGACTTTTGAAATGTCGAGCATATGCGAGATCAGCGCGTTGATTCGGCTCATCGACTCTTCCATCAGATCGGTGACGGAACTCTGCTCTTTCTTCTTTAATAGAAACAATCCGTTTCGGATGATCCCAAGCGGGTTTCGGATTTCATGGGCAAATCCCGCAGAAAGCTGTCCAATGGCGACCATCTTCGACTCCTGTCTCAATCGCTCTTCAAGCAGTTCTCTCTCTCCAATATCTTCTATAATAAACAGACTCATCTGCTGTTGTTCCTGCACGAAAGGACGGCGGGTCACACTGTACTTTTCCCTTCCCAACGCCACCTTTCTAGGCGCTTCCTGTTCTTGCCAGGCAGGATCGATGAGTTGATGAAGGATCTCGAAATTTTTATAGTGTGTGCCGATATAACTCTCCTTTGGGATCTGCAGCAGTCGATTGGCCGTGGTGTTGGACTCTACGATCACTCCCTCCTGGTCACAGATAATCAGCGCCGTCCCCAAATGGTCCATGATCTGGCGAAGATTGCCCTGCATATTGAGCAGATCTTCTGTTGTCGCCTCCACTTGCTTTTTCAGAGAATAATTCCAAAAATACGACATCATCACCACGCTGATAATGCCGATCAGCCCGCCGACGATCAAATGGGCCGTCGAGCGCTCCCCTTTGATCGATTGGGACAGGCCAAACCATTTCTGCTGCGCTTTATCGAGAATTTCTTTGCGTTTTAATTGGAGAATTCCCTTGTTCAATACCGAAAGCAACAGGGGATTTCCCTTTCTGATGCCAAAGACAACATCCTTTTCATAGAGTGTTTCGAGTCGATACACACCGCCCGACTGCTCATCGAAGTTCTTCCAGAAAGAGTAGATGACCGCTTCGTCTCCGATGCCGATCTCCGCTTCGCCGCTAAGCAGTGCCTCGAACACCGCCAAGGTGCTGCTGACGGTGATCAGCTCCGGCGGCTCCAAGTCTGTCCCCACATATAAGTCCATGACAAACTCATTAGCCAAATCCCCCTTGGGTACGACGATCTTCTTTCCGGATAAATTAGAGCGAAAATTCCCATCGATATGGGGCGGATAAATCAGCAGCGTCTTCAGTCGGTACATGGGAAAGGTCAGATCAAACTCCGCAGCGCGCGAAGCACTTGGAAACATATCCACCGCATCGACCGTGCCTGAACGCAGCGCTTCGACGAGATCAAAAAACGGATACATCGAAATTTCAATCGGTGTCTCGAGTTCGATCGATAGCGCATTCATGTAGTCGACGATCAAACCGTCGTATGTGCCCTTGGCTTCATCAAAGTAGGAAATCGGAGGGGCGGTAATATCTGAAGCTAAACTGAGAGTATGCGACTCTAAAAACTGACGCTCTTCTTGCGTCAGAGAACCCGAATACTGTAGATAATCAAACCACGGGATGCCGTAGCTCCAGCTGGAATAAAGAGAAATGGCGAGAATAAGAAGAAACACCGCAGCAAGAAGAGGGATGACGATCCTAGTAAACCTCTTGATTCCACGCACACCACCCTCCTTTTGACACAGGTCCTTTCTTGAATTGTACTATAAGATACAAAAAGAGCAACGGGGCAAGCGCCGGACAAAAATGTTCCGATTCGATTAGCGTAAAAAAGAAAAGAGCCCTCAGGCTCTTTTTCTCAGTTGGATTACTCTTCCACCGCGATAATTTCTCTTCCTTTGTATTCACCGCAGTTGGGACATACGCGATGAACCACCTTGGGTTCATGGCAACTCGGA
>DUVM01000118.1 GCA_012841045.1 Tissierellia bacterium | reverse complement strand
TGGTCCCCTCCATCAAAATCCCCTGTCGATCAGCCAATTCATCGTCATTTCTTCTCGCTGTCGAGTATTCTCACCAGCACCTAACTTGCCTAGTTGGAGTTGAGCCTCGATCTGACCGTCTTTTAAATAAATAATGCGATCGGTTACCGAGGCGATTTTAGGATCATGGGTCACCGTCAAAATACTCATACCTTCGCGATTGAGCTGATTGAAAATACTCATGACTTCTCCAGCATTGCGAGAGTTGAGTGATCCTGTCGGTTCATCGGCAAATAAAATACGAGGCTCATTGATGAGAGAGCGGCAAATCGCGGCGCGCTGCAGCTGGCCTCCAGACACCTGATGAATTGGCGAATACTTCACTTCATCGATGCCGAGTCGATTCATCAACTGAGCGGCGCGCTCCTCTACTTCCTTTACTGAATGCTTTTTTGCTTTAAAACCCGGAAGGCAGATATTGTCAAACAAATTCAAATTCTTCAGCAAATAGTTGTTCTGGAAGACAAATCCCATCATCGTCAGCCTCAACTCGGCCAATTCATCGTCGGATTTTCCCGCTAGGTCGACTTGATCAATCGTCACTTGACCGCTCGTCATCTGATCCATCCCACTGATATTATATAACAAAGTGGATTTACCAGAACCGGATTGGCCCATAATGGCGATGAATTCTCCCTCAGCCATATCAAAGGAAATGCCCTTTAGCACCGTGGTTTTCACTGCTCCATTTCCAAAAGTCTTCACGAGATTTCTTACTTCTATGAGATTCACGATCCCTCCCTACACATTTCCTATATTCATGATGGATACTTGTTCAAGTTTCCCTGTGG
This sequence comes from Tissierellia bacterium, assembly GCA_012841045.1. GTDB lineage: Bacteria > Bacillota > Clostridia > Peptostreptococcales > Acidaminobacteraceae > DUVM01. The sequence goes on along the minus strand of DUVM01000118.1, from coordinate 4,227 downwards.
TGATCAAAATAACACCTAAGGCGACCGTTACTGGAAGGAGGCAGCCCAAAAGAACAAACCACAAAGGTTGGATGATGAAGTGCATCTTGACGAGCCCAAAACCTAAAAAGGAAAAGACAGCGCCCAACAGCGATTCACCTAAGAGAAGCGTCAGACCAGCTCCCAGAGTAACACCCGCTAAAATCACCACAGCACTTTTCACAAGGTACATCCTACGTATGGATGCAGGAGTAAAGCCTAGAGCTAATAAGGTCGCATCTTCTTGATAGTTCTTATACATCCAGAGGGAGATATATAAGACGGCGATAAGGCCAATGATCAGTAGGGACAAGACAAATACCGCCATCAGTGCATACAAAAGTGAACTGGTAATGGTCCCTAACGTTTGAGATACCATTTCTTCAAAGGGCAGGACTTTGGCTTCTTTGAACTCTTCACTCCATCGCTGGACAAACGCAGATTGATCCGCTCCGTCAGCGAGATTTAAGTAGAAAGAATAAGCTAGAATATCGCGATCTACTTGTCGAACCACCTTGGCTGTGTAACCACCATTGGTAATGTCTTGATACACTCCTACCATCTCAAACTCGACGATCGTCTCATCAAGTTTAACGGGGAAGATATCTCCTATGGAGAGTCCATACTTTTCTTGATTGAGTAGCGACACCGCCATTTCGTTATCGCTCGTTGGCAATCGACCATCTGTCATTTCGATAGGAAAATCGGAGTAATCCCCCGTCTCCATCAAGAAACCTTGCCACCCATTCTCTCCTTCTACCAGACCTCGGAAAGTTCTGTACTCCTGGACAAGCTCAATATCCGAATCTGTTTTAGCTGCTTCACGCAGCGAGGAGACAAAACCTTCTAGCTCGGGCTGGTATTGAATCGTCACGCTTACATCATTGCGCGACGCACCCAGAAAACGGCTAAAATCTGGTGAGCTCATCGTTGAATAGAGAGTATATGGTATGAGAATAATCGTGCTACAAAGAAAGAGCACAATGAAGAGCACCGACCAGGATTTCGCATGGAGCTTGAGATCGATCCATCCAAGGCTTGTCTCCGGCTCCTTGAATAGTCGGGATAGTCGTCCACTTCGCTGTTTGCGTACATCCTTTGGACGAAGGATCCTGCCTTCGCGCAAAGCCGATAGTACATTCATTTTTGAGATGATTTTGAGGACTTGCCTTAAAGAAAACATGACAATCAGATAGATCAGGCCAGCTGCTACAAAGGGCAATACATAACTCAAGAGTGTGGCTCTACTAAGACCGAAGTTTAACGCAACATTGTTCATAAAGACCTTAGAAAGAGCAAAGGAAGCCAGTGCAGCGAGTAAGCAAGCGACAAGGGCAATGATCCGGTATTTCAGCTGATAGAGACTATTTACATCCCTTTTACTAAGACCAACGGCTTTCAACACGCCAATCTCTCGCACCTCATCTCAAGAGTCGACAGGACGGTAAAACGCATGGTGATAAGAGAGATGATGATCAGAATCACTCCCACAATGATGATCACACCGCCCATGAGTCCATCGCCGATGGTGTTGACAAGTTTAATCAGTGAGTAGGTAATCGCCACACCATTTTGTGGCATCTGATGTACCTCATCTGTGTACATCCTCTCAAACTGAGCAATATCTCCTTCGTCACTTAGCCTCACTTCAATCAACGCCTCTTGGCGCAGAGCACCGCGATGGATTTCTTCAAAATCCTGGGGATGAAGTAAAAATCGTATGGAGCTCGATAAAGAGGAACCCATCTGAGCATCACGGATAATCGACCTCACAGTATAGGTGTAAGTCTTCTCCTGCTGATGGATCATCACTTGATCTCCAGGCTTTACATTTTCCCGTTTCGCATAGATGAGAGGTAGCCCTATCTCACCTGGGGCTAATTCCACCAACTGATTGTCTAGGTCTAATAAATAATCGAATGATTCGTTTTGTTTCACAAAGTAATTATCGAGTAAACTGTCAGCTAGATTTCCCCTCGTGCCATCTCGTCTGACATAGGAAATATTGACCCCTTCGATATTGGCCATATCCTGAATCTGAAACTTACTGACAAGCCCTGTATCAGTGATAAAGTCTTCGACTCGATCCCGATCAAACTCCCCGACATGCATTTGTAAAAAGTGCGGAGGATTCGCTAAATCCATAATCTGATCAACGGATCCTGACAAGCGCTGAATGACCAAAAACCCTGTTGCCATTAACAGAGTAGAGATAAATAAGAAAACAAAAAGGGTCACATTGACCGCTTTGTTTCGGGTTAGATCATTGCGAATGAGTGAGTATCTATAATCTTTCACGTGTACCGCTATTCATATATTCGTTAGTTTTTCAATCATCTTCTTGAAGACTTATTGATTCAACCCCTACCATATTTCCCTTCCGGGAGTAGCTCCGTTTACTCGTCAAGTGTATCCTAATCTTGCCAAGTTAAGCAAGTATTTGCTCTATGTAAATTCTACGTAATCTCTCATGTGGATGACGCATCTTTGTGATCAGTGACGTTCACCAGGGAGACAAAAAGCACAGGCTACAAGATTCTATCTTCATTAAACACTTTTTTCATTTACAGAGCTTTACACAGCGAATAAATCCCAAGTCGTCACGTTTTAAAGCTATACCTTGTGGTTCTCCTCCACAGTCCTATGCAAAAGGTATTTTTTCCACAAATAAATGGCATAGAAGAATAAAACCGTCCCCTGTAGGACCCCGAACAACATGCTTCCACTGTCATTCACCTTCGTAACAAGAGAAATAAAGTTATGAAGGATATGCCAGACAATGGGAACGACTAAACTCCCTGTCAATAAACGAATTTCAAGGGCGACTATACCAAAAAGAAAAGCAAAGACCACTTGAAAAATGGTTTCAACCAAACCTGCCCCTGCAAGCAAGTTAAAGAAATGTCCTACACTAAATAGGAAAGAGGAAAGAAGAAGTGGAACAAGCAGATTCTTCCTCATAAGAAGATTGGGAATCAATCCTCGAAAGTAGAGTTCTTCAGAAAAACCGACAGCAACAGTGAAAACAAAAAAGACGAAAACAAGCAGTGCAGAGAGTCCCTCTCTCATCCCAAATGCCAAGGAGGATAATTCAATGAAAACAATCGGAAGAAACAACAGATAGTTGTTTGATGTCACTGGTTTTAGCGGCCTAAGTCCCACTGAATATAAGGATCCGAACATCCGCTTTGCGATGAGGCAGGCAACCATTCCTGCTAAGAGAAAGAACACCGCTTGAATCGCTCGGCTCATCAATTCATTCAGCTGCAATATAGAGATGATCGTACCTGAAAACACCGGAAAAACTAGCTGCAAGAGGGTAAGTAAAACGGAGAGCAAAAGGGGCTTTTTTATCGTCTTTTTCTGTTCGCACTTTGGAGATTCTTTCGTATGTAAAACCACTTGGTTTCACCTCATTTCACAGTTTTTTATTACGTTATTTCTAAACATGTGCTGGCTTAGGCTCATTTTCATAGGATCGCGTCTGATACTTCATTGGGGACTATACGTCAACATTTGAAAGCGTTCTCCATCCACATACATTTTTCACCTAAAACAATCCAATGTCTTTATACACTCGTTTACCATGCTTAACACTTAATAAACACATTTGCCCTGTTCTAAAAAAGTAGAACCTCTGATGACAAGTGTTGACGACAAAAAAGCGAGCTAAGGGTGAGCGCTCACCTTCAACTCGCTGAGAGTCGAATCGACTTAATCATTGGCCTGATTTCTCAAACCAACATCATTTGATAAAGATCCCTTTTTCTTCGAAATGAAGGTTTGTAAAATACATAGTAATTACAATGGTCTTTCAAATATTAACTTATAAGCTTTGGGCATATAGACGCCCGCTTTTTCATTTGGAACAGTCACTAGTTGCACAAATCGCCAACCTTCTTTGGCCTGCTCTTGAATAATTTTTTCACACTCAGCAATAGTCTTACTAGAACTATCTAGTAAGCCATTCCTGATTTCTTGATCAATAAAACGATATTCGAACATGTTTTCCTCCTCTTAAAATCGTATTGTGATTGCATAGAGTACAATCTCTGGCATTCGCCATTCTTTTTGCAATTAACTCATCATGTGTCCCGATTTCTTCAGGTCGACCTTTATTGAGCAGAATAATCTCATCACATAACCCAGCAAGTTCTTTCCATTGATACGATAATGTTCTCTCAGATTATATCCATCCAGTGTTTTCTC
>DUVM01000117.1 GCA_012841045.1 Tissierellia bacterium | reverse complement strand
TCTTCTCAATGTGCTCCTCAAGACGCTTCTGGTACTTGCTCAGCCTAAAGAAATACGCTTCTTCTTTTTGCATAGTGACCTCGGCGCTGCACTGGGGGCAGACGCCTTCATGGAGCTGACTCTCTGTGTAAAACGCCTCACAGGAGACACAGTAGAGTCCTTCATACGCATCCTTATAGATGTCCCCCTGATCGTAGAGACGTTGGAAGATGCCCTGTACGCGTCGCTGATGTTCGGGATCGGTGGTGCGAATGAAGTCGTCATAGCTGACTTTCAGCGTATCGTCAATCTCGCGAATGGCGCCTGCCACTCGGTCAACCAACTCCGTCGGGCTGACGCCTTCTTGCATCGCCTGCTCCTGAATCTTCTGTCCGTGCTCATCGGTTCCCGTGAGAAAGAACACGTCGAAGCCTCTCATGCGCTTATAGCGCACGATCGCATCGGAGAGGATCCACTCATATGTGTTTCCCAGGTGAGGAATCTTCGATGTATAGGCAATAGCCGTCGTCAGATAAAATGTTTTTTTCTCCATGTTCGCTCCTTAATTATTATAAAAAAAACTCCCTCGCCAGGGGCGAAGAAGCCACGTTACCACCCTGATTCCCGCCCAAAGGCGGCTCTGAGCTATATCGGGCAGACCCGCTCAAACTCCGCAGTCATCTTCATTTCCACAAGCGCCGGACTCTCACCTGCCGTCCGGTCTCTGAAAACGCTGTTAGAAACTACTCATTGCTTCCACGTTTGCGACTTTATCCTATCACGAGAAAAACGCCTGTGTCAATGAATCGGTGCGCTTTCCTTTCTTCTGCGCCTGTGGTATGGTGAGAGTCTTACCTGCCCCTGATGGGCATGGAATGCTCCGATACCTTCTCAAACGAGCAAAAATGTGCTATACACTTAGTAGGAGATATGATGATACAACAACTGCTCGAGCAAATGACCCGTACCGGCGTCAAGGACATTTCCTTTGACACACGGCGAGAAACCATACGAATACAGCTCAAAGATGAAAGCAGCGTCCAATTTGAAGAGGTCGTGTCGTTTTTCTTTACGGATGATTTTCCGGCTGTCCACGAAGGCGAAGGTCTGACGCCCATTGTCTACGATGCGATGGGGCTGATGCCTGTCATGGACCTGACGGAAGAAGACGAAGAGTTCTTAGAGTCTCTCGAGGCCATAGGACTAACATCCCAGCCGTTTGACGAAGAGCTCTTTGACGACTTTCCCACTATCAGCTATCCCAATTTTTCCGTCTCACTCGGACATACATCTCTTCTTATCGAGGCGAAGAAGGTGCGAATTGGAGATCAGCTCTATCATCTGAGCGCATTACTCCACTGACGTTCTCCCGACAAGAGCTTCCTTCTCTTCGCGGGAGAGTTTTTTTATCGCCGCTTCGCGCATCCGGGCTTCACGCTCCGTCTCAAATGTCTCGAGATAAATCAGAGCCAGCGGCCTGCGGGAGCGGGTGTACTTCGCCCCTCTCCCTTCACAGTGAAGGGCAAAGCGCCGAAGCACGTCGGTAGTCCATCCCGTATAAAAACTGCCGTCTCGGCAGCGCAACATATAGACGTAGTTCATTGTTCCTCCGGTCAAATTATACCACTTAAGACCCCTCATGACGGGGTATAGGCATTATGACACACTACGAACAAAGGAGTATCCATGGAAGATCTGATTATCATTGGCGGCGGGCCCGCCGGGTATGCGGCAGCCCTTCGTGCCACACAGCTTGGTCTGAGCACCATCCTCGTCGAAAAAGACAGAGCCGGAGGGACCTGTCTTAACAGAGGATGCATCCCCACCAAAGCGCTGATCAAAAGCGCCCTTCTGTATGAGCAGATGGCAGATCTTGCGTCGTACGGTATTACGACGGGGGACGTCACACTTGACTTTTCCGTCGTCCAAGAGCGAAAAGCGCAAGTGACTGAAAATCTTGTCAAAGGAATCGAGACACTGCTCGAAAAACGCGGTGTCACGGTCGTAAAGGGAACGGCTACCTTTTTAGATTCCCAGCGAGTAGAAGTCATGACACAAGAAGGTGCAGAAGTTCTTGAGGCAAAAAATATCATGATCGCCACGGGCTCGAAACCTTTTGATCCTCCCATTCCCGGGATGGAGCTCCCCGGCGTCATCGGAAGCGATGAAATCCTCAATATCGATCACGTGCCCAAGCGCCTCTTTGTCTCCGGCGCCTCCGTCATCGGACTTGAGTTCGCCTCTATTTTCCGCGCATTTGGCAGCGAAGTCCATGTCAGCGGCAGGACCTTTCTCAAGCGAGAAGACGGCGAAATCCAGCGCCGGCTGCAAAACCTTCTGAAAAGAAAGGGTATCAAATTCCATCTGGGCGGAAGACTCCAGCGAATCGAGAAGCGAGAAGACGGTTTGGAAGTCTATTTTGAGGGGAAAAAAGGAGAAGAGAGCGTCATTGTCGACACCGTTCTTATGAGTGCAGGACGTGTCGCCAATTTCGACGGACTCGACCTCAAGGCTGCAGGCGTTGAGTTTGACAACCAAGGCATTCGAGTCAACGAATTCCTCGAGACAAGCGCACCGGGCGTCTACGCCGCAGGCGATGTCATCGGAGGTGAGATGCTCGCTCACGTGGCTACACATGAAGCTCTTTACATTGTCTCACGTATTGCCGGAGCGGAAGGCCCTATTGAATACCGAGCGATTCCAGCTTGCTCCTTTACCATTCCTGAGCTGGCCAGCGTCGGAATGACAGAAGAAGAAGTCAAGGCGGAAGGACTCCCTTACAAGAGCGCCAAATTCCCGTTTATTGCGGCCTCAAAAGCCCAGTGTGACGGGGTGACGGATGGCTTTGTCAAGGTTCTTACCTCAGAAGAAGGAAAAATCCTCGGCGTGCACATTCTGGGCGCCGGCGCAAGCGAACTGATTTCCGAGGCGACACTTGCCATCGCTCATGACATGAGCGCAGAAGATCTCTTTAACACGATTCACGCCCACCCAACACTCCCGGAAGCCCTTTCCGAAGCTACCATGGCCACGCAGGGGCTCGCCATACATCAACTGTAGAAAGGAATGACATGGATACACAAATTGTCTTCACCCTGAAAGACCTTCTGTTGAGCCTTCTGTGGATTGCACTGATTGTCTTCGTCGTTTTCCTGATCGTCCTCTTAATTGAATTCATCCGTACAGTCCGCCTTGCCAGAACCATGCTCACGGATCGCAGAGAAGAAATCGACCGCATCATATCCATCACACCCGGCATTGTCGCAAGTGTCGACAAGATCACCGGCATTGCCGCCAAAGGGGTCGATGGAGCCTATCAAGGAGCCATGAGCATCGTCAACAAATTCAAGAAGTAACGAAAGCCTACCTGAACTGCGTCTTATAAAGTAGTCAGCTTAATGCATCTACGAACTGAAATACTAGGCTGTATGCCTCCAGAAATCTCTGGGGTCATGTAGCCTAGTTTTTCTTTTCACCGCTCATATTAATTGTAGTGCAATGCGTTGTGAACTTCTGCATTCAACCGATCCATCCAAATGACAACACCGATGTTAAAGAACACGTCGACATCGTGTTTTCGAAGCGCCATCAAATACACCGTGTCTTTGTCCGTTCCTTTTGGCACTTTTTATCAACTGCATATCTCCAATGTAAAATGTATGTTAAGGATGTCTCCGAGAGGTTATTTCCCTCTCTAAAAGGAGTATATGTTGTCTAATTCACGTTTTTTCTACATATGATACGTCTTGATTACATTGGTTTGACAAACAAAGGAGTTGTGCCAACATCAGCCATAAAATAACCGGGCTGATAAGTCAGTCAAACCGAGGAGATTATTTATGATAAAGACAGAGTTAGAAAAACTGCTAAGCAAACATGCCAAAAACTTCAAGACCCTCCAGTTCGGCTGTCATATTCCCGAGATGGATATCGAGTATCACTACTCCAGTAGTGACAGCAATCAATTATTTCACAGCGCCAGCGTCGGCAAACTGATGACGGCCAGCTTAGTTTTTCTGGCCATCGAAAAAGGGCTATTGCAGCTTGATTCGCCCATCAGCACTATTTTGGATAGGGACACCCTAGATGGGTTGTTTGTGGTCGACGGACAAGATTTTCAAGACCAGGCGACCATCCGCCACCTGCTGGGGCACACTTCCGGAATTAATGATTATTTTGAAAGCAAAACGATCGATGGCTCATCGTTTATCGATGACGTGCTACGAGACCAAGATACACTCTGGGCGCCGTCAGATCTACTGGACTTTACAAGAAGCAGACAACAGGCCATTGCCCAGCCGGGGCAAAAGTTTCTTTATTCTGATACCGGCTATATCTTGCTTGGTCTGGTGATTGAGAAAGTCTTTGGCATGCCCTTTTTTAAAGCACTTGAGAACTTTATTTTTAAGCCGGTGGACATGAGTGACAGCGGCCTGAGCTTTTACTCCCCCGGGTTTGATCAGAGCAAACTGGCTCCGATGTATATTAATGGGGTGGATGTCCATCTGTTTAAGAGCTTAAGCTGTGATTTTTCAGGCGGCGGAATCTATACCACGACAAATGATTTGCTGAAGTTCATTCGAGCCTTCTACCAAGAAGACATCATTACCCAAGCCTCCATTAATCAAATGGCTTCATTTGACAACCGCTTTCACGTCGGATTGTATTATGGTCTGGGCATGATGCAGGCTCGCTTCAAAGAGTTCTTTTTCTTGTTAAAGCATCTGCCGACATTGCAGGGACACATTGGAGTCAGCGGAGCCCATATCTGGTATGATCCTATCAGCAAGCTCTCCTTGACATTAAATGTCGGCAACGCAAAAGACATGGCTAAGAGTTTCCGGCTGCTGATCAAGATCATGCAGCTCCTTCATAAGGCACGAAAGAGCAAATAATCGATTGCCTTCTGCTCCATATTTTGATTTTAATCCAACAAAAACCTCACCCTAGTAGACAATCTTTATGACTTAGGTTGTCTACTTTAGGTGAGGCAGTTCACAGAATTTTTTCTAGGCGGATTTTGTCCGTGCCGGGGAAGAATGTTTTTTACTCTATAGGACCGACTTCCATGACCTGCATATTGATCGCCAGATTCTCCAGGCTTTGAAAGACGATAAACTCACTGTAGAGTTTCCCATCTTCGACAAAAATCAGTTTTCCTTCGAGATCCGACGCCTCAAGCGTATCATCTAAAAACACCGTCACGTACTCATCCGAGGCCGTCAAGTTGATCAGATGCTCAAAATACGCCGTCATCTCGTCTTCTGTCATATCCGGACGATATGGCTCGACTCCCTCCATATTGCCTACATAATACTTTTGCTCGGAGAGAAATTGATTTAGCCGGTTGAGTAGGTCGTCCGTCTCTAAATTGTAGCGAGCAAGAAGCTGCTGCTTGGAGATCGGAAGACCCGTCGCCGTATCAAAGATCGTCACAATGTGACTTTCACCGAAGTTTCCGGAGCGAAACTGTGCAACGACATAGGTCGTGTGAACCACAATCGCCTCTTTTCCCTCAGAGACCTTCGTTCTCGCTTGAAGGATGTCGGCATTTCCATACTCGGGATTGATGGAATTGCTCATCGTCTTAAACATCTGCGCAACGCCCCAGATATGTTGGGAATCTATGATCTCATTCATCTGCTCGGCAATCTGCGCCGGTTCGCTCGTAAAGACAGGATACTCGTAGAAACTCTTGACGTCGTCTTCTTCCGGTGAGCCAGACAGCTTCTCAGGATGAATCAAAAAGACAGGACCTTCTTTTTTCATCTCCCAGGAAATCTCTGTTATCGGGCGCACCACGTTGATCGTCTTCGTATATTCTTTCGTTTTTCCATTTTTGGTAATCGTGATGACGAGTTCCTGCTCTCCTGCCACACTGGTGTCGATGGAAGTGAAATTAATGTCGTCGTAGTTGCCGCTTTCAATCAGCGAGACGGCATCAAAAATCGAGCCCTGGATGACTTCCACATCCCCTTCTTTTAATACAAGGCTCGGCTCCTCTTCCTCAGCAGGCGTTTCCACAGGTGTTTCCACAGGGGTCACAGCGGGCGGAGGCGAGGAAGGGACTTTTGGCTGAGAGGGTGTCTCCCCAACCTGATCACAGGAGACCAGAAGAAGGGCCAGACACAGCAGGAACATGAATATTTTTTTCATAAGAAGCTCCCTTCTATTATATGAACATAGCACAAAATCTATCTTTTTCTATGTCACTTCGCGTCAAAAAAATCTTCGTACATATCCTTTTTATAGCCGACGATGACCTCTCCCTGATACTCCAGAATCGGCCGTTTGACAAGCATTCCTTCTCTGCTGAGTAGCTCCACCAGCTCCTCTTCAGGGAGTTCTTTTCGCTTGGTCTTCATGTCGAGCTCCCTATAGAGGATGCCGGAGGTATTGAAAAAGGCGGCGATCCCCCTCGGATGCTG
>DUVM01000116.1 GCA_012841045.1 Tissierellia bacterium | reverse complement strand
TTTTTGGCAACGCACACTCTCTACCTCAGGAAAGATTGCCACACGGCCTCCTCGAGGAATCCCCTGAAGGAAAGGACTCTGTACTTTGGGCTCCGCGTGAATATCCGCATATGGCGTGATCACGACTTTTTTTACCGCTTCGACCCAGCGAGAATCACACAGCTCCTCTGGCAGAAAACAATCCCGATGAATCAGCGCTTCATACCGATAGTGTGTGCGAACTCTATACCAGTCCTCTTTCTCATGAGAAAGGATCTCCACCGGCATGCCAAAAAGCGCCTCATCTGCCAGTTCACACATCGTGGTCGGTTTTGTCATCAGTGGAGCGATGTCACGGATTATCCAAGCTTTCATGGTTTCTCGTATAGTCCAGTAGAGGGACTATACTCTCCTTTCTTTGAATAAGCATCGGCCGATATGACCGATCGTCTGTTCTCGAAGCAAGGTGTTCCTTGTGCCCTTTTTGCTGGTGGAAAAAGCGCATACCAACAAGTTATTATTTCCAAAAAATATTCCTGCGTCATGACTGACTTCATCGAGCCCTCCCGACTTATGTGCAAAGGGCAACTCCTGAGGAATGAATCGCTTCAAAAGTTTCTTGTCTCTGCAACGCTTCATCAGAGAAAGACCCATGGAACAAGTGGAGGCAGAGAAATACTCTTTTTTGTACATCTTTTGGAGCAGGATCGCCATGTCTTGAGCGGAAGTGGTGTTATCTACTCCTTTTTTCCTTGCTTCCATATCCATCATTTTTCTTCGAAGTCTCGTTTCCTTCATCTCGAGATCATCAAATATCCGGTTCACCCTATCGTAACCGACCAGATCGATGAGGACATTTGTGGAGGCATTACAGCTCTCAAGCATCATCCATTGTAAATACTCAAGGACCGAATAGCGCCGCTCGCCTATCTGCGTCACGACACTAAAATCCACAGCTTGTTCATCTGTCAGTTCTATGACGTCTGAAAAAGTAAATGCGCGCCCTTCCTCCTCCATGACTGCCAACATCAGCGGGATCTTTATCGTGCTGGCGCTCGAGTGGACGAGGTCTTCCTTTAAACTGACACGTTCTGCACTCTGCAGATCTTCAATCACAAGAGATAGACTGATTTTATGCCTATCAGCCATTTCTTCTGCAATTATCAGAGCCTGATTCATCCTTTCTCGCATCTGATTCAAGTGTCATCGCTCCTTTCTCCAATGCATCCAAAAAATCTCTGAATCTATTTCTTCTGTCACAAGTAAAAAAGCTCTCAACAGAGCAGGTTTGATTGCTTAGTCCATCTGAGTCTGATGGCACGTCTCACGTTCGCTTTACCGTTTGTATGCGGCAAAAATCTCTCTGTCCAGCGCTTCGAGTTGTCGTATCTCCTGGAAGCCCGCTGCCCTCAAGGCGCTTTGTATTTCAGCCGGCTGCCAAGCTCTCTGAAAATGCATCTCTGTCTCCTTTCGATAGAGTGCACCTTCTTTTAAAAAGATCGTCAGATCAAAGTAGATCCCCTTATCCTCCCTTGAAAATCGATTTTGCCAGATAAGGGTGAACTCGTCTCGCTCAAACACAAACACATGGTCACTTAGCTTCTCTCTGAGTTTTCTCTCTGAACTGACATCAAAGATCAATGCCCCTCCGGGCACAAGCGCTTGGTGCGAACGGGCGAAAAACAAGGAAAGACTCTCCTCGTCCATGTAGTTCACGACGTCCACAGCCGCGAGGACCGTGTCCAGTTTTTCAGGAAAGGCCTCTCCCTCATCCAGTAGAAGCTGCAGTCCTGCGGGGTTCCCAAGGCGTCTTGCGGCAAGACTCAACATCTCCTCAGAGACATCCATCGCCCAGTAAAAAGACGCGCGTGGAAAGACCTTTCGGGTAAACCTTCCACTCCCGCAGCCCATCTCCAGGATGCGCCCACGAAGAGGCGCAAGAGAAGAAAATATCTCAAGTAATTCGTCGTAAGGGAAATCATCCATCAGTTGATCATAAACAGGGGCAAATGCACTATACATTCATCATCCTTAGAACGCGCTCCATCAGCGCAACCATCGCGCCAAAAAGAGCCACAGAAAGGATCAGCGGCACCCAGGCACTGCCGGGCAACTTTGCAAATGTCTGTGGTTGCTGTTCTTTCTCCTCACGATAATCATCGACATCCAGTGGGATCTCTTCCCACCTTCTTTCTAACATCTCCATGTCTGCCTCTACCTCTCCAACAGGAATCAATTCCTGATTCATCTTCTTTCTCTGATACAGCCTGCGAAGAATAAAGAGAGTGCTGACAATAGCAAGAAGCGTCATAGGAGCGAGCTCTATGACATTTGTCAGAGTCAATTCGCTCGCCGCTTCTTCAGGAACACTGACGGTCATCTGGACATAGTAGACGATCGCATTGAAAAAAGTATGTCCTAGAATGGCCGGGATGATCGAGTCATAGATATGCACCAATAAGGAAAACAGAATGCCCAGATAAACAGGACTCAAGAAATTATATATATTAAAATGAATGATACCAAAAAAGACAGAACTCAAGATGATAGCCGTTTTTAAGGGAAGCTTTTCATCAAGGCTTCGCAAAAACATCCCGCGAAACATCAGCTCTTCACATATTCCGGGCACCACTGCAAAGATAATCAGCATGATGGCAGGAGATAAAGTGGCCTCCGTGACATCTAGCGACACGAAATGTTGCATGCCCAGCTGCTCAAATACCAAGATCACGATCGCATTGACAAATGTCGAGATCGGGATCGCCAGAACACTTAACAAAAACGCCCAGAAAAAGGCGCTGACCGGCACTTCTTTTATCCGCAGGAACTCCAGCACGCCCCCTCTCCTCTTAGCGATCCATATCGCCGGAAGAAGGAAGAAGAGCACTTGGGAGATAACAAGACCGGCATAGCCACCTGCCGCTTGAATAAGTCCGGCAGCGAAGATATTGACCAGGCAGAGAATGAAAAAATACCATACAGTTCGAGTCGGATGCATAACGTCCCTTTCTAAATCGGTTAGCTTGCTAATACAGCGGAAATGTTTATAATGGAGGAGGAGGAATTATGAAATTTGCAATTATCGGACATCAGAGCCCGCTTGCCCGACCATTCCTAAAGCTCCTCAATGAAATAGATGACGGACACGAATACGTGTTCTACGAAAAGGGAAAATTCCTTCCTATTGTAGAGTTCCGTTCGGGTGAGATGGCTGTTCGCTCCCTTGATGAGACAGATCCTGCACAGATCGATGCGGATTTGTTGATCTTTTTCCCGGTGGCAGCCGATCAGGAGATGATGCTCCTTGCAGAAGGCGCTGGAAAAAGAGTGCTCGACTTAAAGGGAGTGTTCGCCGATGACAACAGCGTGCCTCTTGTCGTGCCAGGCGTGAAACCTTCCAAATACAGAAATGCACCGATTGTTTCCGTGGCGGATGTACATCTGTTCATCCTTGCCCCTCTTTTGTGGAGCATGGAAAACCGCTTTCACGTGAAGAGAGCCGCCATATCCATCCATACACCTGATCCGATCGAGACGGTTGAAGACGACTACACCGACAAAGAGATCGATCTGATCAATCAAAGTCTCAAGATTCTCGATGACAAACAGACGCGTCTGACGGTCTCGTTCACACAAAACCTTGTCGACGAAATGACGCGCTTCTATCTGAATGTAGAATTCATTCGTCCCCTGAACACCGACACATTGAAAAAACAGATTCAGGAAATGCCGATGTTCACCTATTCTCGTTCAGAAGCTGAAAATGACTGCTGCCGAGTATTGATTGCCAGAACACGACGCGACTTGAGCGTCGACAGCGGCCTTCATATGGCCTTGGAGGCAAGACACCTCCCGGACATCTATGCGGCCGGGTTACAGCAACTCTTACATGTTATGTCAGAGAAAGAATAGGCTCACAGCCTATTCTTTTATTGCCTCAAAAGATGCCATACTGATGGGGAACGCTTCTCTGGCAAGTTGCTGGAGCGCGGCGGAATAGTCGCGGATTTCCGCCTGAGCATGTGCGTCAAGTCTGAGATCCAAGAAATGAATGAGCCCCTGTAGACTCACCGTCCAGTACCAGCGTACATATAGGCCATAGGCGCTGGGGAGAAAGAGTCGGGCCATCTCCGTGGCGATGCCTTTTTCGGTTGCCCACTCATAGTTTTTCATTCCCTCTTCGATCTGCTCGAGGAGTTTTTTTGTCGCTTCTTCCCCTAATTCTACTGGGAGCATGTCGCCGCTTCCCTGTTTCTTATCTTCCGGGGAGGATCTCCACTCATCTGCAGGAGGCACGTAAAAGCGGACAGCTTCTGTGACATAACGTCGTGAGGATTCGTTCCATGCGGTCATCGGATCCTGTGCACCTTCTTGATGTGATGAGCCGATAATGTGCTTCCACCACTGTCTTGCCACCATCAGCGGGGCATAGACTTCAAACTGCAACACGGCGTGGCGAAATGGGCTTGTGTGCCTTTCTCTGATTAAAAAACGAATCAGTCTTTCATCACGCTCACTGAGAGTATCGGACGCTTTGTCGTACGATACGCGCGCTGCATTGACGGGGGTCAAATCGGAACCCAGTACATCTACCAGACGAACGTAGCCTTGATCCAACACATCAATTTTTTTCACGATTACTCCTTAAAAATAAAAATATGATCCACATTGCGATAATAGTCTCCATAGTTGAGACCATAGCCTACGATAAAGACATCTTCGACTGTAAAGCCGACATAGTCACTTTCAAACACAACTTGGCGGCGAGAGGGCTTATCCAGAAGAGTACATGTGCGAAGGCTTCTGGGATTTCTCTCCTGAAGAATGTCGAACACAGTTTTCATAGTATACCCTGTATCGATGATGTCATCGACGATAAGAACGTCAAAATCAGAAATATCACGTGTCAAATCATGCAAAATCTCGACAACTCCGGTACTCACCTCTTCTGAGTGATAACTTGAAGTGGTGATAAACTCTACCACCAGAGGCAGATCAATCTTTCGGATCAAATCCGCTGTGAAAATAAACCCTCCCTTCATCAGGGAGACAATCAATAGTCTTTTGTCTTGATAATCCCGCGTAATCTGTTCGCCCAGCTCCCCGACCCGTTCGGCAATGACGTCGCGTTCGAGGAGAACTTCTCTCTCTTTCATTAAGCCTCCTTGCGCCTATTCTACCACAGCCGCAGGGCAGACAAAAGGAAAAAGGCCACTGCGGGCCTTTCTTCTTACTCTTCTCGAAGGATGCGTATGACACTCGTATGACTCATCCCAAGAACATACCCGATATCTCGAAAACTCAGATCCGTCTCTTCACGAAACGCTCTCACAAGATCGAATCGAGCATGCCGGTACTCTTCACGCATCAGCTCTCTTAGAGAGATTCCCTTCCTGTCTAGAAAGTCATCGAGAAACGCTTTGGCGCGGGCTCGACGTTTCGTCAATTTATCCGGCTCAAAGACTTCGGCGGAGGAAAATAGCTCAGAATACGCAGGATCGGGCTCTCTGACCATATGTTGAAGAAATGACTCCCTGTCAGTAAAATTTCCACTTAATAAGGACCACCCAAGTGGAACACTGACAAGCTCTCGCTTCACGTAGCGCGAGTAGCGTTCATACTCTTTGAGAGAATTGTCCTCTCCTTGGTGGAGAAAGCGCATCAATTGGGTCCGCTCCTTCACCGAAAGATGACGTCGGATTTTGTGAACAAAGCGGATCTCTTCCCGATAATGAAGGCCGTAATAGTAAGCATAGGCTTCGAGCACTCCGTCGAGGAACTCTCTGAGTCGCTCATGCGCCTCGACAAGCAGATGCAGCGCACTCGTCTTAAACCGATATCCTGCGATCGACACCTGCATGCGATGTGTATAAAGGCCTAAGTATCGTTTCATCGTGTCGACGTCTTCTTTTCTTGAAAAGACAGGGAGATTGTTCGATGTGCCGATGATTAAGTGAATAGACTCTGCCATCATGACCTCCTTTATGGGGCGAGTCTATCACATTATATGATGGTTAATGTTACTTATCAAGTATATTTACGTTTTGGAACTATTTCCTTTGTGTCAACTTCCTGATCTCTCGGACTTCACCGAGGATCTGCAAAAGCGTATATTGAAGTGAAATAAGGATGAAAAATAATGAAGCAATGACGATGACCGTATAGTTCAATCTGTCCTCCCTTTGCCCAAGTCACGGGTCTGTGCTATAGTTGTTTTGTTCATACCCAAACAATAAAAAGAGGCCTCATGGAACCCCTTCAGACGCAAGAAAAACTCAGTATTCTTCATATGCTCGATATCTATGGCGCGCAGATTCCTGTCGACACCTGCGTGGATTTTTTTCTGCAGCAAGGATTTCTAAGTAATGAAGAACTCGCCCAAGCTCTGGCTGAATTGGTCGAGCGCGGTCTTCTGACCCTCTTTCAAAAAGGCCACCAAGAAGTCCTGACATTAAGTGATGACGGGATGATCGTTCTTCAGTTCTTTCGTGAGCGCTTGAGTCCAGAAATTCAGGAAAAGATAACAGAAGCTGTGCTCCAACTCAAACAAGAGCATCCGCGTGAAGAGCTTCTTCTGAACTACGATCCCATGAGCCAGATGATGGAACTGACCTTCTTAGAGAACGGTCGGAAAGTCTTTGGGCTTGAGATGCTTCTGGAAGAAGAAACCTTTCATTCTCACAGAGAATGGTTAAAAAGTCTGACCAAAAAAGACATTTCCAATCTCCGAAGGGTCCTCTTCGGCCTCGATCACAATAAATAGCTTTTTCTTTCTACATACACTGTGAAGATACAAAAGGAATGACGGAAGGTCTCCTCTCCGCTATGCCCTCGTAATCAAATTCCTCAGCACAAAAAAATCCTTTCACACACTTTTAAAGGAGTGAAAGGATCTTTTTTACTTTTTTCATCTAGAAGTACGACGAATCTCTTAGGAAGCCTCTTCATTGACGACGGGGATGCCGCCGACCACATTGATGCACTTCGTCGGACAGACTTTGGCGCACTCCATGCAATTGGTGCATTTGTCATAGTCGATGGAAGCGACATTGTTATTGACATGAATGGCATCATATTGACAGGCTTTTTCACATCGTTTACAGGCGATACACGCGTTCTTGCAGTTTCGCATGACATGGGCACCGAATTCGCGATTTTTGCAGTCAACGAGCACGAGTTGAGCGGCCGGTACCATGTCGATGATATTCTTCGGACAGATCTTCACGCAGGCTTCGCAGCCGGTGCATTTGTCCATATCGACCACGGCGACGCCTTCTTCATTGACATGAATCGCATCAAATTGGCATACGCGCTCGCAGTCTCCTCCACCTAAGCAGCCCTCTTTACATGTCTTCGGGCCGCCAAGGACGAAATTGGCTGCGACGCATTCATCAAGACCTTTGTAAGTAAACGCGTTTGCGCAGTTCGTGCCGCCGTGGCACATGACACGGGCGATAAATCGCTCTTTGGATTTGAGAGCCGAAACACCCATGATTTGGGCGACGTTTGCCGCCACCGATGCACCGCCGACGGTGCATTTATCTACCGCGTCACCACCTACAACAGCTGTCGCGTAGTTGTTACACCCTGGATAGCCGCATCCTCCGCAGTTTGCACCGGGGAGAACCGCATTGATCTGTGAGATGCGTGGATCCTCCTGTACAGCAAACTGTGTCGAGGCAAACGAGAGCAGCCCTCCAAATAACAAGCCGACAGCCCCAAGGCTGATGACCGGAGAAAGAATGAGATTGGGATCCATTGCTTGCCTCCTATATCATTCCCTGGAAGCCCAAGAAGGCAAACGAAAGAAGACTTGCCGTTATCAGAGCTATGGGGAAACCCTTGAAAGGTTCAGGAATATCATTTGATTCAATCTTCTCGCGGATAAAGGCGAACAGCACGATGGCTATGGTGAAGCCCACCGCCGCGGCCACACTATGCACCACGCTTTGAAGAAGATTAAAACTGTATTGAACGTTGAGTAGCGCCACACCTAACACGGCGCAGTTTGTCGTAATCAGCGGTAGGAAGATACCCAGCGCCTGGTAGAGGGAGGGCATCACCTTCTTCAAGACGATTTCCACAAACTGTACCAATGAGGCGATGATCAGGATATACATGACTACGCGCAGATACTCAATATTGAACTGTTGCAGTATGTAGATCTCTGCAAAGTACGCAATGACTCCGGCCATCGCCATGACAAAGATGTCGGCAAGGCCTAGTCCAAATGCTGTCTCGACTTTCTGCGAAATGCCGACAAATGAACAAATGCCCAGGAAGCGCGAGAGAACGAAGTTATTGACCAGAATAGCGGAGATGACAATGGTCAGTACGCTTGCATTTTCCATGGATTACGCCTCCTTCTTTTTCATATAGTTGACAAGCGCCATCAGCATGCCCATCACCAGGAAGGCTCCCGGGGGCAAGATCATAGAGATGGTCGCAGGAATCGGCAGCTGAAACAATGTATTGCCAAAGAATACGATGCCGCCGGTGCCTAATAGTTCGCGGATAAAGCCTAGCACCGTCAGCGACATGGTGAATCCTAGACCCATGCCGAGTCCATCGAGCATGGAATCGAGAACACCGTTTTCATAGGCGAACGCTTCCGCGCGGGCGAGGATGATGCAGTTAACAACGATCAGGGGGATAAAGATGCCCAGCGCTCGATAGAGCGGAGGGACAAACCCTTCAAGTAGCATCTCCACGACCGAGACAAACGTCGCTATGACCACGATAAAGATGGGAATGCGGATTTTATCAGGAACCAGTTTTCTCACCAATGAGATGAGGATGTTGCTGGCAAACAAAACCGCTGTTGTCGCGATCCCCATGCCGAGTCCATTTTCAAGACTCGTCGTAACTGCCAACGTAGGACAGAGACCGAGAAGCTGATAGAAAACAGGGTTTTCTTTTACCAGTCCTTTCGTAAAATTCGAGAGCTTCATGGATTCACCAGCCTTTCAAGAATTTTGCCGATGCGGTTGACACCATTTGTTACGGCGGCGGAGGTGACGGTAGCGGCCGTCACTGCCTGCACTTGGTTGTCTCCTGCCTGAACTTTGTCAACAGCAATATCTCTCGTAAGGGTCATTCCCTCAAACTGCTCATAAAATTCAGGTTTTGCCGCATTGGCCCCGAGTCCGGGTGTCTCCGTATGTGTCCCTAGGCGAAGTCCAGTAACTTGAAAGTCCGTGTCAAACCCGACGACGATTTCAATGGGACCACCAAAGCCCTGAGAGGATACTTTGACCACGTGCCCAATGACATTTCCGCCCTTGAGCGCTTGGTGTACATCCTTGATATTGGGGTCTTCACGCTGGAATTGTTCGAGGAGTCCTTCGTCGATTGGTGCAAAATCGTCTGCCTCGCCCATGACTTCTTTACGGTTGGCAATATCTGCCGCCGCACGGCTCTGCGTGATGACATCAATCGTCGAGCCATAGGTCATCGAAAGAGCCAGCGCAGAGAGAAGACAGAAGACCATGAGAATGAGACCCATCTTCATAATATCTTTCATCAGTTTGCCCCCTTTCTGCGTGTCCCGAAAACTCTTGGGGCTGTAAAGTGTTCAATCATCGGTGTCAGCATATTCATTAAGAGCACGGAGAACATCACCCCTTCATTGTAGCCACCGTATAGTCGGATGACGACGGTCAGAAGGGCTGCTCCGAAGGCGTAGATCAGCTGTCCGGTCTTATTCATCGGAGAAGATGCATAGTCGGTCAACATAAAGATTCCTCCGAGCATCACACCACCGGCGCAGACGCTGTAAAGACTCATCGATGCATCAAATCCGTCGAGTAGGAATGTCAGACCGAAAACACCCGCAATATAGACTACCGGAATGTGCCAGGTCACAACTTTTCTGACGAGCAAATAGACCAGTCCGATTAAAAGAGCGAGGGCGCTGGTTTCACCAATCGTTCCGGGAATGAATCCTAGAAACGCATCTTTTAAACTGGGAAGTTGACCCAGCCAGTAGTCCGGTCCGTCACCGCTGGCGGCGCTGACGGCGCTTGCCGCTTTGATCAGCGAAAGAGGCGTCGCCTGTGAGATCGTATCCGTGACAGGATCGATAAAACGCGTCATGATCGTCGGATAACTGATGACGAGAAATACTCGCGCTCCCATGGCGGGATTCATGAAGTTCTGACCGAGACCTCCAAACAGCTGCTTGACCACGATAATGGCAAAGAAGCTACCAATCGGGGCAATCCACAGCGGGGCGTTAGAGGGTAAGTTGAGTGCCAGAATGAGACCGGTGACTGCGGCGCTCAAATCGCCTATCGTCACGGGTTGCTTTCTCAGCTTTTGAAACAGCGCTTCAAAAAGAACGCAGCTGGCAAGACATAAGATAGTAAGTAGTCCTGCATTTAATCCAAAGTTATATAGTCCCACTGCAGTAGTGGGGACCAGAGCGATGAGCACATCCCGCATGACACTTGTGGTGGTCTCCGGCGCTCTGATATGAGGAGATGACGTCGCTTGCATTAATTCCATGATTCCTCCTAGCTCTTCTTCCTAGATTCAAGGATCTGTCGCTTGGCGACTCGGATCGAATGAACCAGCGGTCTTCTAGCCGGGCAGATGAAAGAGCAGGAACCGCATTCAATGCAGTCCAGCGGGTGGAATGATTCCGCGCGAGCGAGATTTCCCTGTAAAGTATAAAAGCTGATATATGCCGGCTGCAGATAGACAGGACAGACATCTACACAGCGACCACATCGCATACAAGGTGTCGGCTCGTCAATCCGGGCATCTTTTTCATTGAGAATAAGTAGTCCGCCGGTCGTTTTGGTCGAAGGAATATCCAGTGAATCGACGGAGTTACCCATCATGGGTCCTCCAAGGATGACCTTGACTGCATCATCACTGAGGCCTCCGGCTTGTTCCACTAAATGAGACAGTTTGGTGCCGACCTTGATCTTTAGGTTGATCGGTTCATTGACACCGCTTCCCGTCACAGTACAGATGCGTTCGATCAGAGGAATCCCTCGTTCGAAGTAATCTCCTACCGCTTTGGTTGTTGCCACGTTGGAGACGACGCATCCCACGTCCATCGGAAGGCCTCCGGAAGGAACTTCACGCTTTGTGATGGCGTTGATCAGCTGTTTTTCCGCTCCTTGCGGATATTTTGTTTTTACGCTGACCACTTGAATGGATCCATCACTACCGACAGCACTTTTTAGTGCTTCGATGGCATCTCCCTTGTTGTCCTCTACCGCAAAGTAGCAGGAATCAACTTCAAGAGCCTTCATAATCAGCCGGGCGCCCTGCAAAATTTCTTCCGTCTGCTCAAGCATCAAGCGATGGTCTGTCGTCAGATACGGTTCGCATTCTGCGCCATTGATGATGAAGGTGTCGATCTTCTTCTCTGGCGGGGGGCTGAGTTTTACATGGAGCGGAAACCCTGCTCCACCCATACCGACAATTCCCGAGTCCGCAAGGCCTTTGCGGATCTCTTCAGAAGTGAGAGTCGAAGCATCTCCAATCCTCTTGACACTCTCGTGCCAAGTTTCTTGACCATCGTTTTCAATCTCCACGACCGTTGTATCGACTCCCATGATTTTTAAGTTGTGGATTTTTTTGACGGTGCCCGACACACTGCTGTGTATATGGGCGCTGACAAATCCGCCTGCCTGACCGATGACTTGCCCTTTATGTACTTCTTCACCGGGTTTTACGATGACCGTAGACGGTGCACCAATATGTTGGCGCATCGATAAAAATACGGACGCAGGGGGCGGACAGTTAACAATGGGTTTTTTTTCCGTCCGATCTTTTGAGTGAGGTACATGTGTACCCCCTCTGAATGTGAAAAGACCCATACTTCCTCCTCGAGTATGAAAGATAATACCAAAAACGTACAAAACAGTAGAAACAGGACGTAATACAAGTCCTCTTTCCATACGTGAATATTATAGCACAGATTATTCAAAACTAAATGTCTAATAAACGCTAAATGGCAATGACAAAAAAATCAAAGACCAACGACGTAGTAAAAACATTTTCATCTCATCCGGTTTTTTCATGCACTTCCCCGGCACTGCTCAAAGCAAAAAAACATCGTACAGCGCATCACTGTTTTACAGTGTTCTATGTCCTAAAAAACTCCTTCCATCACCCCTGTCAGACAAGGTTTCTACATCCATAAGACATCTGTGACGGAGAGTATCTGTTGTGACAGAATGCAAAGATCGCACGCATCATCAAAACCAGTCATTTTTATAGAAGAAAATGCCGACGATCGTGCTGAGGATAATTGATCCGACGAAAATGTAAATAAACCAAGGACCGCTTTTGACGTTAAAAGGCATGTCGACATTCATCCCGAAGAAACTGGCTACTAAAGTGGGAATCGACAGAACAATCGTCACGGAAGCCAAAA
>DUVM01000019.1 GCA_012841045.1 Tissierellia bacterium | reverse complement strand
TTCGTCATGGCACTGGCCTTTCGACATTATAAAAAGAAAAAGAACAAATGGATCTTTCTCCCCTCCGGACTTTACATCCTTCTCATGTGCTTCAATCGCCTCTATCTAGGCGTTCATTATCCAAGTGATGTACTGGCAGGGAGCAGTCTGGGGCTCCTTCTACAAACGATCTTCAGCCGCCTCGAGGAGGGAGAAAGCCCTCGAAAATATGGCGAGTAAACCAGCTTTTCTTGTGATAGTCGCGTTGATTGTCGATGGTGTATGAGAAGATCGGTACGCGAAAGAGCGCATGATACGCCTGTAAAAACCATCTTCCGTAGCGGTGCTGATACGCGATGAAATCAGGCCTTGAGTAAGCATTCCAGAGGAGTCTATCCGCCAGAAAACGGGAGAGACTTCTTTTTTCATGATACAGTCCGCCGCTCAGCTGACCGACCAAAACAGCGGGGGCTTTTTTTCTTACTATATTCAATACAAGAGGATCGAACGATTCGATCAAGTAAGGTCCTGTATAATCCTCCAGTTCTTTTAGAACCGCATCCACCAATTCCTTTTTCCTCTTTGTCACTTTCAGTTCAATCAGAAGCGGAACTCTCCCACCCACCTCCAAAAGCACTTCTTGCAAAGTAGGAAGGATCTCCTCCGTCGACTGAAGCGGTAAAAGAAGTTCCTCCCGAGACAACTCTTCAACGATCCCTTCTCTTTGGCAGATTCGCTCAAGCGTATCATCATGAAAGACGACCGGGACGCCATCTTTACTGAGTTGGACGTCAAACTCGATGCCATAGCCATATGCCGCCGCTCGTCGAAAGGCGCCCAGCGAGTTCTCAGGAACTCCATGAGCATGAAGCCCTCTGTGGGCATAGTCGGTCTGTGTAAATGGCTTCATCTTCTCGGTTCTCTTTGTGTTTGGAAAAACAAGCCAGGTATAGAGGGCTGCCAGGAGCAGACCTGTCCATCGAAAGATTTTGCGAATCACATTCTTGTCCTTTCTATTTTCTCTTTTTCTTTCATACCCAAAAAAGAAACCACTCGAAAGTGGTTTCATCTATCTGTTTTCTCCTCTACCTTTTCTCCCACATCTTTTCCTGTGCTTACAGCTTCGCAAATTCAAATCTGCCACCGGGATGTTCTGTGTATTAGCACTTCATAAAAAAACTGTCCGAAGACAGTTAAAGGGATAGATTGTGATATCCGTCAGATTACTTCGTCTTCTCGACCGACACTTTTTGAGACACTGAACAGATATAGAACCGGAAGGACGAAGCCCGCTACACCGGCTAGCAGGTTGAAGTCATCAGCGAAAAAGAAGTTGATAGCAAAGGCGATCACCGCAAACAGAAAGGATAGTCCTCCTAGAAGCAAAAGAGTGCCTTTATTCTGCGGATGTTTCGTATGGCGCAGCCCAAGAATGCCGGCAGCCAGATTGATGGCGCCGCTAACAAGCGCCATCACAAACGGCACAACCAGGATCAAGAGGGTAAAGATCTCCTCAATCCCCCCTAAGATGGCGACAAAGGTTCCGGCTAAGATGATCGCAGATCCGACGCCTAAGACGCTGCCGATGATCATGATGATGCTGACCACTTTGAGGATTGTGTTTGTGCTGTTCATCCATCTCTCCTTCGTTTGCTGACAATGATTGAGATCACATGGCGTTGTGATCTGTTATTCCTTTATTCGCTCCATGTCATAGTAAACGGTGTACTGATTGTTAGGATCTGACGGGTCGACCACGCGGTGGCGAAGGACGAAGCGATCTTGTCCGCCCGGGACGAAGAAGGCAGCGAATTCTCTGAGATCGTCTTTCTCTGTGATATATCGATCGGCGATTGTACCGGGCTCTGCGGGCATGTTTTGTGTCTGCACACCATAAAAGTTGCTTTTTTCCGGCACTTCCATGTACACTTCAAAATGCCGATCATCCGTCTTAATATAGTAGCTGAGCAGGGCAAAATCCGTCTTCGGCTCAGTGATTTCTACGTATCGCAGATTGAGATCATCGTCTGTGTTGATCTCAATGACTCCTTCCACGTCATACCAGTGATCATGAATATCAGAGCTGGCACCTGTCGCCTCTTGAATCCATGCGGTTCCCTTATACTTCCCATCCCAAACACTGCCATTGTCCGTGTTATATGCAGGATCGAGAAATCCCATCACACCATCGCTGGCGATATAGGCTTTACGAGTGCTCAGGCGCAGGCCCGGCTTTGTGACCGGATCTAGCATAAAGCTCAGTGAAGTCGCTCCTTGCCCATCGCTGTATTCAGGCATATCGATCCTCATAAAGAGATTGAATTCCCCATTGAATGACCCACTGTATAGATTGCCCATAAAGGTCGGCTCACTAAAGTGAATCTTCTGCTCTCCATCGACATGGACTTTGGCTGTAAAAAGCGGAGAACTCTCGCTCAAAAGAGGTTCTTCCTCCGGTATGACGAGATCGAGACGCAGTACCCCGTCCCCTTTCAGATCGAGGTCTAGCTTTCCCATGACGTCAACCGACTTATCCATTAGATCGACGTACTTCCCTGTCGACTCGACACCATTTGGGTCTTTTCCAATCAGCAAACTCCCTGTCCAATACGTAGCATATGCTTCCTGCGCTGGTGTCAACGGTTGGGACTGTAAGATGTCAAACGCCGTCCCTTCAGAGGCAAAGACCATCCCCGTATCTGTATATTCAAATGCTCCGTTTTCAAGGAGCGTCAGATACATTTTGCTACCCTCTGATTCGACAAAGATGCCTTCGTTGTCAAGGCCCCACACACCTACTTCTTCTCCTGACTGGGGCGCAATGATCCTCTTATCTTCTTTAAATCGCATCCAGATGCTGGAGGCAGCATCTTTTACATACTCCCCTTGCATCTCCACAAGGGCAAATGTCTTGTCTACAAGGCTATTTGCTGCCTGTTCCTCTAAATCGGATATGTGTCCCGCCGTTAGATGCTCTTGGTATTTTTTCCAAGACGGCGCCGGCGGCGTCCTTTCCATAGTAATCAAATGGCTGTCCCAGAGATTGGCATCGTAGATCGATCCATCATCTTGTATGACGCCGTTGAAGGACTGCTCAATGGGCTCAGGCGAATGGACGATGAGTATGCCATCTTCGACCTTCCAAGTGCCTTCAAAGTGAAAGATGTTGTAACCCCAGTCTGCCTTGCCATCAGGATGGAGCGTCATCCACATGGGTTGTGTGTCATCTCCAAAAACCTTATCTTGAGGGACATCTCCTACGCCATATCCCATGTCGAAGACATGTCCTCCATGTGTCATCTTCCACTCACCCCAATAGGAGAATTCCTGTGAAGGAGCGGAATCGGGTTCTTCTGCAGGCGTTTCGACCGCTTCTGGTTCGTCCGTAGGGGGAATATCGGCAGGAGGCGTCGGTTGTGAGCCGCAGCTGACGACGCTGACCAGCATCACGAGGATAAAAAACCAAGACATCCATTTTCTGATTTTCATTGGGAATCTCCTTTTGTTGTTTCGATGAATCTTTATTCGATAACGTGAAAAAACGCATCGACTCACGGTGGCTTCAAGCTGGCTTGTCCGACCATTTTGCGGAACGAAGGGAGTTTTTCCACTACTCATATCCCCTCTCAAAGCACCGTGACTCGATGCCACTTGGCAGACGACAAATGACAGTCCTTCATATTACTAAGCGATTCTTCTGACTTCTATTATAGACTGTCTGCAACATGATAAAATACTCAGAAGTGTACATTTTGATAGGATTATCGTTTATATCCATAAAAAAGCCGGGCATAAGATATGCCCGACTTTAATACGTCAACGTACGTTGTGTTTAATAACTCCAGTCCGCTTCAGCCATGCGCTTGTAGCTGTTGAGGCGTCTCTTGGCCGCTGCTTCAGATTGCTTGAACAGTACATCGGCTTCTTCTGGGAAGGTGTTCTCAAGGATGGTAAAGCGTCGCTCCGTCTTGAGGAAATCCAGGAAGCTTCCGGTAGGTTCTTTCGAATCCAGCGTAAAGGGATTTTCACCCAACTCAATTTTTCTGGGGTCAAATCTCCAGAGATGCCAGTAGCCAGCCTCGACAGCGAGTTTTTCCTGACGATGCGTCGTTCCCATGCCGGTGACGATGCCGTGTGAGATACACGGTGCGTAGGCGATGATCAAGGACGGACCGGGGAAGCTCTCGGCTTCTTCAAGCACTTTCAGGTAATGCGCCTGATTGGCTCCCATGGCGACTTGTGCAACATAGATACTCTGGTAGGTCGTGGCAATCATGCCGAGGTCTTTCTTGTTGACCTTCTTTCCGGAGGCGGCGAATTTTGCCACGGCGGCAATCGGCGTCGATTTAGAAGCCTGTCCACCAGTATTGGAATACACTTCGGTATCGACAACGAGGACATTGACGTCTTCGCCTGATGCGAGAACATGGTCGAGTCCGCCGTAGCCGATGTCATAGGCCCATCCGTCGCCGCCGAAGATCCAGACACTCTTCTTCGTGAGGTCATTTTTGTTTCTTCGGAGCATCTTGTAGAGACTCTTCAGCTCTTCTTTTTCAGGTTCCTGCTCGACGATCTCGGCAAGTTCCACAGCGAAAGGCTTCTGGGCTTCGTAATTGTTCATATGGGCGACCCAGCCTTCAAAGACTTCTTTTTTGTCTTCAGGCAAGGCGTCGAAGTTCGCCAGAATCTCGTTTTTCATCGATTCTCGCATGTTTTTAAGGGCGGTTGCCATGCCGAAACCGTACTCCGCATTGTCTTCAAAGAGGCTGTTGGCCCATGCGGGTCCGCGGCCGGCAGTATTTGTCGTGTAAGGAATGCTCGGTGCCGAGGCGCCCCAAATAGAGGTGCAGCCTGTCGCATTGGCTATCACCATGCGTTCGCCAAAGAGCTGAGTAATCGCTTTGATATACGGTGTCTCTCCGCAGCCGGCACAGGCGCCGCTGAACTCAAGCAGAGGCGTATTAAACTGGCTGCCTTTGACCGTGTTGAGTGCAAAGGAATGCTCTTTTTCGCTCAGGGTAAGGGCGAAATCCCAGTTGGGGATCTGCTGATCCAGCTGAGACTCAAAGGGCTTCATGACCAGGGCTTTTCCTTTCGGTGCAGGGCAGACATCGGCGCAGTTGCCGCAGCCCGTACAGTCGAGAGGGCTTACCTGGATCTTGAACTGCAGATGATCCATTCCTCTTCCGAGGGCTTTGAGTGTTTCAAATCCTTCGGGTGCATTTTTCATTTCTTCTTCGTCGGCTAGGAACGCTCGGACGGAGGCGTGCGGGCAGACATAGGCGCATTGATTACACTGAATGCATGTCTCCTTCTGCCACTCAGGCAGGTGAACGGCGATGCCGCGTTTTTCGTACGCACTGGTGCCACTTGGGAACGTCCCGTCTTCCATGCCGGCAAATGCACTGACAGGCAGCGCATCGCCTTCTTGTCTCGTCATCGGAACGAGGATTTCTTGGATAAAGTCGGGGCCTTCAAGCACTTGGACTTCTTCTTCGTCAACCGCTTCTGCCCAGGCAGGATTCACTTTGACTTCCTTGAGCTCATCCGCTGCGCGGTCCACGACTTCGTAGTTCATGAGAACCACGTTTTCACCAAGTCTTCCGTAGTCCTTTTCAATGGATTCTTTGAGGTATGCGACAGCATCTTCGATCGGCAGCACATTGGCGAGCTGGAAGAAGGCTGTCTGCATGATGTTGTTGATGCGTCCGCCAAGACCGACGTCTTCTGCCAATGCGGTGGCATTGATGGTGTAGAATTTGACATCATGTTTGGCAATGTCTCTTTTCAGGGAAGCAGGCAGATGGTTGTTAAGCTCTTCTTCGTCCCACGTGGTGTTGAGGACAAACGTTCCGCCTTGTTTGATTCCCGCCAGGAGATCGTATTGATTGACATAGGCTTGATTGTGGCAAGCGATGTAGTCTGCTTCATCGATCAGATAGGTAGAGCGGATCGGCTTTTTACCAAAGCGCAGATGTGAGATCGTCACGCCGCCCGACTTCTTCGAGTCATAGGCAAAATAGCCCTGAGCGTACATGTCGGTGTTGTCTCCGATGATCTTGATCGCAGCTTTGTTCGCGCCGACGGTTCCGTCACTGCCCAGTCCCCAGAATTTGCAGCGGACTGTTTCAGGATCCTCTGTCATGATCTTTTCTTCCACCGGCAGAGACAGATGCGTCACGTCGTCGATGATGCTGATCGTAAAGTTGTTCTTCGGTTCCTCACGTTTGAGGTTTTCAAACACGGTGTTTAGATGTGTGGGCGTCGTGTCTTTACTGCCCAGACCGTAGCGGCCACCGACGATCAGAGGTGATTTTTCCTGATCCTGGTAAGCGCTTCGCACGTCGAGGAATAGTGGCTCGCCGGGGCTTCCCGGTTCTTTGGTTCGATCGAGAACCGCCACTTTTTCTACGCTGGCGGGCATGGCCGAGAGGAATGCCTCGGTGACAAAGGGACGATACAGTCGTACTTTGAGGACACCGGTCTTTTCCCCTTTGGCATTTAGATAGTCGACGGTTTCTTCAAGAGCTTCCGTTACAGAGCCCATAGCGACGACGACATGTTTCGCTTCGGGATCTCCGTAATAATCAAACAGTGAATACTTTCTGCCGGTCAGCTTTCCGATCTCATCCATGTAATGGGTGACAATGCTGGGCAGTTCTTCATAAAAGCGATTGGATGATTCTTTCATCTGGAAGAATATGTCAGGATTCTGGGCGCTTCCGCGGGCCACAGGATTCTCCGGACGCAGCGCTTTTTCCTTGAAGCGCTTCAGCGCATCCATGTCGATCAGTTTGTAATAATCGCGGTAGTCGATGATCTCGACTTTTTGAATTTCATGCGATGTGCGGAAACCGTCAAAGAAATGCAGGAAGGGAAGCGACGCTTTAATGGAGCTCAGATGAGCCACACTGGCAAGATCGATGACTTCCTGAACACCGCCCGATGCCAAGAGGGCAAAACCTGTCTGGCGAGTTGCCATGACGTCGGAGTGGTCTCCGAAAATGGAGAGCGCATGTCCGGCGATGGCGCGGGCACTGACTTGGAATACTCCAGGCAGAAGTTCGCCTGCGATCTTATACATGTTGGGGACCATTAACAACAGTCCTTGAGAAGCGGTAAACGTGGTGGTCAGTGAGCCCGCCTGCAACGAGCCGTGTACCGCGCCGGCTGCACCGGCTTCGGATTGCATTTCCACGACTTTGACAGGGTGGCCGAATATGTTTTTCTTACCGTGAGCGGCCCATTCATCAACCACTTCAGCCATGGTAGACGACGGGGTAATGGGGTAGATGGCAGCAACTTCCGTGAAGGCGTATGCTACATGGGCAGCCGCCGTATTGCCGTCCATGGTCATCATTTCGCGTGTACTCATAATTCCTCCTGTTATGATAATTACATTCATAGTCATTATACGATTAACATAAGCAGTTCGTCAATCTCTCGTCAATCTGACCTATTCTATGTAATGAGTGCATTTCAATGCTTTTGGGCTATTGTCAAACCCTTGACACATTCCAGTGCGCGAACTTATCGCAGCTTGCTATATATTCTTAATCATTCAGACAAAAGTGAAGCACGCTTGCACATACATTCACAATGAAGGATATTCTCATGGATTCAATACATCAGGCAAATTCGCACACATTTTATGCAATGGGATGGCAGATGTATGAAAATCAGAGATAGTAGGCACTCTTCCCTCTGCGGGATGGTATAATTGAAGGGTATTTAATGGATGTCCCTCTAGATCAACACAGGAAAGATGAGAAGAGTTTGTCATGAAAGACAAGATCGTTTACATTCTGTGTGTTTTACTTATTTTGGTTCTGATCACCCAAGTTATTTTATTAAACAGAATAGAAAGAGTGATCAAATCCGTACAGCTTCAGGGCGAATATGCCTATTCACGGCTTGAGCGACACGGTGTTTTGCTACTGGAAATTCGCGATCTCCTACAAGAAGGAGATGAGCCGACGGAGCAGGAGTAGTTTCCGCTTGACCACAAATGGCTTGAATATAGGAAATCGTTCCTGAGAAAGAAAGAGATGATAGCTATGAAAAAAGCCCTTATTGCCATGGTACTGATGGCCTTACTTATGACGCTAGGCGGCGGCTTAATCGGAATGATGTTTTCTTCTGTGCTTGGCGGTGGCGTAGAGCAGAGTTATATTTATCCTATTTACGGTGGAATCGTCGCATTGACAGGGGTGGTTGTCGGTTCAGCCGAGTATGTGATTCATGAGATTCAGGAATTAAAAAGAACGCTCGAAGACAATAAATAAGAGTGAGAGAAACGAAAAAAACTACTGATTTGTCCATGCTACTACTTTTGGTGTCGGTGAATGATCACTGGCACCTTTTCTCTTTGTGAGCCTTACGTTATAGGTGCACTCCTTCGAAACAGAGTTATCACTGGGAACACACTTCCAGATGCACATCATGAACTGCAGTATCAACAAAAAAAGGCGCCCCGAATGGAGCGCCCAAGGGAAATGAGTTCGATCAGTCCTTCATTATCTCTTTGGCACTGGCGGCAAGTCCCGCAAGTCCGGCTAGATCGGAAGGAATGATGAGTTTGGCAGATGGCGTTTCCGCCATCTTTGTGATAGCGTCAAGTCCCTGCAGGGAGACGACAACGCTCTCAGGAGCATTTTCAAGGAGTAGGCGAATACCCTGCGCTCGAGCTCTCTGCACAAGCAGGATCGCATCGGCATCACCTTCGGCTTTTTGAACGGTGGCTTCGCGGTACGCTTCGGCTTCAAGAATTCTTGAGGCCTTTTCACCTTCTGCGATGAGAATGGCGCTTCGCTTGGTACCTTCAGCGCGAAGGATGCTCTCACGTCGCTCACGCTCCGCACGCATCTGCTTCTCCATCGCATCCTGAATATCTTTAGGCGGCAAAATGTTCTTTAGTTCTACGCGGTTGACCTTGATCCCCCACGGATCCGTCGCTTCATCCAAAATAGCCCGCATCTGTGTGTTGATCAGGTCTCTTGATGTCAGCGATTCGTCAAGCTCTAGGTCACCGATGATGTTACGAAGAGTGGTGGCGGTCAGATTCTCAATGGCGTTGATCGGACTTTCCACCCCGTAGGTGTAGAGTTTGGGGTCGGTAATCTGAAAATACACCACTGTGTCAATCATCATGGTCACGTTATCTTTTGTGATAACAGGCTGGGGAGCAAAGTCCACCACGCGCTCCTTTAAAGACACACGGGAAGCGACTCTTTCAATGAAAGGCACTTTCACATGCAGTCCCGTATCCCAGCTCTGCTTATAGGCCCCTAAGCGCTCAATGACAAAAGACTGCGATTGAGGAACAATGCGGATGTTGACAATAATAAGATACAGAGCAAGGACGACAACGAAAATAAATGCGATCAGCTGAGGCATATTACATACCCTCTCTTTCTATTTTTTTGACGATCAGTTTGACGCCGGAGACACTTTCGACGATGAACTCTTCTCCCATGTATAAAGGACTCGCATCAACAGAAGCGATGGTCCATATCTGGCCACCCACTTTTCCCTGGCCGGGAGTAAAGGAAGTAGATTCTTTGGTCACGATGCCTACCTTCCCAATGTAGCTGTCGACGTTGGTGCGCACATTTGTCTGTTGTTTTTTCTTGATCAGCGGACGAGCCATGACAAGAAACATCACGGAGAAGATCAAAAACACCAATACCTGAGCAAACATGGAAATGCCCAACAGGGCGCTGAGCATGGCGACCAAGCCTCCTCCGACAAACCAAACGGATACGAGCGCATACGTCACCGCTTCAAAAATTACTGCGATAATTACGACCACTAGCCAAAGATAAACCGGATTATCTAATAACCATTGCATGGACGACTCCTTTTCTTCGATATGAAATACTTGTACCCACCTTCTCGCCAAACCCGTCACTTCATTGACAAAGACCCCCTCTTCGATATACTGGTATTTGGGGGTAATCTATGAATATTTATGACATTTTAAAGGAACGGGGCTACATCGCCCAGTGCACCAACGAAGAAGGACTTCGTAACGCACTTGAGAAGGAACAGCTGACATTTTATATCGGAATTGATGCCACAGCCGATAGCCTCCATGCCGGCCATTTTCTGACATTGATTGTGATGAAGCGCCTGCAGGAAGCTGGACATCGCCCGATCGTCCTGATCGGAGGCGGTACCACGCTGATTGGCGACCCGAGCGGCCGCGACGAAATGCGAAACATTCAGAGTGTTGATGACATCAATGAAAAAGCCGAAAAGATCAAACAGCAGGCGAGCCGTTTTCTCGATTTCAGCGAGGGAAAGGCGCTCATGGTCAATAACGCGGACTGGCTGCCTCATCTAAATTACATCAGTTTTTTACGGGACTACGGTCCTCATTTCTCCATCAACCGCATGATCAATATGGAGAGTTATCAGAGCCGTTTGGACAAAGGACTGACCCTGCTCGAGTTCAACTACATGCCGATGCAGGCATATGACTTTCTCCATCTCTTCCGCAACTACGGCTGCAAAGCGCAGATGGGCGGAAGCGACCAGTGGAGCAATATCATCGGGGGCATCGATCTCATCAGAAAGCTAGAGGAGAAGGAAGCCTATGGCCTGACCTTTAACCTCATCACCACCTCCACCGGAGAGAAGATGGGCAAGACCGTCAAAGGCGCTCTCTGGCTAGATCCCGAGAAAACACCCCCTTATGAGTTCTTTCAATACTGGAGAAACGTCGAAGACGTCAGTGTCGACACCCTTCTCAAGCGCTATACATTCTTAGAACTTGATGAGATTGCCAAGCTCACAGAAGAAGAAGGGGCCGCCCTGAACAAAGCCAAAGAAGTGCTGGCCTATGAGCTGACCAAGATGGTTCACGGAGAAGAAGAAGCCAATCAAGCCCTTGAGGCCGCAAGAAGTCTGTTTGGCAGTGGAGACAGTGCAGATCTTCCGGCTGTCGAACTCTCAAAAGAGAAGCTCGGAAGCGAATGGCTCACCATCCTTGCAGAACTCGACATCGTCCCATCTCGCAGCGAAGGCAGACGCCTTATGCAGCAGCAAGGACTTCTTCTAAACGGTGAAAAACTGACGGATTTTTCTGCCGTGCTAAAAGAAGAGGATTTTCCCGATGGCGAAGCCCTTGTTCGAAGAGGAAAAAAAGTATTTACAAGAATCAAATTGATTGACTAATATAATTAGAAGAAACGCCTATCCTTCATCAATTGAAAAGGACAGGCGTTACTATTTTCAGGGGGGTTACAGCGCCCAATTGCCATCGATAAGGACAGGAATTTCGCTCCCGTCTTTTTTAACGCCGGTGACCTGCAGCTTCGGTCCACCCACCATAAAGTCTACATGAATGAGTGAATCGTTCATGCCGGCTTCTTTTTTCTCCTCATCACTGAGTTCAGCGCTGCCGGGCAGATTTTCACCGTAAGCGCTTCCCAGCGCTAAGTGACAAGAGGCGTTTTCATCAAACAAGGTATTTTTATAGAGAATCCCCGCCTGACTGATCGGCGTGTCGTCACTTACTAGAGCGACCTCCCCAAGACGCGACGCCCCGTCATCTATCTTGAGCATATCTTCAAGGATTTCTTTTCCTTTTGCCGCATCAAAATTGACGACTTGGCCATCTTTGAACTCGAACCAGAAATCTTCTATCAATCGTCCCTGTGTCGACAGAGGCATTGTCGATTGGACACGGCCGTTGACCTTATATGCGTGGGGCATGGTAAAGATCTCTTCTGTCGGGATATTGGCCATAAAGCTCTCCCCGCGGGGGCTATCACTTGATCCTCCGATCCACGCATGTCCCTCCACGAGCTCCACCTCGAGCTCTGTTCCAGGCCCACTAAAAAGAAGTTTCTTAAAAGACGCTTCATCGAGAAGACGCTGGTATTTCTTTAGACGCTGATCATGCTCTCTCCACGCCTGCACGGGATCTTCTTCATTCAGACGCACCGCGTCAAAGACGCTCTGCCAGAGGGTGCTCACCGCTTCTTCCACGGGAAGCTCCGGGAATACAGCAGTTGCCCAGGCTTTCGATGGCACACACGCCACACACCATTTGATGCGATTTTGTGTGACATAGTCCATCACCGGTTTCATCGCCGCCGCCCGCGTCCTCTGATCAAGCGAGATCTTCTGCGGATCGACGTTTTTTAGAAGTTCTGGGTTCGGCGCATAGAGGGAGAGTCTGTGATAGCCGTCGTCAAACGCCTCTGTCATCGCCTTGACTTCAAAGAGAGGGAAATACGACAGCGCTTCTTCCGGTCCGTCCTGATAGCGGCTGAGCGATATCTCGTCATCGCTGAAGGTCATCTTCACATGGAGGACGCCCAGCTTGTACGCCTCTTTTGCTAGGATTCGTACGAGTGGAATCATCTCTTCGCTGACATCGAGTGCGATTTTATCTCCCGGCTGTACATTCAGACCTACTTCCAGGATCAATCTGGCATATCTTTGCAGTTGCTGATCGAAATTCACTTGGCCACCTCATAGCCCAATTCGTCGATCATTTGAGCGTACTCAGTTTCATCAAATCCGTCCACCGGGACGAAGTCGACAAAGCCTGAGCTCAAGTCAATCTGCGGAGTGTCCTGCGCAAAGGGAAGCGTTGCATTGAGCACGCTCTGAGCGCAGTGTTGACATGACATTCCATTAATTTTCACTCTCATTATCCAATCTCCTTAATGTTTACGCCACGGAGTCGCAGCGCATTGGTGACGACACTGACCGAGCTCAAACTCATGGCAAGAGCTGCCAGCATCGGATTGAGTAAACTTCCGCCTAGCGCATACCAAGCACCTGCCGCTACGGGAATGCCCAGTGTATTGTAGAAAAATGCCCAGAAGAGGTTTTCTTTGATGTTTCGGATGGTCTTTCGGCTAAGGTCAATGGCACTGACTACTTTGCCGAGATCTCCCTGTACAAGGACCATGTCTGCACTTTCGATGGCGATGTCCGTCCCACTGCCAAGTGCGATGCCGACATCCGCCACAGCCAGTGCCGGCGAATCATTGATGCCATCACCCACCATCGCTACTACTTTTCCGTCTTTTTGCAGTTCTTTGACGATGTCGCTTTTATCCTGAGGGAGAACTTGCGCACGAACCTCATCAATGCCGAGTTCCTGTGCCACTCTTCTTGCCGTCTCTTGCCTGTCTCCAGTCAGAAGGACTACCTCGAGGCCCATCTCATGGAAAGCTTCTATCGCCGCATAACTGCTCTCTTTGATCTTGTCTTCGACTTCAAAGTACGCTTCCAGCACGCCGTCTATTTCCACAAACAGTCTGGCGGCATCACTGGGCAGGTATTTATGCGCTTCAGGAATCAGACGTTCATTCCCGATCTTCAATTTTTTACCCGAAAGAACCCCTTGTATGCCGTGACCGGGGATATTTTCAAAATTCTCCACCGGAAGAGATGCCGGAGCATATTCGCGAATGCTCTTTGAAAGAGGATGCTCGCTCATCCGCTCAAGGCTTCCTGCCAGCTCTAGAATCTCTTCTTCTGGAAGTGATCCGGTGCGAACAAAGTTTGTCACCACGGGTTTACCTTCCGTAATGGTGCCGGTTTTATCAAGAACGATGATGTCAATTTCTTTTGCTCTTTCAAGGGCTGTCCCGCTTTTAATCAGTATGCCTTTTTGCGCAGCCCTACCGGTTCCGACCATAATGGCTGTCGGTGTGGCAAGGCCCAGCGCACAGGGACAGGCAATGACAAGTACAGAGATCAAAATCGTAAGAGAGAATGTCAAATCTTTTCCCAAAATGCCCCAGAGAAGCGCGCTTCCTACGGCGATGGCGATGACAATCGGGACAAAGACACCGCTGATTATGTCGGCTAGACGCGCAATCGGCGCTTTATCGAGCTGAGCCTCTTCGACAATCCGAATGATCTTGGTGAGCATCATCTCCTCTCCCACCCCCCTCGCTTCCATCTCAAAGCTTCCGGTGAGATTGATGGTGCCGGCAAAGACCGAATCGCCTTCTACCTTTTCAGCTGGAAGGCTTTCACCGGTGAGCATGGCTTCATCAATGGAACTGACGCCGGAGGAAATGACGCCATCGACAGCAATTGATTCCCCGGGACGCACGAGAAGAATATCTCCTCTTCGAATCTCTTCAGCGGGGATGAGTTTTTCCTCCCCATCAACAAGAAGGGTCGCCTGCTGAGGTGTGAGATCCATCAGTTTTTCAATCGAAGCGCCGGTGCGTTTTTTACTGATCTCCTCAAGCGTCTTGCCGAGCTTGATAAGAGTAATGATTGTGGCGGCGCTCTCAAAATACAGTTGATGCGCAAAGTGCGCATGTCCCTGCGCGATCATGAATATGGCGTAGAGACTATAGATAATAGCAGCGCCGGTACCCAAAGCGATCAGAGAGTCCATATTCGGCGCGCCCTGAAAGAGCGAGCGCAAACCCACTACATAGTAGCGGCGGCCCACATAGACAACGGGCACTGTCAGCGCCAATTGCAACAATGCATAGGCTAGCGGAGGCATTTCAGGAAACGGCATCCCCACCATCGGCCCCATGGCGACAACCAACAAAATAGCGGTAAAGATGATCGCAAGAAGCAATTCTCCCGATAACAGTGGCGCTTCCTTCTCCACCGGCTTTTCTTCATCTAGGAGCGTATATCCGGCTTTTTCAATGACTTCGCGGAATTCTCTTCTTCCCACAAGCGCAGGGTCGTAAAGGACCTTTGCCTGCCCGGTGAGATTGTTCACCTGCGCACTCTCCACCCCAGGAAGCCTCTCCAACACTTTGGTGATGCGAGCAGAACAAGCGGCACAGTACATGCCTTCGATCTTTAGCACCGCGCTGATCTGATCATCTTTCTTTACTCCCGGATAGCCGATGCTTCGAAGCTTTTCTTCAAGTACTGAAGCGCTGACCTCTTCTTCATCCGCTGTGACACGGAGCTCCTTTGTCAGCAGATTCACCTGCGCACTCTCCACACCCGGCATGTCACCGAGCACTTTTTCCACTCGGTTTACACAGGCGGCGCAGCTGACATCTGGCAGTGTATACTTCCAGTCCATTGACATTTCCTTTCTATCTTTTCATATCCTACTATTATACTAGGAATTATACACCTTATACCCCTGATGTAAAGTGATGTGACAGATATTCGAGGAGAGGACTCTGACATTTGAGAAGATGTGCATTCATCACTGTGTTCATCATATTTTCTTAGGAATGATTCAAGCTCTTGTTGTATGAAAAAAGCGCCTAGGACATAAAGAGTCCAGGCGCTCTGTCGCTTCGGTCGGTATCTCAGCTTCTTCTCTTTGCGCTGAGCACTCCCATGACCATCACCAGCTGTAGAAGCAGGAGCAATATCCCCATCCCTGCTGCAGGGAGATCAAATTTTTGAAAGAGAACTCCGACGGCAATTCCCAGAGAGAGGAGAATGTTCATAATCACCAGGCTCGCAATGGAGTTGAAATTGGCCATAAACGAACCCTGCCCTCGTAAAAACAAGATGGCAAACAGGGTGCTAAAGATGACCGTAGCAATGCCAAGCACCATGAGCTGGCGCGCGGGATCGGTCACGAGCCCTTGAAAGATGGAGCGCATATTGTCAAAAAGGAAGACGGATAGGATGAGAAAGTACCACAGCACATGATACAGGACCGTCTTGAAGTTATTCGAAACCATGGTTTATTCCCTGTTCTTTACTAATCGATATAGCGCATGGACACCGAATCCGGAGGCTCCCATCGGGTATGGCGGCTTGGCTTTATCGCTTCGATACGTCACGCCCGCCACATCGAGGTGCACCCACGGGGTGTCTTTGACAAATTCTCCGAGGAAGAGTCCGGCTGTAATGGTGCCTGCTCCTCTGCCTCCGGTATTTTTCAGGTCGGCAAACTTCGACTTATATTGCTCTTTGTATGCTTCATAAGCGGGGAACTCCCAGATCAGTTCATCCGCCTGATCTGCCGCTGCAAGAACGTCTTTCATCAGCTCTTCATTGTTTGTGACCGCTCCAGCCGCAACATCTCCCAGGGCGACAACCACGGCTCCTGTGAGTGTTGCAACATCGACCATGTACGAAGGAGCAAACGCTTCTTCCGTATAACTGAGAGCATCTGCCAGTGTCAGACGACCTTCGGCATCCGTGCTCTCGATCTCAATCGTCTTGCCAAGATGCGAGGAGATAATGTCTCCATTTTTATAAGCGGAGCCATCGACCATATTCTCACATGCCAGCACGACAGCTACGACGTTTTTCTCCAGTTTGGAGGCGGCGACGGCTCGGATCGCACCTAATACCGTGGCAGCTCCTGCCATGTCTCCGAACATGGTGAACATACCTGAACCCGGTTTGATGTCATATCCGCCGGAGTCGTATGTCAATCCCTTTCCTATCAGCGCTCCGTATGGCGCATCGCCTGCACCTGTATACTTCGCGACAATGACTTGAGGTTCTTTGTCGCTACCCTCCGCCACGGCTAGAAAGGCCTTGAGACCTAGTTCTTCGGCTTTGTCCCTTCCTAAGATTTCGACCTCTACACCTAGCGGTTCCAGTTCTTCTTTTGCCAGCTGTGCCAGCGTTTCAGGATACAGATCGATCGCGCGTGAGTTGACGAGATACCTTGTGAAGTCTGCTGACTCCATCAACCCCTCGCTCTCCTCTAGGCGTTCTTTCAACCCCTCCACTTCCTGCACGGCTAATACCTTCAGGCGTTTGTCCGCCAATTCATCTTTTTTATAGCGTGAAAAGACATAGTTGCCCATCCACAGCCCTTCAAAGGCAGCCGCAATCAAAGCCGGATCTTCTAGGCCTTCCAACAGCGCCTTATCGACTTCATATTTACAGAGCTCACCGGGGATGGCGAAGAACACTTCTCGCACCGTGGCTGAGTTCAATTTTTCCTTTTCTCCCAGCCCCACAAGAAGGGTCAGTCGGTCTGCGCCCGGTTCCAGTCGCAGCGTACCCTTTTTTACCTTTTCTTTATCGAACACCGGTCGTAAAATAGCATCCGCTTCAGCAGTGAATTCATATCTCATGTTTTTCATCCTCCTTGAGCTATTATAGCACGTGAGTGTTACAATGGAACCTGAATGAGACAATGGGAAATACTCAAGCAGAAAATAGATCAACTCCTGTAGATCTTTTCCTCTAAACCCAATGTCATCCCCGGTGAAAATACCATCCACCATGTGATATATTCGGCACAAGAAACCATTCAGACAAAACCAAGGAGGGAACATGAGCTCTTTTGACCAACTAACTGATAGAACACCTTTTTTTAGCATAAAGTACGAAGTGGCACATCAGAAGGGAAACCGCGACACGCTGCCTTTTTGGGTAGCGGATATGGATCTTCCGGTAGCTGATCCTATTATTGAAGCTATTCAAAAGAGAGCTTCCCATCCTTACTTCGGCTACACATCCATTGACCCTGCCTTCTTTAGCACATTTGCTCAGTGGCACACCAAAAGACACGGCGTGGCGATGGATCCCGAACGTTTAGCCCCTGCCCAAAATGTCGTACAGGCTCTCCAGCACATCCTCGCGCTAGAAGCAAAAGAGGGAGACGGTGTGATCGTCCAGCCTCCTGTCTACTTTCCTTTTTATTCCATCATCCGCCAATTGCGACTGAGAAGAATCGACAACCCATTGGTACTACAAGACGGAAGATATGAGATGGATTTTGAGGATTTAGAGGAAAAGATCAAAAAAGAGAAAGCCAAATATCTGATCTTCTGCTCTCCTCACAATCCGGTTGGGCGGGTGTGGACAAAAGACGAGTTGACGCAGCTGATAGACATCTGCGACGCCTACGGAGTACACATTCTCAGTGATGAAATTCACTCGGATTTGATTCACAAAGGAAAACACATTCCACTGCATACGCTCAGTCCCAAAGCAGAAAGAATCACGACGAGCTTCTACTCTTCCGGCAAGACATTTAACCTTGCCGCTCTGCACTCCGCATATATTTACACACGCCATGCAGAAGAGAAGAAAGCCTATCTTGATCTGGAGAGCGAGCTGGAGATTCCCCTCTCGCAGATCTTTGGCATGGTCGCTAATATTGCGGCTTTTAGCGAATGCGAAGAATGGTACCAGGATATGATGGCCTACATTCAGGGCAATATCGATTATATGAAAGAGTTTGTAAAAGAGCGCCTCTTCCCCATGCGCATCATTGAACCCGAGTCAACCTTTCTTATTTGGCTAGACTGTAGAGAGATGGGCTTGACGCAAGAAGAGCTCCGACGCTTCTTTCTCCAAGACGCCAATGTGTTTCTGAACTGCGGAGAGATGTTTGGCAAAGAGGGCGTAGGGTTCATGCGCTGGAATATTGCGACCCCAAGGGCACGTCTGGAAGAAGGCTTGCGCCGAGTGGAACAGGCACTTCAGCAGCGAAAGAAATAAGACATCTATTGAAGCTGTGAAAACGATCAATAAATGTTTGATGATCCAATCGTCATCTTAGTTAACTATACATCTGTTTTGCGGGTATGATTACACCGAGTTATGAAACGGTCGGATTGTTAAACCCTCTGCGCCCGCGCACAGTTTCGATTGGATCGTCACTATGACTTACACACAGAAAGGAATGAACAAATGAATCGACGAAACTTGCTTCTTGCCATCATGCTAGTAGCCCTTCTCGTTGTCTCCTGTGCAAAAACACCGGGCACCGATGCGCCAGCTCCCGCACAAACCCCTGTGGTGGAGACCCCTTCGGAGCAGACGGTGTCCGAAGCCCCGCCGACTATGGACATGGAAGGCAGGAACGAATAAGGCGTCCGAAATGTCCCTCCGGAAGGACTCCCTGAAAATTGGGATTCCATGCAGTTTTCAATCGGAAGCGAAATCCAGGACTGGTTCGGGAAACCTCTTTCACAGATTGGAGGAGATTATATCTTCACCGCAGGAGAGAATGTGAAGACCGTTCCTCCCGGTGTCCGAATGGACGTCGGATTGACAACGCAAGAATATCGAGAATCATCCGGCGGGTACTTCAACCTAATGGAGTTGAGCGTTCTCAATCCCTCGCGCGATAAAGAAGTAAACATTGAAGATGCCATCGTCGTCTCCGTCCAAGCTGATTCCACTCTTCTGATGATCATGCCGGAAGACTTATCCACATTTGGCGAAAACACCTATATTTTTCCAAAGGGATTGACGATCTATGACACGGTCGAGCGGATGAAAGAACTCTACGGGGAACCGGATGTTGTAGAAGAAGGTGATTTCGAGAAAAAATATGCCTATATTTCCGGAGATAAGAGTCTTTCGATCTTCGTCTATAGTGACACCATCAGCTCGTTTTTGCTTCAGAGCTTTGAAGAACCTGAATATGTTGTGGCAGCACATCAAGGATCAAAAGATTTCTCAAAGGAACTAAATGAAGAGTCATTTTTCAATATCGGCGGATACCATCTGCACTTTTACACTCCTCTGCGAGAAGTAAAAGAGGCGTTGCAGCTTGTCCATGCACCTATTAATTCAGAAGACAACACGGATAGTGATCAAGTGACACTCGCACCGGGAGAAGAGATCACCTATGTAGGCACCCCTCGTGGATTTGACAATCTAGCGGTGGCTGTTCGCATACACAATCTCACCGACGAATCCATCAATGTTCAAGATGGTGTCGTGACCGGCATGCGAGTACAACTCCTCAGAAAAAACTACAGTCTGATGGAAGATCACCTGTTTCGGATTCCCTTCAGCAGCCAACCACCGCCAAAACTGTATGCTGAATACACGATGCCGGCCATCACGCCCCTTGGCATTGTTCTCGGCGGCGACGTA
>DUVM01000115.1 GCA_012841045.1 Tissierellia bacterium | reverse complement strand
TAGCAGCCATACCTTCAATTCCTAGAAGTACATTGTCTTCTTTAACTGCCTCGATTTGAGTTGTAAATCTATCAATCTCCTTGACCCCCGCCTTAAACCCTTCAACATCAATTTTAGTTGGATGATCGCGCATAGCCCTCTTTAGCACCAAAGATTGATTAAGAAGCTTTCCAACTATAAATCTCTTAGAAAGCCTCAAAGAATGTGATGAAGAGTCAGTCCATCTATATTGTTCTTTCCGCAAGAGTATATTTCCAGACACTCGCCCACTCACTCTTGCTAGAAATCGCCCATACTCATTAAGAAAAGTCAATCCTACACCGTTTTCGCAGCATAATTGCATCAAGCTAGGACTTGCTCCAGTATAGTTAAAGCTGACTATCCCTTCCAAATTGTGGATCGGCACCCGAAAATGAACTTGTTGCTCGCTCATTACTAGTACATTTTGCCCCTCCCTTGCAAGATAAGAATCCGGAGTTGTCACATATAGAGTGTTTAGCATTTTTCTCATAGTTTGCTCACCTCCTCTATCATGGCATTAATGTACTTACTAACTGACACTGGTTTGTCTGTCAATTTTGGCTGGCATTTTTCCATCAGAGAGCACATTCGACAGCCGTTGTGGAGTTTCGCAGGTGGGGTAATCCTTTCTTTGAATACCCTATGCATTTCCGACGACAAGCGTATTACCTCCTGTCGAAGCCCCTCATTCAATACGACTTCAACTCGCCTCTTTATCTGACCATAATAAATTGAACCAGAATCAACACTTATCTTAAGCATTTCCTCTAAAGCCATTGCTTGTGCACATAACTGCACTTCGTCAATACTTTCAGTTTTCGGGTGTCCTCTTTTGTATTCAATTGGTTTAAGCGTCCAACGACCTCTTTTTCTTGGCAACTTAATCCCAAGGTCAGCTTCCGTTCCACTCACTCTGGTGAACTCAACTACATCAACTATCCCATAAAGCGCGAGCATGTTACTTACGACAGGCAAGGATCGGACGATATAAATATCTTTTCTTTTTTCACGAAAGAACGGATCATCGACATTTTCATGTAGGATCTTCCCTTCTATCGTCCGATCACTTTCCTCCCACAACTGCTCAATATGGATTAATGCCCATTGCCTTGGACAAAATGCGAAATGCTGAATGCCAGAGAGTAGTAGATAATCATCGACTGCTATCTCTGGATTCACGACTATTTCTCAATAACCTTGATCGTGTCAGGTATTGCCTCTCGATCAATCTGAACTATATAGTCACTGTAATCACGAGCAGGACCATCGTTGAGACTCCTTGTGACAGTAACCGCATCAAAAAGATCTTGTACTTGTGCATCACCCATGATGGATTGGTGTTCGAAAATGACTAACTTTCTGGTTCCCATCAGTCCCCTAGCTGCGGAGCGGTCGTGCTCAAACATATTGACTAAGGCTTCCCAGAATAACTCGAGATCGTCTTCAGAAAATCCCGTTCGGCGTGCTAATGGCGCTGATACAAATCCGTGTGCCCTATATAGCCCATATGGCACTGTAAACTTTCGCCCCATTGTTCTATTATCACCACCTTGTTTTTCAGAATCTGCTTCTGTCGTAACCGCCATACGTGTAATACTGTGCTCAAGGGAAACAATTGGGTCAATCGAGCGGCCAAAGGTCAGTTGAATCGGTCCTCGAACTTGGCCGGCATTTGCTCCGGTTGAGAGCACCGCCCCAAACGTTCGAATGTCATAAAAGTTTTTGCACATGAACTCTTTGGCTTGATCAATTTCTTTACCTTGACCAGCACCTTTT
This sequence comes from Tissierellia bacterium, assembly GCA_012841045.1. Lineage (GTDB taxonomy): Bacteria > Bacillota > Clostridia > Peptostreptococcales > Acidaminobacteraceae > DUVM01. The sequence goes on along the minus strand of DUVM01000115.1, from coordinate 5,074 downwards.
TTGTTTCTTTTCTTTCCGTCCGCTGCAGGCTCATCTAAATTGATTCCCAAAGCCAAATACGCCTTTTCAATCTCTTGGTTCAAAATCGCTTTTTCTTTAATAAATATGTCATAAGGGGGCTCTTCCTGATTCTTCAGCGCAACATAATTACGCACTTTTCGCTTCAGGCAGACATCCGTGACCAACCCATGTCCTGTTTCTGCGTCAATTCTAGGCAAGTTGCCTGCATCTGGATCACCATTTGGATTGCCGTCTTTTACATCAAAGAGTAAAACAAAGTCATATCTCTTATTAATTAATTCGCCCATTCTATTTCTCCTCATCTTGTACTTCTGGATCTTGTCTTTTGGTGAAAAATCTTTGCTGCTGGTGATAGTATCCTAACGCAAACATACCTTGATCATGGAGCATCAAATGACTAGGGAATTGGTCTACCTTTCCGATAATCTCACTCAGAATTTTCTCATAATTAACTGCTTTCCCCATCTGTTGTTGTCTAAGTTTTGCAATATGATGTACCTTCAGTTTCAACAGATTAGGAAATACCGTTATCGGACTCGAACTAGCTGCTCCATAGTATCGTTCTCGAATCGTTGCGTTAAGCCCTGGATTTGCATCTTCCTGAATTCTCTCCAGTGTCGAGAACAGCCTTCCCAGTTGATAACCAATAGAGGGTTGATTAACATCTAAAGCCATAGAGACCTCCTTAAAGTTTGCGTTCGGATTAAACCTATAGTATCGGTTTAGATATGCTTTGATTGCCGCAGCTCTGACAGGCTTAACTCTGTTGTCAGTATCACTTCTGATTCTTCGTATCGCTGCATTTAGCAGTCCTGCAGGGTAGACTGTTCCTTCAAAAACAGATCGAATCAAATCGCCGACTAATCGCGGAGGAATGTTCTCACTTTTGTCTTGGACTGAAACATTCACCAGAACACGCCAAATAGAGTAGTACTTCATTTCCCATTCCGGTTTAACGATCTCAAAATCTCGGAAATAATCACTAATTCTCTCTTTAACCTCATCAACAGTTCCATCGTACCAATATCGCACTGAGATCCTTGCAACATTTGGAGATAATCCTAGGACATAAAATCTGTTGTCGTTATTTCTCTCAACATACGCTCCGCTTTGTGCAGAAAGGATAAGACTCTTGATCTCATTTGTATAGGCATCGGGATTGTCTCTGGGAGGCTCTCCAAACATGGATAGCATCGACGTTTCTAGAGTTGAGGGCTTTTTAGACCAAAAGAGGAATGTTGTGTCACCTATTACCATCTTTTGATCTTGTGATCTAAGCAAGGTGTTCAAAGCAGTAGTATATGCGAACTCAGTAGACGCAATCATTGGCGCGTTGAAACCTTGCTCTTTTCCATATGAGTCATAACCGCTGTTTTTTTGGAATCCGACGAGGACCTTGCTGTCTTTTCCAATGGGCGTTTGACTGTGAATTCTCGATACTGTCCCTTTTCGCCCTGTGATCATACAGTGGCGTACATCGTCTGACGCGCCTTCGACATCTCTTTCTAAACGTTCCTCGATGAATTTTTGAACAGCTGGACGACACGGAACAGGAACATCTCCTACCAAACGAAAGGTCACATTCCGAGTCTGTGACTTCAGGCATTCTTCGATCATAGGGTGAGTTTTCGCCTTCTTTACCTCATCGGATTCATAGAACGCTTTCATCGCCCGAATCGCAACGTCGTTTGTAAGTTGTTCGGGTAAATTGTTTAGCTGATCTATCCACGCCTGATGCTGAAGGGCACTCTTCTTATCATCTTCTGGCAACCCGAGGACATATCCTAAGTGATCCCAAAGGAAGAAGACCGTTTCATAGCTCTTACTGCCGGATCTTCCTTTTGATTGGGGCAGAAGATACGTTTTTCCAACTAGTCTGTTTCCACGCTTTTCACGTAAATCATCGATCGAAACGAGACAACCGCTTTCATCTATCACGATGACAAATTGCAGTTCTTTTAATTCGAACCCTTCAGGAGCAATGCCGCTATTGGGATCAAGGACTTTGCGATCATAATATTCTTTCAAGGCATGAATAATCATCCGAACACCTCTATTTCTGAGCGGTCGGTGTTGATCGCCCCCTTTACCATCGCAGGTCTATAGAAAAGAGGGGGCGGATTCTTAGAATCGCGCTCAAAATCCATATCATAGAGCATAAAGCCAAGATCCCTTGATTCGTCGATCGGTAAGTTCTCATCATCATTCTCGATCAATTTAAAGTGACAGCTGAACTCTCGACAGCCCAAATATGGTCGATGAAAACACTGTCCTTTTCTAGCTCGTCGTTGGAACATGGCAGCAAATTTCGCCATCCCTCCTTCTGCGTCCGTCTCGGAGTTATCTGCTTCACCGAGATAATCGAAGTAACCGTATAGTCGATAGCGCACATCTTTTAAGATCAGGCCGGCGCGCTGTTGTCTACGATCTTCGATATAGACTCCCATTGGATTCGTGGGATGACCTTTTAACTGGTCTTGAGTGGGTCTTCCTCCAACCCATCCAACCTCGTTTCGCCGAATAGAAGCCCATTTAATTGGATTCATCACTTCTATTTTTGTAATGTTCCATTTGATCGCTGGTTTCCATAGAATAGCCTCAAAAATAGCCCGAGCAGCGGAAGGGGTAATGACGTCGTAACTGACACGCTCCACTTTCATTTCCGGACGTGTAAAGCAAGCGTAATCACCCCATACCTCAAGGCACCATCTGCTCATAGTCCCTCCTTTCCATCCTGAAAGTATGACTCTGGGTTGTGTTCATCCGTATTCAGTAACAAGCCAACATGTTTATCGTAGTCGGTAGATGACATCAATGCATACGTTCCATCCATCACCTCCCTCAAAGCCCCTCGACGATATAGGTCAAAAAAGTCATGTTCATAGATGCTTACACTGTATCTCTGTAGAGACCTGAGAATACTGTGATTAAACGGATCTTCAATCAGAGCTTGAATAAGATTTTTTCCTCCTTCGTGGGGTACGAAAATCGTCTTCATCAGCTCATTGTCAATAACTCGGAATCGACGTGATGCCGTCCGAAAGGCAACATCAAGATTCTTTCCATCTCTCATTAACGGATTCAAGAGCGGTAGAATTTGATTTTCATCTAAACTGTTCGCTTGGGAATAGTACTCTCCATAAAATTGCTCAATAATCTTTGGGTCAAATACATCAGGCATGCCTTGATTTGGTCTGATGATCTTTGACGTTGCCTGCGCTGCTTTACGAAGCAATCCGATCGGGGGTGCTGACGCCGTATTGAAGACAATGACCTTCCCTTTTTCTTTTAGTTTTCCTTCGCGATTGCAACGACCTGCCGCTTGAATGATGGAATCTAAACCCGCAAATGCGCGGTATACCACTGGGAAGTCCACGTCGACGCCGGCCTCGATGAGCTGCGTACTAATCACCCGGACTTCTTCGTTATTCTCCAGTTTTTTTATAATCTCTTTTATCGATTGACTGCGATGTTCTGGGCACATTAATGCGGATAAGTGATAAGTGTCTTTTGGCATCAGGCTATGTAAATACCTGCAGCTCTTCCGATCAGAGACAATACATAGCACTTGTCTCAAATCTTGAAGTTCATCTGCGATTTCTTCCCAACTTGATACGGTCTGGTCTTCTTTTCTCATCTGAATTTCGCAGCGTTCAAGTGCTTTATACAGTCGATTCACATCCTCAACCGTGCCCATAATCTCAGTTACCTCGTCAAAGCCAGCCGTTTTATGACCTGAAATCTCGCCAGCGAGAGCAGGCTGCGTAGCCGTCGAAAGCAAAAGAGTCACTCCAAAATAATCGACTAGCGCCCGCAAAGTCTCAAGAATCGGAGCCAAATACTCTAACGGAACCATATGAGCTTCATCGAGGACAATGACTGAATTGGCAATGTTGTGCAACTTTCGACAACGGCCAGGGGATGCGCTAAACAATGACTCATAAAACTGGACTGCCGTTGTTACAATGATGGGGGCATCCCAGTTTTCCGCAGCCAATCTGGCTTCTGTGGTCTTATCATTTTCTTCTATATTTGAGTGATGCTCTACCACTTGATCGTCACCAAACACTCTCTTAAACACACCGGCGTTTTGCTCAATGATGCTTAAGAAAGGCATGACATAGATAATTCGCTCTTTGTTGTGCTTATTCGCATGTGCTAGGGCAAAATTCATACTTGATAAAGTCTTTCCCCCTCCGGTGGGAACACTAAGGGAAAAGACTCCTGGTTTCCTATCTGCATATTGAAGACAGCGCGCCCGAACATTTCTGCGCACTGCGTTAATAGGGGTATTGGGTGATGATGAATCTAGATTCTCATTATCTTGAAAAATGATTTCCAACAATTCTTGGATCGATAAATATTTTCCACGTAGCTCAGATTCTGCCGGTTTCATAAATCGTTCTGTATCTAAATAGTCTGCATCCACCAATGCAGAGAATAGCATTCTTATCCAAAGCGATAATATAACAGAGTTAGACGACAGTTGAATGTTTGGTGGCTCTAAATGATAATTATCAAAATGATAATCCTTGTTTGATAAACGTTGAAATTTAGACGCTTGACTTAATTGATATTCTAGGCTTGCTTTTCCTCCCTCTTCATCAGCAGAAGACCAATCTGGAAGACCTGCATGGTGTCCAGAAATACAGTAAGCCAGCATTCTTCCCTTCCCACCTGGAAAAAGCGATTCTGCTTCTGCGGCACCATATATTGCATGAGGAATTTTTCCGAGAGTGGCTCCTTGAGCAGGAGCTTGTTTATAGCCACTTTTTATTTCCAAGTAATTCTGCCATAAGGTCGAGTCCTTACCATGGTCATGTAGTAAGCCAGCAACAAATCCCCAGTTTTCACTCCCCCATTTGCTGGAAAACTTTTCAGCTAGTTTGGCAACTTGTATCAGATGATCTGTCAACGGCTGTTTGTGTGCGATATTTTGATCATCAATCAATAAACGAGCAATAGGTTCTGCCATATTCCCTCCATTTATTAATAGTTTATCATCTTCAATGTCTTATAATTCGGACTCCGAAGCATTTTACTTGTATTGGGT
>DUVM01000114.1 GCA_012841045.1 Tissierellia bacterium | reverse complement strand
TACAACTACACTCTAACATAGGGGAGCCGCCTCTTTGTTTATCTATGACGTTTCTTTTGCAACGACCTACAAAAACTTTACACTAACTCTAAAAATGACTCAGGCATTTTATATAGGCGTTGAAAGCCAAACTCTCTGTTTGGTGACAAATGTTTTTGCTAATTTATTTGTGATTAGCTCATAAGTGAATTTTTTCGATGGTCAGTACCATTGAAGCTCTTCGTCGGTATTCACTACCAAATGAATAGAGAAGGACTCCTTATTCCGGAGCCCTTCCAATGACATCTATTTATTCGGTCATGTTTTACTTTTCAACGACATTAATTATTGGGTCATACGATCAACTTCTAGATAGTAATAAGCAGTGTCTAATTGTTTGGGCGGCCCTACTACCACAACGTTCTCATTTATTTTTCGTGATTTTTGGATTGTATGTTGCTAGTTACGAAAGGAATAGTGAAGACATAATATACATACCTAAGGAATAGATTATTGAATTTTGTATGGAGAAGCCACTGATCTGGAATGAATCCTCTAAGGAGGATATAACCTACTTCTAAGAAAATGAACATAAGAAATATCTTTGTCTTGGAGCACTCCCCTGACCTTAGACGACTATTTTTTGTGGTCTGGATAACAAAAGGTATTGTTGCTGCCACAAACAAATTTTTTGCTATATTGAACTTTTTGAATATTACTGATGTGATGCTCGCGCCTAGTAGGCTGAGTATCAGTATTATATGGCGATTTTTTCGTATCATTTTTATTATTATTGAGATTGTCTAACAGTTCTAACCCAGCTTTTAAAAAATGATTAAGTAGAGTTGCTTGCAGGTCGAAAATACAAGTAGATATAATATGTCCAGTCATAGATACCGATAAAAGGATCAATTACTGCCATATAATCTACATGTTTATACCGGAACGTTGGGTGGTTCTCAACTCATTATTCCTTACTGATAAGTAAATTTTCATGCGTAAGTAATCTTGATCCAATCCATCTAGAAGACGACGGTTTTCAAGTTTCTTATGTAAAGATCGAAACTCTTTTATGCCTTCGATCTCCTATCCATAGTATATCAGATATTCTACGTATCGTGAAAAAGCCAATCGATTTGACGGTGTCAAGTTGTTGTAGGTCAGAAAAGGTAGCTCTTTCCTGTGTAGAGGTTGTAATCCTTTCTTAGTTGACGAATCCTCCTCGCTGAATTCCCTTCATCCAGTGCCCCAACGCCCCTCCACTGTTCTCACTGCCGGGAATCATCGCACTCCACTCCTTCATCCCATCCTTTCGGCTTCTTCTATGGTGGACTCGAAGATGAGTTTCCCACTCCTCCGGCTCTTTAACCGAATCCTCCGCTTCTCTGACAAGCCGATAATCCAGCACCCCGCCATTGAGCAAAAAGACTCGTAACGCACTCAAATTTCTCAGACTTTGTGTGCTCCACCCCATCGGATCTCGAGAAAACCGCTTACTCAGTACGTGAGAAATCAGTCCCTCCGCGCAGCTTCCTCCATGATCAAGACCATAGTGATTCTCAATCCCTTCTCGTTGACGGAGGAAATACCCCAAGGTTCTTTGCGCCTTTTTCTCGTCACAAACGCTACTGTCGATGAGCATCTGCACCTCCTCACAAAGCCGCTGCTTATCCCATGGATGAAGACATGAGCGAATCCGACTTTTAAGCGAAGGGTCGCCACCGCACAGCCCACTGATCGCGCGCTCCAAATGAAAACCGTCCAAGATGAAGATGCTCCTTGGTAAAATCTCCAGACCCTTACGTATCCAACTTGCGCCGTCTCCATGAAGATAGATCCGCTCCACCTCATCTATTGCATAGAGTGCATCTAAGCGATCCAATACCCGCCACCAAAACGCTTCCGGAGACTCTCCAACGCTGCTCATCAATTCTCTTTCGGGAAGAACATGGCGATCTTTGCCTACCTGTTTCTTACGTTCATGAATCGCCACCAAACGCACCTGAGCCGATTTCTTCCTCCCCTGCTGCAGAGCCACATGATCCTCATCGGCCTGAAGATGCAGTTCTCTGCAGACTCGACGGGGCTCAACAAAGGAGAGTTCAGGCGCTTGGACGGTGCGTACGGAGTGCATCACCGTCGTGCGAGACACGCGTCCACCCGCTTCCTCTAGCGCCGCCGCTTGATACGAGTGGCTGCAGGCACTCGAGGCCAATGAAGCCGTCAGAGCATCATCCACTCGGGAAAACTTGCTCACTTGCAAAACGTTATCCAAAAGGTAGCAGTACTGCTTCGTCTCTCGATGGCGATAGTAGCGACGAGAGTATCGGAGTGTCCCGGCCTTTGTTTCTATCGTCCGTTCCACCGGTCCCTTCTCTACTCGCCACTGCGGACGAAGCTCAGGCTGAGAAACCAAGAAATCATCCATCTCTGAGATTTGATCAGCCACAAAATCGAGAAAATGAGTCTGAAAAAGGGCTTCTGCTTTCTCAGTGTAGGAAGAGATTCCTTCATCAGCCAAAGAAAGTTGAGTGAGTTCATTGACAAAATCATTGACAAAATGATGTATACTATTCATGAGGTGCTCCTTTATGTTTCGCGTTATTGATTACAACTACACTCTAACATAGGGGAGCCGCCTCTTTGTTTATCTATGACGTTTCTTTTGCAACGACCTACAAAAACTTTACACTAAC
>DUVM01000113.1 GCA_012841045.1 Tissierellia bacterium | reverse complement strand
CGGTATCATCAGCACAAGAAATGTCCCTAAAAAGTTAGGGTTTCCCATCAATGAAAATGCCTTCCCTTTCCAAGACTCAGAGTAAAGACGCAGAAAGGGGGGATCGATCTGATACGACTGCAGAAGCGCAAGGATTGAAATCAGGCACGCGCTCACACAGAGTCCCTTAAAGACAATTTGCTCATCCAGTGTCGAGCGCCGAGCCAGAAAGTACACCGCAATATAGTTGAAAAACATCAACACACCGTCACGCCTGGCGGCACTTCCAAGAAAAGCGACGGTTTTATCCTGTGCTACTGCGATCGAAGCGATTAAAAAAAGCGAGTAAAGAAGTAGCAAGCGATTTTCACTTGCACTTCTTTCTTCTTTTGGTATGCGAAAACTACCGGTGATCCAGAGCATCAGCGCTAGGACACCGATCGTATACAAAACAATTTGCTTCGAGAGCATTAAGTGAAACGATTTCCCCACCGGCCAACTCGCCAGTGGAAGAAGCACAAAGCTCGCAAAATGAAGCGCATTGATCATCTTTTGTCTTGTCATATCTCCCTCATGAGCTCATTGTATTCCAAAGCGATTCGGCTTGCAAACATCTCCATCATCACTAGAGACACAAAAGAATACGTCTTTGCGTCTCATTACAAAGGAGACAAAACCTGTTATAGAGACCGGATGAAGAAACCAGATCCATTTGTCAGAGGTAAGTTTTCGTAATTAAGAATAAATAGATCGCTCCCCTGTACGAGAGCGTCGTCGAGCGCATCCCTTGGTACTTAAAAAGGAACTGCTCCATTCTCTTAAGACCTACAACATCTTGATGCGGTTGGCTTTTCCTTCTGCTTGACGATAAATGCGTAGAGCGTGTATATTGGAACAAAGGTCGATGAACCGATAAAAAGCGTCTATCTGCAGGGTTCCAGAGATTCTCCTATAAGGTGAGAGGGAGAGACATGCTTGACGCTAGTGGACCGGGGAGATTCTTCGCTCACAGAGCGTTACCAAAAGAGTACAAATGTAGGTGGTACCGTGCATCCGCACCCTATAGAGGGTGCTTTTTGTTTGAAAGGAAAAGAACATGGAAAAACAACGTATCTTCAGCGGCATTCAGCCTTCAGGAAATCTGACCCTGGGCAACTATCTTGGCGCCTTGCGAAATTGGGTCTCTCTGCAAGACGAGTACGAGTGCATCTACTCCATCGTCGATATGCATGCTATTACGATTCGTCAAAATCCCAAGGATTTGCACGAGCGAAGCCTTTTGACAATGGCACTATATCTGGCGGCAGGGCTTGACCCTGAAAAAAACACTGTATTCATGCAGAGTCACGTTTTGGAGCATGCGCAGCTTGGTTGGATTCTCGGCTGCAACTCCTACATGGGGGAGCTTTCCCGCATGACACAGTATAAAGACAAATCCACGCGTCTAGGAGACAGTATTCCTACAGGTCTGTTTAATTACCCTGTCCTGATGGCAGCAGATATCCTTCTATATAATGCACACCTTGTGCCGGTGGGAGACGATCAAACGCAACACCTTGAGCTGACACGCGATATTGCCATTCGCTTTAATAATGCCTATGGAGAAACTTTCGTCGTACCCAAGGGATACTTTAATCCTTTCGGTGCGCGCATCTACGACCTGCAGATGCCACAGAAGCTTATGAGCAAGTCTGCAGAAAATCAGCAGGGTGTGCTCTTCCTCTTAGATGATGAAAAGACTCTCCAGCGAAAAATTTCTCGTTCCGTAACAGACTCTCTCGGTACAATCAGCTATAATGATAATCAACCGGGAGTAAAGAACCTTCTGAATATCTTTGCGCTGCTGCGTAAAGAATCCATTGACGGCGCTCTGGCTTATTTTGAAGGGAAAGGGTATAAACAACTAAAAGACGGCGTCATGGAAGCGGTGCTCGATACCCTCTTGCCTCTACAGGAAAAAGTCTATGAGCTTATGAAAGAGCGTGATCATCTTGAAGATCTCATGGCGCAGGGGGCTCAGAAAGCTCGCTCCATAGCGAAAGTCACTTTGGCGGATGTCGAGAAAAAAATCGGATTTATTTCTAGGAGGACAAATGAACATTGCGATTAAAGACGGACAGATCATCACATTTGATGAAACCATGGCCAACCGCCACGGACTGATTGCTGGCGCCACCGGTACCGGTAAAACCATTACCATGAAGCTTCTGGCGGAAGAATTTTCCAAACAAGGTGTCCCTGTTTTCATCACGGATATCAAAGGTGAGCTCTCCGGCTTCGCAGAACCCGGCACCTTAAGCCCCAAACTTCAAGAGCGACTCGAAAAGCTAGGTGCTCCGGTTCCAGAGTTTCAGCCATTCCCTGTTCAATTTTGGGATCTTCTGAAGAAAAACGGCACCCCTCTTCGCACCACCATTTCCGAGATGGGGCCCCTCCTGATGAGCCGTCTCCTAGGACTCAACGATACACAGACGGGAGTTCTCTACGCCGTATTTAAGATTGCCGATGAAAATGGTTTGGCACTTCTTGACTTTAAAGATCTCCACGAAATGCTCAAGTTCGTCTATGAAAATAGCACCGATCTCTCAGCTCATTATGGAAATATCTCCAAGCAGAGTGTTGGAGCCATTCAGCGAAGCCTTCTGGTCCTTGAGCAGCAGGGCGCACAGGAATTTTTCCAGGAGCCCGCACTGGTGATTACGGACTTTTTGCAGACCAATGCTGACGGCAATGGAATTATCAATGTCCTTGATGTCTCCTACATCTACCATAGCCCTGATCTCTATAGTGCTTTTATCCTGTATCTTCTCAGCGAGCTCTTTGAGCAATTGCCTGAGGTAGGTGATCTGCCGCTTCCAAAGATCGTGTTTTTCTTTGAAGAAGCACATCTCCTTTTTAGAAACGCCTCCAAGACGCTTCAGGAAAAAGTTGAGCAAGTCGTCAAACTGATCCGCTCCAAGGGTGTCGGTGTCTTCTTTGTCACGCAAAACCCAAAAGACATTCCCGAACCTGTTCTTGCGCAGCTTGGCAACCGCATTCAGCACGCAATGAGAGCGTTTACTCCTGCTGAGCAGCGAATCATCCGCTCCATCGCCGATTCCTTCCGAGGAAATGAAGGCATGAACGTAGCAGAAGAGATTATGGCACTGCAGATCGGCGAGGCGATGATCAGTACCCTCGATGAGAAAGGGATGCCCACACCCGTGGAAAAGGCTTTTATCCTTGCCCCCGCCAGTAGCATGGACCCCATCGATCCTGCCAGAGTCCAGCAGCTCATTTCAACCTCCTTCCTGAACAATAAATATGCGCAGACCTTTGACTCTGAAAGCGCTTATGAGATTTTGACAAAGCGAGCAGAAGAATCAGCGCATGCCGCAGAGCAACTCAAGGCCCAAGCAGAGGCTGAGAAAGAAACGACAGCGGGCAAAAAAGGCGGAGGGATCTTAGATTCCATTTTCGGCGGACCGAGCCGTTCACGTGAATCTGCTGTTGAAAGAATGATTAAGAACACCGCTGGTTCCATTGGAACGCAGGTTGGAAGAGCGATCACTCGTGGGATGTTTGGCGGACTGCTCAAAAAATAGAAATAGTCTCAACTCTTAAAGACTCTTCCTGAAACGGAGGAGTCTTTTTTCGCTTCGTTTTCCTTTCTGTCAAAGGTATGGGGCGTGCGCTACTATATTAAGGTGTATCAGTGGGGAGAGGAAAAAGATCAATCAACGCACTTAGCAAAATACGCATAAGAAAGCCGGACTCTGATGAATCCAGCCTTCTCATTTTCTTATTCTTTTCTTCTTAGAACGGGCCTAAGTGGATCAGATTTGCAGCAATTACAAAAACTGCTCCTAAAGCATATTGAAGTGAGATCAGAGGAAGAATCCATCTGGCCCATCTGTCATAGGGAATCTTCGCCAGTGCCAGTCCCGCTATAAAGTAACCTGAAGTGGGTGTAAAGATATTGGATATTCCGTCACCCAGCTGAAAAGCCACGACAGCTGTCTGTCTCGTTACCCCGACCAGATCAGCAAGTGGCGCCATAATAGGAATGGATACAGCTGCCTGTCCGCTTCCGGAAGGAATGAGGAAGTTTAGCAGCACCTGAAATACATACATGCCAACAGCGGTAAGAGATGAGGGAAGTTGTGAAACAAGATTTGATGTAGCGTGGAGGATCGTATCAAGAATCATTCCATCACTTAGAACAACAAGAATAGCCCTAGCAAAACCCACCACCAGAGCTCCGCCGGCCATGTTAGCCATACCGTTTACGAGCTCTTCACCAAATCCGTTAAAGCCAAGTCCTCCGACAATAGAAACGACAATTGCCATGCCCAAAAACAGAGCGGCAATTTCCTGAATGTACCAGCCGAAGGCAATCACGCCGACAACCAGCATCACAATTGTTGCCAACACTATAAGGAGAATCCAACGATCTCTTGGTAAAAATTCGCGCATTTCCTTATGAGTATCTGCTTCATCACGCTTCTTATCCAGTTCGTACATCAGGCTTCTAGTGGGATCTTTTTTCACTTTATCCGAATAACGGATCATCCAAAGGATAGTGGCTGTGACCATGACAACGTACATGACAATACGAAATGCAAGACCTGAAAATGTGGGAAGACCTGCAACCCCCTGCGCAACGCCCACCGTAAATGGGTTTAAGAACGCGCCGGAAAAACCGGCTCCTGCACCTGTCAAAACCATACCGGCTCCGACAAGGGAGTCAAATCCCAAAGAGACAGCTAGGGATACCATAATAGGGATAAAGGGAAGAGTCTCTTCCGCCATTCCAAAAATCCCTCCTCCCAATGAAAAGATGAACATCACAATAGGGATAATCCATCGCTCTCTTCCCTTCATAGAGGAGGTGATATTGTTGATGGCTCCTTCAAAGGCGCCTGTGGCTTCCACGACGCCAAAGGCACCACCTACAATAAAGATGAAGAAGATAATTGAGGCTACATCCACCATTCCTTTAGGAATCGCTTCGAGAATTCCAAAAGGAGGAATTGGGTTGCTCTCTGTCCTTGTATAGGACACCGGATCAACCACCATCCTTCCATCTGGCGCTTCTACTCGTTCGTATTCACCGGCGGGAACAATGTACGTCAGGATCGCGCATATGACGACAATAGTAAGTAAAACGACATAGACATGGGGAAACTTTTTTCTTTGCTCCTGCGTACTCATGTAACCTCCTTAATGGTTCTGAGTCGTCTGCAAGAAAATTGAGTCCTTGCGTCTTCGCATGGAATCTAATTATCCAAAGTAACGTGCCAGTTGTAAATAAATTTCCACTGCAGGGAGAAGCTGAGATATTTCTATTCTCTCCTCCTTAGCATGTGCTGTCTCCAGATCACCTGGCGCAAATACGACCGTAGGAACATCTGCATAGGTATACAAAAGTCCTCCGTCACTCCAGGCCGGAAAGCTTGAAATTTTAGATTCTTTCCCTGTAACCTCACGAACCGTATGTTGTAGCACTTTTACGATGTCTTCATCTATGGAAGTGTCTAGAGGTGTGTGCACATAACCTTCTTTCATGAGGCTCTCAGGCATAATCTCCAGTTTTGCAGATGCACCCGGATAGTTTTTAAGTGTGTGATTAAGTATGTCTTGAAACTGCTTCATGACTTCACTGTGACTCACGCCCGGCACCCAACGTCTGTCGATGATCAGACGACATGCCCCAGCAACGGTACTGGGCTGCGTTCCGCCTTCAATTTTTCCTAAGTTATAAGACGAGGAGCCGATGAGAGGATGGGTTTCTGCCTGAACGACAGGAGTCAGCTTTTCTTTTAATAGCTGAATATAATCAGATGCCATTTCTATCGCATTGTTGCCCGCTTCCTGCGCGCCACCGTGAACAGCCTTTCCAATAAAATCGACCGTAATCCACTCAAGACCTCTGTGCGCTGTGGCGATGGTGAGATTGGTGGGCTCTCCTACAATCGCTGCATCAAACGTTACTTCACTCTCAAGTAGCGCGATTGTGCCGAGACTCTTTTCTTCCTCATCAATCACCCCAGCAAAGTACAAGTCACAAGCCGGTATTTCTTCATTTCTTTTTAAAAGAATCATGGCGTAGATCATGCAGGCGAGTGGACCCTTCATGTCCACTACACCTCTGCCATAAAGATAGGTCTCATCACACTTCATACTCAGAGGATCCTCCATATCATAGGGAGGCACGGTATCAAGATGACCCGTTAGCAAGAGTTTCTTTCCTCCTTCTTTCCCCGGAAGATGTGCAATAACATTTTCTCTTCCGTCTTCTATTTCTTCTAGCCAGCTATCTATTCCCTCTGCCTGAAATAGCGAGTGAATATATCGAGCAGTTTGTCTTTCTTGATGAACAATCCCGCGATACGAAGGAATAGCTACTAGGTCTCGTATGATATTTATCAGTTCGTCAAGATTTTCTTGTTTCTTCATTTTACCTTCTTTCATTAGAGCAAGTATCTTGTGAATTCAGGAGCATATTCCTGAAGAATCGAAAGGAGCTCCATACATTTCTGATCTGTCTCCTCATCCGAATCTTTCGATCCGCGGATGAAAGAAAGCGCTACGCAGGCTACTACTTTCCCGCTCCTGTTTTTGATAGGGACGCCGACACCGTAGATATAGTCAGCCCACTCTCCCTTACTCACGACATAGCCTTGCTCTCGAATTCGCTGGTATTCTTTCAAAATATCTTCTTTTCTGATAAGTGTTCTCGAAGTAAGTGGTTCAAACTCCTGTTTATCTAGAAGAGCCTCTACTACTACCGGATCGTGATACGCCATTAACCCTTTTCCATAGCATCCTCTGTTCATCGGATAATAGAGACCTGGGAAGTAACGCATTTTCAAAGGTTGTGCTATTTCAGACTCATAGAGAGACAAGACAAGATTGTCTTCAAGTATCGCATACCCGACTGACTCAAGTCTTTTTAGAAATCTCGTTTAAAATTTGGGGGACAAAGTCATCTGTGCTGAAATTTCGAAGGTATACACTACCCAGATGATATGTTTTAGATCCAAGCTTAAATTTCTTCTGTCCTCCTACTCTGGCAACAAGATCCTGACTTTTAAGTCCATACAGCAGACGATAGACAGTCGTTCTGTTAAGCCCAGTTGCTTGGCTTAATTCCATCACACTGTATTGATATGGCGGCTTAGCCAGCTGCTCTAAGACAATAAGCCCTTTTTCAAGAGAACTAAGATTCATAAAATCCTCCCTAATGTTCTTAAGCCAAACATAGTGTTCGTCTAATGAACATTTTAGCAGTCACAAAACAACAAGTCAACGAATTTATCACGATGGTAAATGGATTTATGTCTATTTTTGATTTACAGCTAAAAGGCAGACTATGCTTTTGTAGAAGCCAAAAACCGGACGCTTGGGAGAACGTCCGGTCTTCGGATAAAAAATGGAGTGAGAGTCCGTCATGGTCTGCTCTGATTTTAGCTTTAACAAGCCGGTAAGGAGAAGGAGAGGTACTCCCTCAGAACAGTAGCCCTGTCAAGTGAAAGGAGTTTAGGATGTGAAAGTTCATTCCACTTTGTCTTGTCCACTGGCATTATACCTCTGTTTTTCGTTGAGATAACGGACTTTATAGAAACTTAAACCAGAGTTAACGAGGTCTTCATATCTGCCAGCTTATTTTGTTGTGTTCTTCTTTTCACTTGTATTTTCTGTTTTACGCAGATGCTCGCCATAGTTACCTTGAAAATGGGGTAAAAAAAATACCAACACATGGAAGGAGGCAATTATGGCAGAGCTTATCAGTCAAATCGAATGGAACCTGCTCTTCAGGCTGTTGTTTGCTGCTGTTTGCGGGGGAGCCATCGGATATGAGCGAGATCACCGAAACAAAGACGCCGGCATGAAAACTCACATGATCTTGGCCATGGGGGCTGCTCTTGCCATGATGATTTCCAAGTATGGATTCAAAGATGCAGAAATGTTCGACGCAGCCCGCGTCGTGGCTCAGGTAATTAGCGGCATCGGATTTCTCGGCGCAGGAGTAATCTTTGTAAAGAACAACTTGGTCAGCGGATTGACCACGGCCGCCGGACTTTGGACGACCTCTATTATCGGCATCGCCATCGGAGCCGGTATGTATATGCTCGCCGTCGTCTCCACTTTGATTATCGTGATACTTCAGCTTATTTTGCATCAACAGCGCTTTGCCGAAGCAATCAAAAAGTACAAAATGTATCTAACGGTATCCATTCACAGGATACAAGTGATCGAAGATATCCTGTCATACTTTGATAAAGAAGACAATATCTCTTATCACATTGTGGGGATTACGAAGGTTCCGGAAGGTTACAAAGTCATTCTAGAGTTCGTAACCGATACAAAGACCGATACCGTTGATTTTGCCCGTTACCTCTCCCATCTTGATCAAGTAGATGAATTCCATTTCTAATCGTTCAAAGAGCTTTGTTTGATTTGCTCGTATTCACATCTGCTAGTGGAAACAGATTATTTCTTATTCAGTTTGAGAACATGAAAGCCCGCCGAGCGCTCAAGGGTCTGCGCCTCGTCAAAAAATGTAAGCAGATATTTTTTTGCGCTGGCCAATCCTTGCTTTTTTTGTATCACTATATATAGACTCCCTCCGGGTAGCAGATGATCATAGGACTCTCTTAGAAGACGATACACAGTGTCTTTTCCAGCGCGAATCGGAGGATTGAGTAAGATGCTCTTGTATAGACGCTCATTATGATCAAATCCATCCGAGTAGAAAATATTTGCATCCACTTGATGCCTCTTGGCATTTTTTTCAGCCAAAGATAATGCGCGGCGATTGACGTCACTCATATCCACGGATATGTTTCGCAAGGATCCCACCACCACACCGACAGGTCCATATCCGCATCCCAAATCCAAAAAGGGTGCTTCTACTTCGTCAATGACGGTATCAAGAAGGACATATGTGCCATAGTCCAATCGATCTTTTGAAAAGACTCCTCTGTCTGTAAGAAAGTGAAATGTTCGCCCTCGAAAACTCCATTCCATTTCTTTAGGCTCCGAGGGAGTCTGTTGCTCTTCTGAATAATAATGCGGCATCTACACATCCTTTAGTCTGCCCAGTCTTACTAACCAGGCGTCTTTGACAAGCCGTTTGAGGGAGAGTTCTCGCCTCTGTCCCCAAGTCGATACGATCAGTTTGTCGCCCTCGATTCCCGTGATAAGAACATAATGATTATTGTAAGGACTTCTCTTTGGGTGACCTATCGTTAAAAACAACACCGGATCTCCTTCACGGAGAGATCGGCGGATAAACAGCTCCATCGTCCGCTTTCTTCCACGAAAGATATCAACTTCTCGGATGATGCCGCGCAGAAACAAAAAGCGACGGATGCGATCTAACGTCCTAGTAAAAAACGGAAGACCATAGCTGTTGACGGAGGAGAATGGATTCCATAGGTGAAGTGGTTTCAAGTGCTTATAGAGCTCTCGCGCCGTCTGAAGATATTCTTCTTTTGATGGTGCGCTTCCTTCCGGATAGCGGTAATAGTAGAAGAGATTTGTCGCGGCGATGACACCGCACCCGTCCCCCTGTTCGATCTGTCTCGAAAACCAAGCCTGATTTCCACCGTACTCATTATCGTCAATACGGGGGATTCTTTGTTCGATTGTGGACAAGTCGACCTCCTTGTGGATAAACACGATAACAGACAAGCGGCTAATTTTCGCCTTTTTATCTAGTTATCCACACTATCCACAGGTTATCCACAGGTCTTCTGTGGATGAAAGAGACAAATTGGCTCTGGCGTTAAGGGTAAGCGGAGAGCATTTCCCTTGTTCATAGAGATAGTAACCTGCTGCTGCGATCATTGCGCCGTTGTCGGTACAGATCGATAGCGGGGGGTAAAGAACCTCCGCCGGCAGTTCATCCAGAAGTGCTCGCAAGCGTTGATTTGACGCCACTCCTCCGGCGATAACAATGCGTTTTTTTTCGCTCAAGCGAAGCGCTCGGCGTATTTTTTCCGTTACGATAGAGAAGACTGTCTCCTGAAATGAAGCCGCTACATTTGCCTTTTCTTTTTCCAAGTCGATTTTATCAATGAGCATCTTTACGGCGCTTTTGATGCCTGAAAAGGAAAAGTCCAAGGAGCCTTCCTCTAGCAAAGTGACGGGTAACTCAAAAGAGGGTTTTCCCTCGAGAGCAAGTTTTTCAAGATGCGGCCCTCCCGGATAAGGAAGATCGAGCATCCTCGCCACTTTGTCAAACGCCTCGCCCAGCGCGTCATCTCTTGTAGCCCCTAAGAGTTCATAGTCGCCAAACGCTTTTACATTATAAAAGTGGCTGTGACCTCCGGAGAGAATCAGGGCAAGAAAAGGCGGCTCGAGATCCGAAAAGCTTAGATAATTCGCTGCAATGTGCCCATCCAAGTGGTGTACACCGATGAGGGGGATGCCCAGACTAAAGCTCAGCGCTTTGGCAAAGCTCACGCCCACTATCAGCGGACCCACGAGGCCTGGGCCGCTGGTGACCGCCACGGCATCGATAGCTTCTTTTTTCACCCCGGCTTGACGAAAAGCCTCCTCTACAACCGGGCTGATTTTTTCCATATGGTTTCGTGAGGCCAGTTCCGGCACAACACCTCCAAAAGGAGCATGCAGAGGAATCTGCGTATAGATTACATTGGAGAGTATCTCCCGACCGTCTCTGACGATCGCGGCAGCTGTCTCGTCACAACTTGTCTCAATCCCGAGAATCAGCATCTTCCATCTCCCTTCTTCTTCGCACCGCTTCTACCTCTCGTAGATAAACAGGGCGAAGGTCTGTGCTGTAGTCTCCTTCCAAGAAAGCCCGGATAGCGCCTCTAGCGCTCGCGCGGGTCTCTTCCAGGATGACCTCCTGCTTCAACGTGCTTGTCGCCATACCATAAAAATGGTCGATCGACTCGCCAAGGAGCGCCACCGGTTCTTGCGAATCCTTCAATAAGTCTAGAAAATATGCAAATGGCGCATTGATCTCCTCGTGGATAAATGCTCCGTAACACGCTCCATATACGCGCTCGCGGCGGGCATCGATAATAGGAAGCCGAATTCCCTCAAAGCCCTCCAGCCAGCTTCTGGCCTTCAGCGAGCTGACTGCATAGACCTTCAGCTTCCCAGCAAAGGCAAATCCAAGTGCGGTGGACACGCCAATCCGTACCCCGGTAAAACTTCCGGGACCTCGAGAGACGACCAGTGAATCAATGTCTCCACCGGCTGCATCAAAGGCCGTTTTTATCATCGGCATCAGAATACTCGAGTGACCCGTCGGATTCTTATCCTCCCATTCGGTGAAATGCTCTCCGTCCCAAAGTGCAACAGAGCATATAGAGGTCGATGTATCAATACCTAAGATCATGGCAACCTCCGAAATATGCG
>DUVM01000018.1 GCA_012841045.1 Tissierellia bacterium | reverse complement strand
TTGATGTCAAACAAAAAAACTTGATATAGTGGCGTTTTATTAAGTTTATAGCAGAGAAAAAGCGGCATTTATCATTGACCCAACCTCAAGGGAGGCTGTCATTATATGGCTACAGAAGGTAGAATTGGAACAAATCAATTATTATCACTTTTAAATAGATAGCTGAAAAGGAAATCCTCTGAACAACTATTGGATATGGAGATGGCGATGAGAATCACATGTTTAGGTGACAGTTTAACCTATGGGAATGTAGGCTATTCTTATATAGACTTTCTTGATAAGAGCATTCATGCTGTCAATAAGGGAAAAAATGGCGATACAGTGAGAGGTGCCAGGCGTAGATTGGAAAAAATATTAAATCAATCGAAGTTTGATTCTCCAATCTATGTTGTAGGTATTGGGACGAATGATCTTCTGTTGCCGTACTTAAGAACGGTTTCTTTGTTTTGGTTTGTCATGATGGGCATCCGATGTAAAGTGAAAGCCTGCATTCAAAAAGATCTTCAATTTTCTAGAGAATATGAAGAGCTGCTGAGCTTACTTTCGAAAAATGAAAAGAGGGTTATTGTTTTTGGACAACCTTTTATTAATTTAAGAAACTTTCCTCATGAGGATTTGATCAAAAGGAATGCAATCATAAAGAAACTGGCAGATCAATATGGTTTTCCTTTTATCGATATTTTCCATCTACAAAAAGAAAGAATAGAAAAAGATACTAGAGTGTATACTTGGAAGCATAGTTTCTTTTTGCGCGTCATAGATGCCATTATCATGAGTCTTGCACCCTCTACAAAGGATACGTTTGCTAAGAGAAGAGGTCTCACCACCAGTGTGGATGGAGCTCATTTTCATTCTAATTCAGCGAAGCTTTTGGCGAAGGAAGTAGAGAAACACCTTTTAAAAATACGAGTTTAATCTATAAGAGAGTGTTCGGGTGAGACATTGAAATGATTAGGTTTGTTAGAAACACTTCATTGATTGTAAAGTCCTATGATAAATGCATATATCGATAAATGCATATATCATAAGGCTTTTTTGATGTGTATATGGAGCTTTTCTTTCAGGTGAGCTTATCATGAGAGCCTGAAGTGTATCTGTTGATATCTTCTGTGCGGAAGTGGGAACTCCCAGAAGAGACAAGAGAAGACAGAAACATTCATTATGAAATATACTCGTCATACGTCTTCCTAAGCATATAAGAAATGGACGCATGAGAAGATTCACACGTACGATAGGGAAAATTAACATGGACTTCTCAATCGGTGGGTATAATGGGAACGTGAAGGAGGGGAATGTGAAACGAATCGGAGTGCTTACCAGCGGTGGAGATGCGCCTGGTATGAATGCGGCGATCCGCGCCGTTGTAAGGACAGCTATCTACCACGGCTTTGAGGTTATGGGTGTGGAAAGAGGCTATCATGGGCTTCTGGACAATATGATGTTTCCCATGAATTCTCGCAGCGTCAGTGAAATATTGCAGCGGGGAGGGACGATCTTAAAGACCGCCCGTTGTGAAGCTTTCAATTCAGAAGAAGGTATTCAAAGAGCTGTGGAGGTCATCAAATCTCGAGGAATTGATTCGATGGTCATTATCGGAGGAGATGGTTCATTCCGCGGAGCAAGAGACCTCGATGATGCCGGTATTCCCACCATCGCTATCCCCGGAACGATTGACAATGACTTGGGATACACCGATCTGACCATAGGCTTTGATACGGCAATTACGACAGTAATGGAGTCGGTTTCCAAACTTCGCGATACATCGTCATCTCACGAGAGGATGTTCGTCGTGGAGGTGATGGGACGAAACTGCGGAGACATCGCTCTCTTTGCGGGAATCATCAGCGGCGCAGAAGAAGTGATTGTTCCGGAGATGCCGTTTTCTGTAAAAGAAGTCGCTGAGCGAGTGAACATCGGTGTGGACGGAGGGAAATCCCATTACATTATTTTAGTGGCGGAAGGGGCGGTTGACCCCTATGCATTCACAGAAGAACTAGAAGAATTGACAAAGATTAATACGCGTTTGGCCGTCATCGGCCATCTGCAGCGCGGCGGTTCTCCTACTGCGACCGACCGGCTCCTTGCCACCCGCATGGGAGCTCGTGCCGTAGAAGAGCTCAGGATTGGAAACTCCGGTGTCGCCATCGGACTAAAAGGCAATGTGCTAACCACCAAGTCTATTGATGAAGCACTGGCTGTAAGAGATCGGCTGAGCATGGAGCTCTACCGACTGGCAGAGATCCTCGCGCGTTAAGGAGGAAGATTGAGAAAAACAAAAATTGTCTGCACACTAGGCCCCGCCAGTGAAGACAAAGATACGATCAGAGAGATGATTCTTGCCGGGATGGATGTTGCTCGGCTGAACTTTAGCCACGGAACCCATGACGACCACCTAGCGAAGATTCAAATCATCAAAGAGTTGAGAAAAGAACTGGGGCTACCGGTGGCGATTTTACTGGACACAAAGGGTCCGGAGATTCGTCTTGGGAAGGTGGAGCCGGGCTGCTTTGTTCATGAGGGTGATTCCTTTGTGCTCACTCCGCAGCCGACAATGGGCTGTAAGGGTAAAGTGACCATCACCTATGCCGGACTGCATAACGACATCCAAGTGGGTGATCGCATCCTCATTGACGACGGCCTAATTACCCTTCTGGTTACGTCGATTGATGGAGAAGAAATTCATACACTGGTCGAGCATGGCGGGGAAGTAAAAAGTCAAAAAGGGGTGAATATCCCTGGCGCAAGAATCTCGCTTCCGGCATTGACAGAACAAGATCTCATTGACTTGAAATTTGGGGTCGCACAGGAAGTGGACTTTATCGCCGCCTCATTTATCCGCACCGCCCAAGATGTGCTCGATATCAGAAAGGTGCTCGAGGAGTTCGGGGATCCTCAGGTGCAGATTATTTCGAAGATTGAAAACAGGCAGGGCTATGAGAACCTAGAGAGCATCCTGCAAGTGTCTGACGGCATCATGGTGGCAAGAGGTGATCTCGGAGTGGAGATGCCGATCGAGGAAATCCCCGTGGCCCAAAAGATCATGATCCGAGAGAGCAACCAGGCGGCAAAGCCGGTGATCACAGCAACCCAGATGCTCGAATCGATGGTTCGAAATCCCACACCCACTCGTGCGGAAGCAACCGACGTCGCCAATGCGATTTATGATGGGACGGACGCCGTGATGCTCAGCGCTGAGAGCGCTGCGGGAAAATATCCCGTGGAATCGGTGCGCATGCTCGCTTCCATCGCGCACGCAACAGAGGAGACGTTAAAGAAAAATGTCCCATTGAAATTCCCGCCTCAGAGTCATGACTCGGTGACATATGCCGTGTCGGAGGCGACGGTGGAGACAGCGCATAAGCTGGAGGCGGTTGCCATTATTACTCCCACGACCTCAGGCTTTACGGCAAGAAAGGTCGCGATGTTTCGCCCGAACTGTCCAATCTATGCCGCCACAACACGAGAGCGAGTCAGAAGAAGACTCAACCTCGTTCGAGGCGTACTTCCTGTCATGATGAATGACGTGATCGGCACGGATGCGCTATATAAAGAGTTGGTGCGAGCGGGGACAGACGGGGGCTTTTTAAGTCCGGGAGATCTTGTGGTCCTCACAGCAGGGATCCCGATCGGGGTCTCCGGAACCACGAACCTGATGAAGGTCCATGTGGTGGGTGAGGTTCTCTTAAAAGGAAAGGGAATCGGCCATCAGAGAGTGAAGGGCAGATTGCGAAGAGCGAATGAACCGTTGGAAGAGGGAGATATCCTTCTTCTTGAAAAAGCGTCGGAAGAGATCTTGGATGGACTGGAGCGCTGCGGGGCCTTGATCACCCGCGCGGGGCGCTTTCCAGCCCGGGCGGTTCAGAGGGCGATTTCCCGTGAAATTCCCGTGCTCATCGATGTTGGATTTACAGAAGAACTCCTCTCTGGAGAAATGTTTGAAGTGGATGCCAAGCTGGGACTTGTGTTCTCGGCATCGACATCTTTTCCTCAAGAATAGGATAAAAATATTGAATTTTTGAAAAAATTACCTCATGTAAAATGTTTGTTATGAATGAGTGTTGTTGAGGCTCAAACGCCGTGAAATCAGTCGTCTCTGCCAATTCGAAGGCAGAGGCGACTTCTTGCACATAAGCGCTAGGTATGCTGGGATAAATGGAGCTCATCAAAGTCAATGAGGGTGCGACTTCTTGCACATAAGCGCTAGGTATGCTATCATCAGTGAAAATGGTGAACTATCTGTAATTGCGCAAATAGATCCACCATTAAAACAAGGAGGGAAAATGAGTAAGAAACTAATTATGGCTCTGTTGTCTCTGCTTTTAGTGTTCACGCTGATCCTTAGCGGTTGTTCACCGGCACAGCAGCCAACACCGCCTCCGGCAGCTGGAGAGACGCCTGCTGAAGACGAGACTCCTGCAGAAGATCCTGCAGAAGAACCGCCCGTAGCTAGCGAAGAAAATCTCGAGCAGCTGATTATCGGTTCCTCCACGGAACCCACCGGAGACTTTGCCACACCGTATTGGCAGAACAATGCGACCGACAACCTCATCAACTCGCTGACCGCAGGGTATTCAACATATGATGTTACGCCAGCAGGCGAATATGTTGTGAATACGACAGCTGTTGAAGAGCCTGTCATTACCGAGAACGAAGATGGGTCAAAGACCTATGAGTTTACTCTCAAAGAAGGTCTGACATACAATGATGGAACACCCATCACCGCCAAAGACTATGTTGCCTCTGCTCTGCTGTGGAGCTCCAAGCAGATTGCGGACTTCGAAGGCAAACCGAGCGCAGGTATCCACCTAGTCGGCTTTGATGCTTTCCGCAACGCTGAAACAAATGTCTTTGCCGGCGTACGTCTCCTCGATGACATGAAATTCTCCTTCACGATCGCAGACGAATTTGTGCCTTTCTTCTATGAAGTCACAGACGTCGCCTTCGGACCCACATCCCTTGACTTCTGGCTCGGTGAAGGTGTTGCCGATGTAGCCGATGACGGGGAAGGCGCATACTTTACCGGTGAGTTTGCTGATCTGAAAGCCCCCGGTGAAGAAGATGATCCTGCATCCGAAGATTTCGCGCGTTTCCATGAGATCAAAGAATACGTTCTCAAACAGCGCAATGTCACGCCGCGCGTCACAGCCGGACCTTACCAGGTCGTCAGCTATAACGCGTCGACGAAGACCACCATCCTGACCCTCAATGACAAATTCCTTGGAAACTTTGAAGGACAGAAGGGCAATATCAAAGACCTCGTCTTTAAAAAGACGGAAGATGCGACACAGTTCGACGAACTGCGCACCGGCGTCGTTGACCTTCTGAGCGCCCTCGGCGGCGGAGCCGACATCAACGCAGGAATGGACCTGCTTGAAGAAGACGACGAAAAATTCGACTTCATCTCCTATCCGCGCGCCGGTTACGGAAAACTGCTCTTTATCTGTGACTTTGGTCCCACGCAGTTTATCGAAGTTCGCCATGCCATCGCACACCTGCTTGACCGCAATGACTTCGCCGCCGCCTTTACCGGTGGTTACGGTTCTGTCGTGAATGGTCCTTATGGTGAAGGCCAGTGGTTCTACAAAGAATCCAAGGCTGAGCTTGACAGCAGACTCAACAACTACAGCTATTCACTCGACACGGCCGTTGCGCTCCTCGAGCAAGCTGGATTTACCAAAGATGAAAACGGCAATGACTATGCAGGAACAGGTCTGCGCTATCGCGAGATGGAAGACGGTACAATGCTACCCCTCGTGATCAACTGGCTCTCCACCGAGAACAATCCGGTATCCGAGCTTCTCGTGACCAAACTGCAAAACAATGAAGACGTTGCCGCCGCCGGTATCAAAATCGAGCAGACGCTTGTTGACTTCAATGAGCTTCTCAACTGGATGTACCGCGACACATCGATGGGCGAGCAGTATGGAGTACCCACGTACCACATGATGAACCTCGCCTCGAACTTCCCGCTCGGCTATGCTCCGACGTATGAGTGGACACTCGATGACGACCTGATCGCACTGGGCTACAACCCCAACAGACTCAAGGATCAGGAACTCTATGATCTTTCCAGAAACTACTCCCTAGTTGATCCTTCCGATACAGAAGGATTCCGTGAGCGCTGGGTCGAGTACATCGTCAAGTGGAACGAGCTCTTACCGGAAGTTCCTCTCTACTCCAACGAGTATCACTCCTTCTTTAACGCGAAACTCAAGAACTTCGTTGTCGATGACAACCTAGGTCTCGAAATCGCACTCCTATACGCAACACTGGAGTAAAAAAGAAGCACGACGCAAATAATCTGTTAAGATCGGTAATGGGGCATCGCGCCCCATTACTGATTTTATAGGGACTTTTATCATAAATTTTTTATCTGTGCGAATGGGGACATTCTCTTCATATCTGCGCAGTATGAAGGCAGGTACGCCAGATGCTTAAATATGTATTCAAACGAATTCTTTATATGATCTTTGTGTTCTCTGTCATGTCAATTCTCCTCTTTATCCTTTATAACGGCATCCAGGGGGATCCTGCGCGTGCTGAAATAGAGCCGATGAAGATGAAACTTGAACCGGCACAATATGAGCAGCTCTATCGAGAGACCCGCGCACGTATGGGCTTGGATGATCCTTTGGTGACGCGCTATACTCGCTGGCTGGGTAAAACCATCCGACTGGATTTTGGCCAGAGTATTCGCTATCAGCGACCAGTCATTGATGTGGTCAAACCTCCGCTCCAATTTACGATTAAAATCAATATCTTTGCTGTGATTATCGGGCTTGCGATCACGATACCTTTAGGAATATTTACGGCGGTCAAAAAGAACTCTATATTTGATAAATCCGTACAGGTATTTACGATCATCGGATACAGCATACCGGTGTTTATCACCGCCCTCTTGTTCATGTATTTCTTTGCCGTCAGATGGCGGCTGCTTCCTCTCAATGGGATGGAAACCCCCAACTTTAAGGGGACGGCGGCGGAACTCCGGGCAGATCAGATTCGACACCTTATTTTGCCGCTGATCGTCATGACGGTGACATCACTTGCCAGCATTACCCGCTATGTGCGTGCGGCGATGATGGAGGCGCTCAGCATGGACTACATTAAGACAGCCCGTGCGAAAGGTCTCAAGGAAAAAGCAGTTATCTTCTCTCACGCCTGGAGAAATGCGCTGCTTCCGGTTATCACGCTGATCATCGGCTGGATTATGAGTATATTTTCAGGCGCGTTTATCATTGAGTCCATGTTTAACCTCAACGGAATGGGAAAACTCTACATCGACTCACTTTATGCAAAAGACTTTAACGTAGTTTTAGCCGTTCAGCTCTTCTACGTTCTTATCGCCCTTATTGGCAATCTACTGGTTGACCTCAGCTACGGGGTCGTCGATCCACGCGTACGCGTAAACGAATAGGAGGATACCCGTGTCAATGGACAAAAATAAAGAGCTTTCCACCACACAGACGCCTCCTCCTAAAAAGACCGGTCTGCTTAAACAGCTCTTCGGAAACCGAAATGAGCTGGATATCTATACGGAAGAACAAGTCCAGAGTCCCTGGAGAACCGTTCTTCGCACCTTCCGCAGCAACAAAGTTTCCATGTCGGCGCTGATTGTCTTTTTGATCATCGTCCTCATCGTTTTCATTGGTCCGCTGATTCGACCGGTGGACCTAGGCTATGCGGAAGTGACGCAGGTAAACCTCGGGCCGTCTCGTGAATACATGGCAGTACCCGACGAATTGCTAAAGGATCTCAATAAGATGGAAAACGGACGTTCCTTTGGCGTCGGCATTAACAATTCAGGAAAAGTTTTCATCTGGGGAGACACCCGCATTACAAACCGCGTCAATATCCGAAACGTTCCGGACGATCTGCCACCGCTGGTAGACATTGCCGTCGGCGATGACCACGTACTCGGGCTTACCAAAGATGGATCACTAGTAGCCTGGGGCAATGATCGTCAGAGACAATCGCGTATTCCCTGGGAGCTTGAAGATGTAGAAGTTGTGCAGATAGATGCAAACTATCAGACATCAGGGATTCTCGATGCACAAGGAAACACATATCTTTTCGGCAATGTAAAAAACATGGACTATGTGGAATTCCATGAGTGGCAGGGAAAGATTAAAAAGATCGCCCTGTCCGTGGACGCACTTGTCGGCCTGACAAATGAAGGAAAGATTGTCTATTTCGGCCGCCAGACCAACTCATACTCCAGAGTGCCGGAAGGAACTTTCACTGATATCGCTGCGGCGTCAAAAGCTTTCGCCGCTGTGCGAGACGACGGGGAAATCGTCGTCTGGGGCAACCTCTCTTATCGTGGAGAAGGTCGCGTGCCCGAACATGAATCGCCTGCCGTTCAGGTAGAAGGCGGACGATATCACTTTACTGCACGACTAGAAGACGGAAGCGTCATCGCATGGGGTGAGAACACGTACAAACAGTCGGATGTTCCCGCAGCCCTCAATGGAAAAAATGTGACGTACCTCAGCAGCAATTATTATCAGAACTATGCCATCACAGATAACAATGAGCTGGTGTCGTGGGGATTAAAAGGCTATCTGCTGGGTTCAGACGATCTCGGGCGTGACATCTTCATTCGCCTTTTAAACGGCGGACGAATGACGATCACCATCGGTGCTGTAGCGGTGCTGATTGCCACATTTATCGGTATTGTGATCGGCGGACTCTCAGGTTACTTCGGAGGCACACTGGATCTGGTTCTCCAACGCTTCAGTGAAGTGGTCGCCTCTCTGCCGTTTTTGCCATTTGCGATGATCCTCAACGTCATCATCGGCAACACATTATCGCCGTCACAGCGAGTGTATTTAATGATGGTGGTACTGGGGCTCCTGTCATGGACGGGACTGCAGCGCCTAGTGCGCGCGCAAGTCTTCAGTGTGCGTGAGCAGGAATTTGTCGTCGCTGCAAAAGCGATGGGGATCCGCGAAGGCAACATTGTCTTTCGCCATATCATCCCCAACGTCATCTCAGTCATCATCGTTTCGACCACCCTCAGCTTTGCATCAAGCATGTTGACGGAGTCGTCTCTCTCCTTTTTGGGATTCGGCGTACAGCCGCCTATTCCGACTTGGGGTAATATGCTCTTTGGCTCAAACAACAGTGTCGTCATTCAGACATTCTGGTGGAGATGGGTCTTTACATCCATCATCCTCAGTATTACTGTCATCAGCGTCAACCTCATCGGAGATGGTTTGCGCGATGCCATCGACCCGAAGAGTCAGGAAAGGTAGGAGGAGATCATGGCATTATTAGAATTGAAGAATCTCCACACTTATTTTTCAACAAAGCGCGGCACAGTCAAAGCTGTCAATAACGTTTCCTATTCAGTGGAAGCGGGAAAGACGCTGGGTATTGTGGGAGAGTCGGGAAGCGGAAAGACCGTATCGGTCATGAGCATCCTGCAGCTTCTCGACGGCAACGGCTGGATCGACTCTGGAGAAATCTGGTTTGATGGAGAAGAGATCAGTAAGTTCAATAGAAAACAGATCCAAAATATCCGTGGGAATGATATCTCGGTCATCTTCCAAGAACCGATGACGAGTTTGAACCCGGTCTTTACGGTGGAGAGACAGGTCTCTGAGCCCTTTATCATCCACCAGCACATGAGCAAATCAGAAGCAGCAAAAAAAGTAATTGAAATGCTTTCCCTAGTCAAAATTCCCAATCCCGAGAGCGTGACGAAACAGTATCCTCACCAGCTCTCCGGCGGGATGCGCCAGCGCGTTATGATCGCCATGGCACTGGCCTGCGAGCCAAAGCTTCTGATCGCCGATGAGCCGACGACGGCACTCGACGTGACGATCCAGGCGCAGATCCTCAAGCTGATGAATGACTTGAAGAGCAAAGTCAATGCCTCCATTCTCTTCGTCACGCACGACCTAGGTGTTATCAACGAGATGGCCGATGATGTCGCCGTCATGTACAGCGGTCAGGTCGTCGAAGATGCACCGGTGCGCATGATCTTTGGCGATGAGAGCGAGTTTTCTCATCCTTACACAGAGGGACTTCTCGTATCCATTCCGAGGCTTGATACCCCCACGGGAATTCGCCTCCAGGCCATTCCGGGCGCCGTACCGCACCCGCTGAATCTGCCCAAAGGATGCAAGTTTGCTCCGCGCTGTAAGTATGCGACGGACAAATGCCGCACGGAGGAGCCCGAACTGTACGAAGTCGAGAAAAACCACACAGTGCGCTGCTTTTATCCGCGCAAGGGGGTGAGAAGCAATGGATGATAAGAAAGTTCTTTTTCGCATCCGCGATTTGAAAAAATATTTTCCGCTGAAAAAGCGCAATCCCTTCCAGCGCGAGACCTATAATGTGCGAGCCAACGAGAATATCAACCTCGATATCTATGAAGGGGAGACCCTCGGCATCGTCGGGGAGTCAGGCTGCGGTAAATCCACGCTTGGCCGCACCATCTTGCAGCTCTACAAACCCACTTCGGGAACGGTGGAATACTTTGGTGATCCGGCAAATAGCCATAAGCCTGTGCCGCTGCATCAGCTCTCTGTTGACCAGCTTCGAAAGTATCGACGCGATATGCAGTTGATTTTCCAGGACCCCTACTCCAGCCTTAATCCCCGCATGACCGTGGGGCAGATTCTGACCGAGGGGCTCAAAGCCCACAATATGCTGGACAAAGATCCCAAAAAGAATCAGGAGTATATCTTGTCGGTCATGGAGCAGTGCGGACTGGCGCCGTACTTCATCCACCGCTATCCCCATCAGTTCTCCGGTGGCCAGCGCCAACGCATCGGCATCGCCAGAAGCGTCGCGCTCAATCCAAAATTCATCGTAGCCGATGAGCCTGTATCAGCTCTTGACGTCTCGATCCAGAGCCAGATTATCAATCTGCTTCTTGATCTCAAACGCGATCACGGCTTGACATACATGTTCATCTCTCACGATCTTTCGGTCATCAAGTACATCTCCGATCGCGTGGGAGTCATGTACCTCGGAGTGGTTGTGGAATTGGCGGTGACAGAAGATCTTTACGCTTTCCCTCTGCATCCCTACACGGAAGCGCTCCTCTCTGCCATCCCGACCACCGACGCAGATCATAAGCGAGAAATTCGCACCTTGGAAGGTGACATTCCCTCCCCGATCAATCCTCCTTCAGGATGCAAATTCCATACGCGATGCAAATACGCCACAGAGATCTGTAAAGAAGTCGAACCGGAACTTGTCGAGCTACGTCCTCAGCACTTCGTGGCATGTCATCATCCGCTTGTAGACCGCAAACATGCTCTTTTTTAAAAGAAAGATCGAACGCGCCTATCTGAAGCGGCGAGATGAGGGGAAAAAAGAGCTTTCGCAGCTGAGCCGAGAGGAATTCGAGGCGGAAGTGCGAGAGTACAAAGAGAAGGTGGAACTTGAAAAGGGAGATCTGCCGGCTCTGTTTATCGGCGCTTTCCTAGCTTTTTGGCCGATCCTGCTCTTTTTTCTGGTGATCATGGTGTTGATGTTGATTTTTTGGTAGATCTTATACGACAGCCCCTTTCCTGCTAAATGCTGGAGAGGGGCTTCTTTCATAGAAGAGGGAATCATTCTAAAGCTTCTATAAATTATAAAAAAGCGTCGAGTGAAATGGCCCTTTCGCTTAGATGGTAGCCGTTTGGGTATTGAACCGAGCTCGTGTTTCCTATATGCTATTAATGATAGAGGGCAAGTTTTGCCTTATTCTGAATTTGCTATTATCCCCTTGTTCGTATATCTCCTTCTGTGTGGGGTATTCGGGAGTCCATTGGATTCCCGAATACTTCGTTAAAAAGCAATTTACTCTATACCATTCACGAGATATGTCAATTTTTTTGGTTCTGTACACAGAAAAATCATTAGAAAAAGCTTCTTATTATCTATTTTCATAATTAGATTAGAACCTGTACCCCTATGGGTATTGTCGCTTTTGTCAGAATTTCCTATCATTGTGTTAGATTCATGACTTGAGTATGACAATTCACGATGGATGCATAGGTTAAGGAGAAAAACATGAAAAAAATAATGAGTATGTTGCTCATCGTCAC
>DUVM01000112.1 GCA_012841045.1 Tissierellia bacterium | reverse complement strand
TTTTTTATAGGAAACGACTTCTTACTTTGTTTCAAAAAGCCTCCTTAGATGCCCTCAACAATTTGCATGGAAGCATCATCTATGATGACAGGGAGTGTGGCTCCTCCGTATGGCATAGCAAGCACAGTGGCATCCTGGCCATGTCGATGAAGCGCTTCATCAACAGCTTGTTGAGCGTTTGGCTGAGGATGGAGAAAGATGCTGCGC
This sequence comes from Tissierellia bacterium, assembly GCA_012841045.1. GTDB lineage: Bacteria > Bacillota > Clostridia > Peptostreptococcales > Acidaminobacteraceae > DUVM01. The sequence continues at coordinate 7,607 of DUVM01000112.1, read as the reverse complement.
ACGAAATCATCTTCCATCTCGCTGATCAGATCAACCCTTGCTCGCTGAAGAATTTTGGCGATCGCGGCGGCTTTGTGTCCGCCGAGCTCAAAATTCTCCTGTAATCGCACGATCAGATCTGACGGTTTTTTCGCCTCCATCAGCCACTGTTCAAACTTCTTATTTCCAAGCCCTTCCTGACATGCGCCAATCAGGATGATTGTTCCGCCTTTTTTTACTGCATGCCCGGCATGATCAAGCGCTTTTTGTGTCTGATAGAGATTGACGTCTTTTGGCCAGCCGCCTTGTGAGACGATGACAATGTCTGCCGGTGCTGAAATAGGTATTTTGTACATTTTATCGAGGTATTTACATCCCTCGCGATGCGCTCTCACGACGTCACCTGCCACAGCATGGACGATGCGTTTCTTCTCATCGAGGATGACATTGACAAGGTAATCCGCCCCACAGATGGCTCCGCCTTCTTCGATATCCATCCGCACTGGGTTTGTTTCAAGGATACTTGCTCGAGCTTCGTCGTGCATCATCAGACGGTGATTTTTCTCTATCGCCTCCGGGGTAGAGACCCCGGGCATCAGCGCCTTTACTCCTCCTGAATATCCTGCAAAGTAGTGATATTCTATGTTCCCGGTGCAAATTCGAAAATCTGCTGAGGCCACCGCTCGCGTGATATCGACCGGTGTGCCATGCTTGGTCACTCCCATGTGCAGACAATCCATTGGATCAGAATCCACGCAGCGCACCATGTCGTAGACGGAGCCTGCAAGATGGCGCCGCTCTTTCTGCGTATGAGGGCGATGAGCCCCTAGGGCGAACACCACTGTGATGTTTTCTTTTTGGCATCCGGCCGTAAGAAGTTCTTCCACAATGATGGGAAGAATCTCCCAGCTGGGCACGGGACGGGAAATATCGCTGGCGATGATTGCGATCTTTTGCTCCGGCTTGACCAGCTCACGAAGACGCGCAGCGCCTATGGGATGTTCCATCGCATAGGCTACTGCAGCAGACCCGATTCTTTCATGATGCATAGGGTTTGCTCTGAGGACTCCTAGCACGTTTTGCTCGGGGATCTCTACTTTCTGTTGCGTTGTTCCATAACCAAATGTCCATTCCATTGTCTGCTTCTCCTTACCATTGAAAGTATACCCCATCACAAAAAGGGTGCGACGTGAACTTATCGCCAGAAATGGACTTGACAGGAAGGAGTTTTCTCTTATCTGCTATAATGAATCGTCTCCATCCATTACAATATGAAGACCTTGACCAGGCGTCTCCCTCTTCCAAGTCATTTTTGCAGAGATGATCAAGGAGCCGTGTCGTAGCGCTGTCCTTGTATTTTGTGTGAAGAAAGATGCTTTTTGGTATAATGTAATGAGTATGTCAGGAGGAACGAAATGGGATTTCTTGGATTCTTTAAGGATCTGTTTAATAAAGGAGAGCTGAAAGCTCTTGAAGAGAGAGCGCAGGCGATAGAAGAGTTAGAGCCTACGATCTCTCAATTGTCTGATCATGAGCTTCAAGCCAAGACGGATGAGTTCAGACGCAGACTTGCTGACGGAGAGACACTTGATGATCTTCTGCCGGAAGCATTTGCAGTTGTGCGGGAAGCGTCCGTGCGCACCATTGGACTCCGTCCTTTCTTTGTGCAACTGATGGGCGGCATCGTCTTACATGAAGGGCGCATCGCCGAGATGAAAACAGGAGAAGGTAAGACGCTTGTAGCGGCACTGCCTTTATATTTAAACGCGCTCGAAGGAAAGGGAGCACACCTCGTCACGGTTAACGACTACCTCGCCAAATTCCAGAGTCAGTGGATGGGACGCATCTATAAGTTCCTGGGATTAAGCGTGGGGTGTCTGACCAATGACATTCAAGGACCCGACAGAGCCGCTCAGTACGAGGCGGACATCACTTATGGAACCAATAATGAGTTCGGTTTTGACTATCTGCGCGACAACATGGTTGAGTACAAGGAAAAAAGAGTTCAGCGCCCTCTGCATTACGCCATCGTAGACGAGGTGGACTCGATCCTCATTGACGAAGCCAGAACTCCGTTGATTATCTCAGGTCGCCAGAGCAAGAGCTCAGATCTCTATACAGTGGCGGATCGATTTGCCGCATCACTATCCACACAAGACGTCCTTCTCGATGAAAAGGAAAAAACGATCGTTCTCACGGACGAGACCGGCGTGCCAAAAGCCGAGAAGTATTTTCAGATTGATAACCTGTCAGACCTTGAGAACATGGAGATCTCTCATCATATTAATCAGGCTATCCGTGCCCGGTTCCTGATGAAGCGCGACGTAGATTACGTGGAAAAAGACGGAGAGATCGTAATCGTCGACGAGTTTACCGGACGTCTCATGCCCGGTAGAAGGTATTCAAACGGCCTACACCAGGCGATTGAAGCCAAAGAAGGCATTGCCATTCGCGACGAGTCTCAAACCCTCGCCACCATTACCCTGCAGAACTTCTTTCGCATGTACGATAAACTTGCCGGCATGACGGGTACGGCAAAGACGGAAGAAGAAGAGTTCCGCGAAATCTACAATATGGATGTCGTGGTGATTCCCACGAATGAAGAAGTGATCCGCCAAGACCTATCCGACTTGGTGTACGGCAAAATGGAATACAAGATCTCGGCGATCATAGATGAGATTGTCGCGCGTCATGCGACAGGTCAGCCGATTCTCGTAGGCACGATCTCCATTGAAGTCAGTGAATACCTCAGCCGCCTATTGAAGAAAAGAGGCGTGCCTCATGAGGTGCTAAACGCCAAGCATCACGAAAGAGAAGCCGAGATCATCTCTCAGGCGGGACGCTTGGGCGCCGTGACTATCGCCACCAATATGGCCGGACGCGGTACCGACATCATGCTCGGCGGAAATGTGGAGTTTGCGCTTCGAAAAGAGTTGAGAAAAGCAGGTTTTGAAGAAGAGATTATCGGTCTGGCGCTGAGTCCGTTTGACTATGATGACCCGGATATTCGAGAGGCAAAAGAGCAGATCGAAAAGATTCGGGCACCCATCGAAAAAGAAATCCATGATGAGGCGGAAAAAGTACGCTCAGCCGGAGGACTCCATGTGCTCGGTACGGAGAGACACGAAGCCAGGCGTATTGATCTGCAGCTTCGCGGCCGAAGTGGACGTCAGGGAGACCCGGGCTCAAGCCAATTTTTCCTCTCCCTAGATGACGATCTCCTTCGCATCTTCATGAATGAGAACATGGCCAACATGCTCCACAATTTGGGGATGAAAGAAGGCGTTCCAATCGAGCATGCCCAACTCAACAAAGTCATTGAAAATGCGCAGAAACGGGTGGAGAGCGCTCACTACGGCACACGCCGCTACGTGCTTCAGTATGACCACGTGATGAATGAGCAGAGGAAATTCATCTACGCTGAGAGAAATCGTGTGCTTGAAAATACCTCCTTGAAAGATCATATGCTATCCATGATGCAAGAGCAGATTGAGATGGCGGTAGATCACTTTTTGCAGGGAGAGGATCCCGTGCAGGAACGCACTGAACTCTTTGCTTTTCTTAAAAGCTTGAACTTGCCTATTGTGCAGAGTGAAGAAGAGGAAAAAAGTGTTCTGGCCGAGCTCCTCGTCGAGCGCGCCCACGAGTTTTACGAGAAGAAGGAAGCCGAGTTCGGCGTAGATGTCATGCGCGAACTGGAGAGAAATATACTGCTGCACATCGTTGACCGCCACTGGATGGATCATATTGACGCGATGGACAACCTCCGCCGAGGAATTGGCCTTCAGGCCATTGGTCAAATAGATCCGGTACAGGCTTATCAGCGAGAAGGTTTCGATATGTACACACAGATGATTGAGTCGATCAATCAGGAGACGATCAAAGTTCTCTTTGGCGTGCGGCTCTCGAAAGAGCCTGCCGTGCGAAGGGGCTTTGAGCAGATGGCTACAGGACAGTCGACTTCCCGCCCGAGCGAACCCAGAAGAGTGGAGAAAAAGGTGGGCAGAAACGAACCTTGCCCCTGCGGCAGCGGAAAAAAATACAAGTATTGTCATGGGAGGAATTAAGATGGTTTTAGGAGAAAAGTGTTCGCTGCTTGAGCGCCAAAGAGAGCGCTGGGTGGAAATAAAGGAGTCTCTTTGACCCGGCTCGCTTATTAGAAAGAAGAAAAGAGCTTGATGAGTTGATGATCGATCCGAATTTTTGGAATGATCCTTCCTCAAGCGCCGGCATTCAGCGCGAGCACAAGAACATCATGCGCCGTTTGGAGGAAATCTCGCAGATGGATTCGCTTCTTGATGACTGTGAAGTCAGTTGCGAATTGATAGAAATGGGAGGAGATATCGAGGAAGAAGGCCTCGAGCTCTTTTCGCAGATGGAGGAGCTTCTCGACGAGCTCGAAGTCGATACCCTTTTAAGCGGTGAGTACGACGAGTTTAATTGCATCTTATCGATACAGGCCGGAACAGGCGGACTCGATGCCCAGGACTGGTCGATGATGCTCATGCGCATGTATATGCGATATGCAGATAAAAAAGAGTTTAAGACAAAGGTGTTGGATATCCTTGAGGACGAAGAAGCGGGAATCAAACACGTATCTATCCTCGTTGAAGGGGATTATGCCTATGGTCTGCTAAAAGCCGAAGCCGGTGTGCACCGATTGGTGCGCATCTCGCCTTTTAATTCCTCAGGCAAGAGGCAGACGTCGTTTGCAGCAGTAGAAGTGGTCCCGGAGATCGAAGAAGATGACAGCCTGGAAATCAATCAGGAGGATCTTAGAATCGATACGTATCGCTCCGGGGGCGCCGGAGGTCAGCATGTCAACGTGACGGACTCAGCCGTTCGGATCACACATCTGCCGACGGGAATCGTTGTCAGTGTGCAAAACGAGCGGAGCCAGATGATGAATCGCGAAACGGCAATGAAAATCCTTCGAGGGCGCTTGCTTGAAAAGAAAATGGAAGAAGAGCAGGCAAAAATTGATGAACTCAAAGGAGATTTTAAAGAGATTGCGTGGGGAAGCCAGATTCGAAGTTATGTTTTAAACCCTTACAATCTCGTGAAAGACCACCGCACAGGAGAAGAAACAGGTAATGTCAGCGCTGTTCTCGACGGAGCTGTGGAACCGTTTATTCAACGTTATCTAAAGGAGACTAGAAAACATGGTCACACTGATTAAAAACGCCCGCGTTCTAACGATGGAAGGGACAAGAGAAAAGCCCGAACCAAAAAATGTCCTGATTCGTGAGGGCAAGATCAGCTCCGTTTCCACTAAAGAGTCAAAAGCCGATCAGGTCATTGATGCAAAAGGTCAACTCCTTCTCCCTGGATTCATCGATGCCCATTGCCATCTGGGCATGTGGGAGGATGCGATCGGTTTTGAAGGAGCCGACGGCAATGAGATGACAGACCCCGTCACTCCGTCTCTTCGCGCCATTGACGCCATCAATCCTATGGACCGGACATTTGAAGACGCAAGAAGCGGCGGAGTTACCTCAGTCGCCACGGGACCCGGCAGCGCCAATTGCATCGGCGGAACATTTGCACTCATCAAGACAGAAGGCAAACGCGTTGATGAGATGCTGATTAAAGAGCCTATTGCGATGAAGATGGCTTTTGGAGAAAACCCGAAGCGTGTCTATAGTGAACAGAAAAAAACGCCGACGACTCGCATGGCGATCGCCTCACAGATTCGCAGCACGCTCTATAAAGCCAAGGATTATCAGCAGAAGAAGCGCTCGTCAGAGCCACCGGCATTTGACTTGGAGATGGAATCTCTCCTTCCGGTGCTTGAAAAAAAGATGCCCTTAAAGGCGCATGTGCATCGCGTGGATGACATCTTTACCGCCATTCGCATCGCAAAGGAATTCGGCGTTCTTTTGACGCTTGATCATGTGACGGAAGGTCATCTTGTGGTAGATGAGCTGGTACGCGAAAAACTCGATTGCATCGTCGGTCCGAGCTTTGGCGAGCGCAGCAAATTTGAGCTGAAGAATAAGAGCTATGCAACCGCTGCGATCCTCAACAATGCAGGCATTCGTGTAGCCATCATGACAGATCACCCGGTCATTCCGATCGAACATCTCAATATGTGCGCGCAGTACGCAGTCCGCGCGGGGATGGATCATTATGAAGCACTCAAAGCCATCACCATCTATCCGGCACAGATCCTCGGTGTGGCAGGAAGAGTCGGCTCGATCAAAAAAGGAAAAGACGCAGACCTCGTCCTATGGGACGGCGACCCACTCAACATTAACTCACACGTTTTGTTTACCATGATCGACGGAGAGATTGTCTATAAAGCAGATGACTTCTAAAGGAAGGAGCGATTGGCTCAAACTCCTCGCTATGGTGACGATGTTTATCGACCATTGCGGGGTGCTCCTTTTTCCTGATGCAGATGTGCTTCGCATGATCGGAAGATTTGCTTTTCCGATCTTTGCTTGGGGCATTGCCCGAGGATTTAAGTATACGCGCGATCGCAGGAAGTATATGCTTCTGCTCTTTGGTTTTGGCGCGATAAGTCAGATCCCGTATATGTGGCTTAATAGCCGCGCCTCAATGGATCCCTATACCATTAACCAGCTGTGGCAGTTCTTGTATTCGGTCGTTGTGCTCTTTGCCGTGGAGAAAGCGCAAAAGAGCGAGAGGGGCTGGACAAAACTTTTCTTTGCCCCCCTTGCGCTGATGCTCGCGTTTCTTCCCGATGCGGCAAGATACTACTATCCGCAGTGGACGTTCTCCTACGGCACCTACGGCATCTTGATGAGTGTCCTCTTCTACCTATTTGAAGGGAAGTGGCTGCAGATTGTCATTGGCTACTTTGCTCTTAGCTATTTCTACGGCTACAGCTCGATCGTCTTTTTGAGTCGACAACCGGACCTAAGTTATTTTCAATCGTATCTAAATGTCTCACAACATCTCAACACCCTGAAACGATATGGGAGCTATTTTCAGATGAGCGGGATCTTTTCTCAGTCACTCAGCATCTTGGCGCTTCCCTTTATCAAGGCGGGCGAAGCTGAGCCGAAGAGACCTTTTCTCCCTCGACTTGTCGCCTACAGCTTCTATCCAATACACATAGCGCTACTGCTTCTGATTCGTTTCATCGCATTTTAGGAGAATTATGCTCGCAAGAACACTTGAAGACACAAGAAAAATAGCTCAAACCTACGCAGAGGAGAATATTCCTGTTTTGGCTCTCCTTGGGGAGCTAGGGGCAGGCAAGACCACTTTTGCGCAGTTTTATGCTCAGGCGTTAGGGGTTGAAGAAGATGTCCTCTCTCCGACCTTTAGCATCGTGCGCGAATACGATATGCAGGAAGGAAAACTCTATCACTGTGATCTTTACCGGGTGGAAGACCCGGAAGAACTTGAAGCCTTTGGCTTTGAGGAGTACTTTCATGAGGACGCTAAGTTGATTATCGAATGGCCACAGATCGCACAGGATTACCTTCAAGATGCTGTGTATCTTGAAATTCTCATAGATGAGGAAGGAAACCGCATATTTCGGAGGTTGCCATGATCTTAGGTATTGATACATCGACCTCTATATGCTCTGTTGCACTTTGGGACGGAGAGCATTTCACCGAATGGGAGGATAAGAATCCGACGGGTCACTCGAGTAT